>JARKOK010000539.1 GCA_029975765.1 Aggregatilineales bacterium
GTGCAGATTTGTGACTGGTCGGCGGACGGCCAGCGCCTGCTGCTGTGCCTGTTTTCGCACGCGCAGACGCAGCTTTACCTGTACCATCTGGATACCAGCGACCTCCAGCCGGTGCCCCACGCGCCCGGCACGTATGGCGCTTTCTGGGGGTCGCCGCTGGGCGCGGCCAGTTTCACCGACGACGGCGCGATTCTGGTGACAGCCTCATCGGCAGAGCAGGCGCCCGGTCTGGTGCTGATGAATCCTACGGATGGGCAGATTATCCGCCGCCTGCTGTCGTCGGACGACGCGCCGCCCAGCCTGCCCTGGCGCTCGGTCACATTCCCCTCGACCAGCGGCGCGCAGATTCAGGCGTGGGTCGCCGTCCCGGAAGGGACTGGCCCGTTTCCAACCATCATCAATATGCACGGCGGCCCAACCTCGGCGCAGCTTAACGACTACGACCCGGAAGCCCAGGCCTGGCTCGATCACGGATATGCCTGGCTGTCGGTCAACTACCGGGGGTCAACCACCTTCGGGCAGGCGTTTCAGGAGTCGATTCTGGGGCAGTTGGGTACGGTAGAAGTGGATGATGTGGTGGCCGCGCGGCAGTGGCTGGTGGACAGCGGCATCGCCGCGCCGGGGGCGGTGTTCCTCACCGGCGCGTCCTACGGCGGCTACCTGACGCTGCAAACGATTGGCCGCGCGCCTGACCTGTGGGCCGGGGGTATGGCGGTGGTGGGCATCGCAGACTGGTTTCTGATGTACGAAGATCAGGCCGAACTGCTGCGCGGGTATCAGGTGGCGCTGTTTGGCGGCACACCCGATGAGAAACACGCGGCCTATGCCGCCGGTTCGCCGATCACTTACGCCGCCCAGATTCGCGCGCCGCTGCTCATCATTCAGGGGCGGAACGATACCCGCTGCCCGGAACGCCAGATGCGCGCCTTCATTCAAAAGCTGGAAACGCTGGGCAAGCCGCCGCAGGTGTACTGGTTTGACGCTGGACACGGCTCGCTGGATAACGAGGAGCGTGTCAAACAGCAGGAAATGATGCTGGCCTTTACCAGCCGGGTGTTGGCGGAACAGAGTTAAACCCCGCGCGGGGGCGCGCTGGTCGTGCCCCCGCCGGTTGTGACCAATTTCCTCGTTCAGCAGTCCAATTTGCTTTACACTGCCCGCCGCGCGGGTTATGATCTGTTACCAAAATTACGCTGCGTCCGGCTGCTGTCATTCCGGTTTGAGGCTGTGCCGCCAGGTTTTAGGACGATCCAATGAACCGATTTCTGATACGCCGTCTGTTACAGGCCATCCCGACTTTGTTCGGTATCACCGTGCTGTCCTTCCTGCTGATGCTGGCAACACCGGGCGACCCGGTGACCCGAATCACGTTTAACCCCAACGCGACGGCGGAAGCCACCGCCATTCTCCGGCGGCAGTTGGGTCTCGATCAGCCGCCGCTGGTCCAGTATCTGTACTGGCTGATCGGCAACGACTGGACACGGATTGACGTGGATGGTGACGGCGAAGGCGACGTGGCTGGCACGCGCCGGGGCATTCTGCGGGGTGATCTGGGTAATTCGATTGCCCTCAAACGTCCGGTGAGCGAGGTGATCGGCGAGCGCATCCCGGCCACGCTGCTGCTGGCGGTGCCGGCGATCATCGTCGGGTACGTGGTGGGTATCCTGGTCGGCCTGCTGGCGGCCATTTACCACCGTTCGTGGTTCGATCAGGTGGCACGGTTTCTCTCGGTGGTGGGCAGCGCCGTCCCGGCCTTCTGGTTAGGTTTGATCCTCATCATTATTTTCAGCGTGCAGTTGGGCTGGCTGCCGATGAGCGGGATGCGCGACATCACCCGACCCGCCGCCGATTACCGCCTGCTGGACTCCGTGCCGTACATGCTGATGCCGGTGACGGTGCTGGCGATGGGTATCATCGCCGTTATATCACGTTATACCCGGCTGCAAGTGCTGGAAGTGATGGGGCAGGATTACGTGCGGACGGCCTATGCCAAAGGCTTACGCAACGTCTACGTCTATCTGCGGCACATTATCCGCAACGCGCTGCTGCCTATCGTCACTCTGTTTGGTGGCTCCATCGGCTTCCTGTTAAGCGGCGCCGTCATCATCGAGCAGGTGTTTAGCTGGCCGGGTCTGGGCCGGCTGACGATTGATGCCGTTTCGCAGCGTGATTATCCCGTCATCATGGGGACGGTATTTGTCAGTGGGGTGATGTACATCCTGGGGCTGTTGTTTACCGACCTCGCCTACAGTCTGGTTGATCCGCGTATTCGTCTACAGTAGGAATTTAACGATGGCCGCAACTGATTCTGCTCGTTCCTTACCCCCCAACCAGATCGTTAAACTGCGGGAAGCCGACCATCAATCCCATTCGCTGTGGGCGGAGGCGGTGCGGCACGTGCGCCGCGATAAACTGACGCTGGCAACGCTGGTTATTCTGCTGCTGCTGACGCTGGCGTGTATCTTCGCGCCGCCGCTGGTCGAACAAACGCTGGGTGTGAACTCTGAACGCACCGATATCGTGAACCGCTACAAGCCGCCGGGGTATCAGAACAACATCCTCGGCACCGACCAACTGGGCCGCGACCAACTGGTGCGGCTGCTGTACGGCGGGCGGGTGTCGCTGGGCGTGGCTTATGGCGCCAGCCTGATGTCCATCACGATTGGCCTGGTGATCGGGATGCTGGCCGGTTATTACGGCGGGCGGCTGGACGATGTGATTAACTGGTTCATCAGCACGCTGTCATCCATTCCGAGTATATTTCTGCTTATTCTGGTGTCGGTGATTTTCAGCCCATCGCCGGAAATTCTGATCGTGCTGCTGGGGCTGCTCGGCTGGATCAGCACCTCGCGGCTGGTGCGCGGGGAAGTGCTGGCGCTGAAAGAGCGTGAATTTGTGCTGGCCGCCCGCGCCCTGGGCGCGCCGGCGCGCCGCCTGCTGCTGCACCATTTTCTGCCGAATGTGGTATCGCTGGTCATCATCTCGCTGACGGTAGACGCTGGCAGCCTGATTCTGGTGGAGTCGGGGTTAAGTTATCTGGGGCTGGGGGTGCGACCGCCCACGCCGTCCTGGGGGAATATGCTCACCTCGGCGCGGCAGTATTTTAACACCGGCACGCATCTGGTGGTCTGGCCGGGCATTATGATCGCCATCACGGTGCTGTGTTTCTTCATCCTGGGCGACGGCCTGCGGGACGCGCTCGACCCACGCACCAACCGGCGGAAATAAAAAACGGGGCGCTCATTTGAGCGCCCCGCTGTCTGCCATCGAATTACGGCGTCAGACCCCACTGGTAGACGGTGAGGCCAACCCCGCCGCCGTCCCACTGGCCGTAGGTCACATCCGTGACGCGCCGGTTGAACACGTTCACGGCGGTCGTGCTCACTGTCCAGTCATAGGCCACGTCGTCGCGGGAGATCTGCTGCACCTGCTGGTACAGTTTCTCGCGTTCGGCTACGTCGCAGCCGGGCAGCGTGCGTGCCTGTTCCAGCAGCGCGTCCATCTCCGGGTTCACGTAGGCGGCCAGGTTAAAGCCGGAGTTCGGGATCACGTTCTTGCTGTTCAGCAGATTGTAGGCGATGCCGTCAATCTGCGTGCCGCCGCCGAAACCGACGATGGTGATGTCATATTTGTAGGGCAGCAGCACTTCCGACAGATAGGCGCTCCATTCCATCGTGTTGACGTTGACCTTGATGCCAATCTGGCCGAGCTGATCCTGAAGCACGGTGGCGATGTTGGCCCACAGGTCAACCAGCGGGCTGTAGACCAGTTCCACTTCAAATTCCACACCATCCTTATCCCGGATGCCGTTGCCATTGGTATCCACCCAGCCGGCTTCGTCCAGTAGGGCTTTGGCCTGTTCGGGGTCATACGGCCAGGGTTCGATGCCCGACATATCATAGGTGGCGTAGAACGCGGGTGTTACCGGGCCGGTCAGCTGCACGCTGCCGGAGTTTTCGCCCTGCGTCAGCGCCAGCGCCGCCTTGTCGTAACCCATCGCCACGGCCTGCCGCACGCGGATGTCGCCGAAGAACTTGTTCGGCGTCAGTTCGACCGGATTGCCGTCCGCGTCATAAGCCGCCTGCGGATTCTCCGAATCCTGGTAGTTCATGACCACAATCGGCGTGTTGTTGTTGGGAAACAGGAAATTGTTGAAGGCGTCCGGTTCGGGAAGCTGCTCCAACTGGTCGGGGTACATGAAGGCGTAGTCCACCGTGTTGGTCTGGAGCGCCTGGTTCAGCGTGGCCGGGTCAGCGATAATGCGGAACAGCAGGTAGGGAATCTTCGGTTCGCCCAGAATGTAGCTGGGGTTGGCTGACAGCCGGACGTATTCGCTGGCGCTGCGTTCGGCAAACAGGTACGGGCCGCTGCCAATATCGGGCGCGGTGTTGAAGTCGCTGGTCATGAAGTCGCTGAAGTCGGCGGCGTATTTGTGCGCCGGCAGCGGCACGAGTGAGCCGAACGCGCTGCCCCAGATGGTGCAGTTGGATGACGCCAGCGTGACGACGAAGGTTTTGTCATCCACGATTTCAATGCTGGAGATGGCCGACATGTCGGCTTTGCGCGGCGATTCCACCACGTCCGACATCACCGCGTCATAGGTGAACTTGGCGTCCGCCGAAGTGACGGGTGTGCCGTCGCTCCAGACTGCCTCATCCTTGATGGTGAAGGTATATTGCAGGCCGTCATCCGATATTTCCCACGTTGCCAGGCCGGGTAGCGGCAGGCCGGTGTCCGGGTCGGTGAAGGCCAGCCCACCAAAAATCGCGGCTGATACGGTCAGCGAATTGCCATCCGTCGCCAGAACCGGATTGAGCGTGGAGATATCGCCGCCGGTCAGCGACCAGATCAGCGTATCCGGGCTGGTCTGCGCGGCTGCGACCGAGACGGCCAGCAGCAGCACGACTAACATAAGGATAAAACGTTTCATCGCAGGTCTCCTTTAACAGTATTCAGGCCAGTACACAACTACCATAGGTTACAGAATATAACGCACTCCCGCCGGGTCTGCCGCGCCAACTCATACCAATTTCGACGGCGCTATTTGGCGGTCTTGCCCAATACGTAACGATTCATCCACTCTAACAATACGTCGTTGTGGGCGCGGCGGTTCGCCAGCGCGCCGGTAATGCTGGCGGCGTGGGCGGCATTCGGCAGCCGCAGCATCTCAACCGTGCAGCCGTTGGCCTTCAGCACCGTGTAAAACTGCTCGGACTGTTCCGGCGGGCAGCGCCAGTCATGCTCGCTCTGGATCAGCAGGGTGGGGGTCTTGCAGCGGTGCGCGTAGGTGATCGGTGAGCACTTCGCGTAAATCTCCGGGATTTCGTGCGGGTGGCCGCCCATCTGCTCCACCGCGAACCACACACCGATGTCGCTCACGCCGTAAAAACTGACCCAGTTCGTGACCGGATTCTGCGGGATGGCGGCTTTAAAGCGGTCGGTCTGGCCGACAATCCAGCAGGACAGGTTGCCGCCGCCGGACAGCCCGGTTACACCCAGCCGGTCGGGGTCGGCCAGCCCTCTGGCGACCGCGTAATCCACCCCGGCCATCAGGTCCTGATAATCCAGGTTGCCCCAGTCGGCCTTGATGGCCGTCGAGAATTCGTCGCCGTAGCCGGTTGACGCGCGGTGATTCACGCGCAGCACGGCATAGCCCGCGCCGCACAGCATCAGGCAGTCAAAATGGAAGATGTGCCCGAACGCGCTGTGCGGGCCACCGTGAATGAGCAGGATGGTGGGGTGCGGTCTGTCCCCCCGGCGCGGCAGCATCAGCCATCCCTCGACTTCCACGCCATCCACACCGGGGAACAGCAGGTGTTCCACGTCGGGCAGTTCAAGCTGCGCCAGCAGATCATCGTTGAGCGCCGTCAGGCGGCGTTCATTACTGCCGTCGAGATCAGCGACGTATAAATCGGTCGGGGTGTGCATCGTGCTGGCGATATACAGCAGGTGGTGGGCGCTGGCATCTTGCAGCATACAGGCGCGGTCGCCGGTCAGCAGCGGCGTAACCTGTTCCGCCCCGGTCAGGGCGACAGCATACACCTGCTCCGTACCGCCGATCTGCACGCCGGCATAGGCGGTCTGCCCATCCTTCGCCAGCGGCACGGTCGTCAGATAACTGAACACCGGCATATCCGGCTCCATGCCGCCGCCCACCCCTACCTTGAGGCCGGCGGTGCGGCATTCCGGCTGGCCGCCGCTGACGGACAGCACCCACAGATCGGACTTGGAGCCAATCGGCAGCCCGTTCGGCTGGCCGATAAAGACGATGCGTTCGCCGTCCGGCAGCCACGAAACGGCATACACATCGCCCCAACTGCCGGTCAGGTCGCGCACGGAATTATCCAGCAGGTTGACCAGGCGGACGTGGGGATGAAACGCCTTCAGGCTGTCCGGGTTCATCGAAGCCAGGTACAGCAGGCTTTTGCCATCGGGCGACCACTGCGGGTTGGCGTTCATCCAGCCGTCATGGGTCACGCGGCGCGGCTCGCCGCCCGCCGCCGGTATGACATAGATGTCCTGCACCACGTCGTCCAGGTATTCCATCTCGTTAAAGCGGTAGACGTGGCGGCTGACGCGGTAGGGTTTGTCCGCCGGGCGCGGTTCTTCGACCGGCACCGCCGTAAACGCGATGTGTTTGCCATCCGGCGACCAGACCGGTTTGCCGCCTACGCCCTGTTTGAAGTGCGTGAGCTGGCGCGCTTCGCCGCCGTCCACCGGGATCACGTAAAGCTGCGCTTTTTCCTGCCGGGTGGACATAAACGCGATCTGCCGGCCATCGGGCGACCAGCAGGGGCCGGCGTCCACCGCCGTGCCGCTGGTTAGCTGGCGGGTGTCGCCGGCGGCCAGCGCCAGCAGCCAGATGGCGCTGTACTCTTTGTCCTCCTCAGCGTTGACATGAGAGACTGTATAAGCGACGTGGGTGCCGTCAGGCGACAGGACACCGGACGTAACAAACTGAAACCGGAATAGATCGGCAGGTTCGACCGGGCGAAGGGGCGTGGCACTGTTCATAAATGTTTCCTGTTCAGACTTCCCTGTGAAGATAAAAAACGGTCATCCAGCAGGCCGGTGGCAAGGCTGTGGGATGACGAGCATGATTGTACCCCACCTGAATCGGGCGTCAATTTTGCGTAACAAATCCCCCTGACGGCGGGCGGTTTTCTCCCCCTTGACCCCCTGTACCCCATCCCCTATAATCACCCCCAGGTAAGCAATTGCCACAGACAGCAGGCGCGCAACGCTTAATTTTCCTGCCGAGGCGAGGGCGATCAAACCAGCACCATGTTCATCATGGCGGTTTCGTCACGCGCGGCGGAACCGCCTTTTTATTTTTCGGGTGAGACATGACCGACCGCCGGTTCATCGCAGCGCAGGAAC
>JARKOK010000369.1 GCA_029975765.1 Aggregatilineales bacterium
TGATATTGAGCAGCGTGTGACCCAGTGGCGGATGCGCGGTTGGCGCGGGTTCGACCCCAAAGCTGATCCCTATACGGCGGTTGATCTGGCCGAAGAACGGCGCGGCGCCACACCCGGCGCAGCGGATACCAGCGAAACCGAGCCGACCTACGCGGTGCGCCGCTACCGGTATCCCGGCGAACGATCCAACGACTAACTTTCCCGGTTTACTCCCTGTGGTCTGGCAGCGCCGTTCCCCCCGGCGCTGCCGCGTTTTAAAGCACATTGAGCGCAAGAAACAGATAGACACGCCCCGCGCCTTCGGCTATTCTGGAAATTGTAGCGCGGCGCGTTGGAGCCGCCCGATCCCGTCAGGCAACCGGAGGCGCGATGACCATCACCCCACCGCTGAACGATACCGACCGCTGGCAGGCCGTCCTGAACCGTGACGCGCGGTATGACGGTGCTTTTGTAACAGCGGTGCAGACGACGCACATTTACTGCCGTCCATCCTGCCCGGCGCGCCACCCCCGCCGTGAGCATGTCACGTTTTACCAGAATCCGCTGGAAGCCGAGAAGGCGGGCTTTCGCCCGTGCAAGCGGTGCAGCCCGAACACGCAGGCGTTTGAAGCCGAAATCGTGGAGCGGCTGTGCGCTTACATCAGCGCCCATGCCGGCGAACGGCTGACGCTGGCCGATATGGGCGCGGTGGTGAGCCTCAGCCCGCAGCATTTGCAGCGGGTGTTCAAACGGGCGATGGGCATTTCGCCCCGGCAGTACGCCGAAGCCCGCCGCCTGGAACGCCTGAAAGCGCAGCTTAAAACCGGCAGCAGCGTCACCACCGCGCTGTACGAGGTGGGTTACAGTTCCAGCAGCCGGTTGTACGAACGCGCCCCCGATCAAATGGGCATGACGCCCGCCGTTTACCAACAGGGAGGACAGGGAATGACGATTCTGTATACGGTGGTAGACTGCCCGCTCGGCAGCCTGCTGGTGGCAGCGACCGAACGCGGTGTGTGTTTTGTCAGCCTGGGCGATACCCCCACCGATCTCGAAACCGAACTACGAACCGAGTTTCCCGCCGCCGACATCTACCGGGATACTGTGTATCTGAATGGCTGGGTGCAGACGATTCTGCGCCACCTCGACGGCCACCAGCCGCACCTTGAACTGCCGCTCGATGTGCGCGCGACGGCCTTTCAGTGGCGCGTCTGGCAGGCGCTGCGGGACATCCCTTACGGCGAAGCGCGTTCCTACCAGCAGATCGCTAACGCCATCGGCCAGCCGACCGCCGCTCGCGCCGTCGGCAGCGCCTGCGCCCGTAATCCGGTGTCGCTGGTCATCCCGTGCCACCGCGCCGTGCGCGAGGATGGCGGCCTGGGCGGGTATCGCTGGGGCTTAAGCCGCAAGGCCGCCCTGCTGGAACGCGAACGCCAGCCCATAGAACCGGAGTAGTGCGCGCCGGCGTGGTCGCCCCTGCCAGGCCAATCGGGCTGCTGGACAGGTTCTGAACTTCCGGCGAGACTTGCCCCTGTTGTTTCTGCGTGACAGCCATTACAATACTCGCACTTTTCATTTGAAAAGCTGATCGCGTCTTGCGACCGAAACGAGGACATTATGGCAAAGAAAATCAAGGCAATCGTCACCCTGCAAATTAACGCGGGTAAAGCCACCCCCGCGCCGCCCATTGGCCCGGCGCTGGCGCAGCACGGCATCAACCTGATGGCCTTCTGCAAGGAATACAACGCCCGCACCAGCAACCGCATGGGTGAGGTCGTCCCGGCAGAAATCACGATTTTCAGCGATGGTTCGTTTAAGTTCATCCTGAAAAGCCCGCCGACCGGTTTCCTGATTAAACGCGCCGCCGGTATCGAGAAGGGGTCGGCCAATCCGAACACGGTGAAGGTCGGTCAGCTTACTCGTAAGCAGGTGCGTGAAATCGCTGAAATCAAGCTCAAGGATACCAACGCGCTCGATCTGGAAGGCGCGGTTCGTCAGATCGAAGGCACCGCCCTCAATATGGGCGTGGAAATTGTTGATTAGTTATCAGTAATCAGGTGTCAGTTATCAGTAGAACGACAGCTTATATCACTGAAAACTGACGACTGAAAACTTTAGTAATTGTGGGAGGGCGCGCCGCGCCCGCAGACCACAGGGAGAAAACACACAATGACACAACAGGGTAAACGTTACGCCGCCGCCGCCAAACTGGTTGATCAAGACAAACTGTACTCGCTGGAGCAGGCGGTTGCTCTGGCGAAGCAGGGGGCGACGGCCAAGTTTGACGAAACGATTGAACTGCACTTCCGCCTGGGGATTGACCCCCGCCACAGCGACCAGCAGGTGCGCAGCACCGTGCTGCTGCCGCACGGTCTGGGTAAAACCGTGCGCGTGCTCGTCTTTGCCGAAGGTGAAGACGCCCGCGCCGCCGAAGCCGCCGGGGCTGAAATCGTCGGCAGCGACCAGTTGATCGAACGCATCCAGAAAGAAAACTGGCTGGATTTTGACGCCGCGCTCGCCGTTCCGGCGATGATGGGGCGCGTCGGGCGTATCGCCCGCGTGCTTGGCCCGCGTGGTCTGATGCCGAATCCGAAGGCTGGTACGGTGGTGCAGCCGGCTGACCTGGAACGCGCGATCAACGAACTGAAGGCCGGTCGTGTGGAATTCCGCAACGACAAAACCGGCAACCTGCATATTCCGGTGGGTAAAGCCAGCTTCGACCAGCAGCGCCTGTTGGAAAACGCGCAGGCCGTTCTGGACGCGGTGCAGCGCCAGCGCCCCTCATCGGTCAAGGGCGCGTACATTCGCCGCGCGGTGATGACCTCCACGATGGGGCCGGGCATCCGCCTCGACCTCGGCGGCGGCGCAGTGTAATCAATCAGAAATGTTCTGCAGGGGCGGGTTTCAAAACCCGCCCTTCTGTTTTTTGCAGATACTGATGCCCCTCTCTTATGTATCCGGCGACCCCCTTCTGACACGCCAGCAAACGCTGGTGTTTGGTTACAACGCGCGTGCGAAGATGGAAGTTGGCGCGCTGGAAACCCGCCTGCTGGATGCCTACCCGGCGGCCTTCGCCAGCTACCGCAAGCAGTGCCAGCATGGGCGAATTCAGCCCGGCGATTTCTGGATATGGCGCGAGTCACAGCCGCAGCTCATGTTCTGGGTCGTCCGCGAAGCGGCGCAGGGACCCACGCGGCTGCGGTACGTCGAAACGGCGGTGATGACTGTCGCGCGCGATTACCGGTTATACGGCCTCCACAGCCTGGCGATTGCGCCGCTGGGCCGCAGCGACGAATGGCCGCTGCTGAAGCCGGTGCTGGATTACTGGCTGGCCGCCGGCCCGCTGCCGGTGGTCGTATATGAGGGATACGAGGAGAGAATGATGGGGGAGAAAATGTATGAGTGATTTTCTGGAACATGCAGCCTGTCAGCCGCATCCGGCTTCGGCAACTGGTTTTAACCCCGATGCCGTCATCCCCTATGGCTGTTCAACCGAACGCATTCACCAGGCTATGCAGGATTTTGTTGAATTTTTGGGTTTTATCAACCAACAGCTTTATACCAGAGGTATCGCACGCCTCGAAACCATGCTCATGCCAGCGAACTTCAGCAGTATTGTTGGCGAGTTTATCAGCACGGCATTACCCAAATACTGTAAGACACTCGTTCGCAATCAGTATCATAATGGGCATCCTGATCTCGTTCCCGCCAACCGGTATCCCGATGATGCTGTTCAATACACCCACGAAGGAATTGAGATCAAAGCTTCTCGCTATCGTCAGGGTTGGCAGGGGCATAACCCCGAAGAAAGCTGGTTAATGGTGTTTGTATTTGACAGTAATCGGCCAGCCGATACTACAAAGGGCATAACGCCTAAACCCTTTCGGTTTGTGATGGTGGTTGGCGCTGCTCTGACCAAAGAGGATTGGACATTCTCAGGCCGCACAGAAACGAGCCGCCGCACCATCACAGCCAGCGTAAATCAATCCGGTTATCAAAAGCTGGTGGCAAACTGGATTTACCGAGACGTCGGTTAAAATGGTAACGACAGTTGGCGGCGCAGTCCATCGTGTTTGGTGGTCAGGGCAGCCAATGCCGGAATTACCGTCCGGCTCATTTCGTAATACTCCGCGTTTTGTTCGACACCGACCGCACCTATTCCCACCGCTTCGGCTGCCGCAATCGTTGATCCCGATCCCATGAACGGGTCAGCAATAATCCCCTCTCCCAAAGGCAAGGATACGTAGACAAGCTGCCGCATGAGCGATTGAGGCTTCAGACTGGGATGGCTGGAGATTCGACGTTCCTGCTGTGGGGTACGCTCACTTGGTATTACATCGTTAAAGGGGCGACCATCCGGCAGGCGACGTAAGCCGCCCGTCTGAAATTCTCGCAGGCAGTCGCTCACTTTCATACCGGGCAGCAGCGGCTTTCGCAGCAGTCCCCACGGTTCGTAACCACCACGTGGCAGAGAAGAAACAGATGGAAACTCAGACTCGGCATTTTTCGGGCGGTCACCCCCGCGTAAGGTTTGGACAAGACGAATGATTTCCCCCCGGAATTCCAGCCCGCCTTTGACCAGAGCCGAAAAGACAATCTGCGATAAATAGGCATTACTGGCAAGAAAAACGTGCCCACCAGGGCGCAAAGCCCGCGTAACCAGCTTTGACCAGGCCTCAAAGAAGTGATTAAGGGTTGCTAATTCGCGGCTGTTCAGGGCGGTGAAGCGCGGTAATGGTGAACGCTGATGTCCATCAAATGATGGAGGAATGCGCCAGATACCGCCGCTGCCATTTTCACGTTTCCGAAGTTGGTCCGCATTGTATTCTTTTACGCCATAAGGTGGGTCGGTCACAACGGCATGTAGCGTATTTTCCGGGATGCGGCTCAACCACTCGAAGCAGTCCGCCTGAATGATGAGTGATTGACCGATTCGTTCTGATGGATAATCATAGACAAACTGATCGAACGATACACCCTTGAACATACTGAACAGACCTTTTTATTCGTGAATACGATATATTTTACTGTATTGCGAACAAAAAAGCGACAGGCGCGATTGTTCATGCGCCTGTCGCGGATACCGCCATGACTATTTATTACGCCATTGCGCGGGTGTCGTCCTTCGCACCGACCATGTATTCCACGATTTCGGAACTGTTGGTGGCGGCGGTCTGTTTCTCCGTGACTTTATGGCCCCGGTGCATAACCACAATCCGGTCGGTCACGGCGAACACATCCGGCATGGTGTGACTGATGAGGATTACCGGCACGCCCTGATCTTTCAGGCGGCGAATCAGTTCCAGCACTTTGCGCTGCTCGACCACGCCCAGATTGTTGGTCGGCTCGTCCATGATGATAAATCTGGCATCCCAGTACATCGCGCGGGCAATCGCTACCGCCTGCCGCTGCCCGCCGGAGAGTTTGTCAATCGGCATCCGCAGGCTGGGAAAACGTATCTCCAGACTTTTCAGAATCATCTCGGATTCGCGCAGCATGTGGTCTTCATCCAGCGAGCGGATCAGCCGCCCGGTTTTGACCTCACGCCCCAGAAAGATGTTGGCCGGCACATCGAGATTGCCCGCCAGCGCCAAATCCTGATAGATCGTTTCAATCCCGGCCCTACGCGCGTCAATCGGGCGGGCGAAATGAACGCGCTGCCCCTGAAAATACACTTCGCCTTCGTCGGGGTGGTACACGCCGGAGATGCACTTGATGAGCGTGGACTTCCCGGCGGCGTTGTCGCCCACCAGCCCGACCACTTCACCGGGGTACACGTCCAGACTGACACGGTTAACGGCGGTCAGACCGCCGAAGCGTTTCACGATGTTTTTGGCTGAGAGAACGGCTTCCACGATGCACCCCTTACCCTGATGATTCCATGCGCCCGATGATGAGGTCGCGCGCCTGATCAATCAGCACCGCCAGAATAACGACAATGCCGATGACGATGTACTGCCAGAATGGCTGCACGTTCAGCATCACCAGCCCGGTCGTCAGCACGGCGACGATCAGCGCGCCGATTACCGTCCCGGCCACGCTGCCCGACCCGCCGAACATACTCACGCCGCCGATGACCACCGCCGCAATCGAGGACATCATCAGCGGGTCGCCGGCGATGGACGAACCGCCGTTGAAACGCGCCGTGTGCAGCACGCCGGCGATGCCGACGGTGATGCCGGACAGCGTGTACAGCAGGATGATGTGCCGGTCAACCGGCACGCCCGCCCGCAGCGCCGCTTCACGGTTGCCGCCGATGGCGTAGGTATGCCGCCCGAACTGCATCCGGTGTAACACATACAGCAGAACGGCAGTTACAAATGCGGCCACAACTACCGGCCAGGGGAAAATACGGTCAAGCCGCTGTAGCAGTTCGCCGGTCACATCTGGCTTTTGCAGAAAATACAGGCCGCCGCCCTCGCCGCTGATGAGGTACAGCAGCGCCTCATTCCCAAACAGCCGTACGCCCGGCGGCTGCCCGATGACCACGTTGCCGCCGGACAGCAGAAAGGAAACGCCGCGCGCGATGAACGACATGCCCAGCGTGACGATGAACGGCGGAATGTGCAGTTTGGCGATAATCACGCCGTTGATAAAGCCGGGAATGGCGGTGGACAGCACACCGATGAGGAAACCCAGCGGGATGGCTAACCCTTCCGCCATGCCGCGATTGTTGGTGAAATCGGCAATCACCAGCGCCGACACGACCGAACCCAGCCCCATCACCCAGCCGACGGACAGATCAATGCCGCCGGCGATAATCACAAACGTCTGGCCCAGCCCCATTAGCAGGACGGGCGTGATCGCCATCAGGATGTTCTGCGAGTTGCGGAGCGTGAGGAAATTGACTGAACCGCCGGTGCTGCTGGAGATTGCCAGCGTGAAGAAAATGATCAGCCCGGCCAGGAACACCCAGGCCCACAAACGGCTGACGGCAAGGATCAGTTGTTTCTGGCGGTTGCTTTTTTCAGTGGAGGCGGGGAGCGGTTGAGTTTCGGCGGCCATGCAGTCTCCTTACGAACGGTGGGCTTCG
>JARKOK010000563.1 GCA_029975765.1 Aggregatilineales bacterium
ACCCTTGAGCATCCGGGCATTGTTGTAACCCAGCACGTTCAGCGCGGCCATCGCCAGCATGGCGCGCCCGCCGCCCTTGCAGATCACCATGATGTCGGCGTTCAGATCGGGCAGCAGGTCGAGGTTTTTACCCAGTTCGCGAATCGGCACGTTAAACGAACCGGGGATATGCCCCGCTTCATATTCGGCGACTTCCCGCACATCCAGCAGAACGACCGTCTTTTCCACCAGCATCACGTTGAAATCTTCGACGCTGGTGACGCCGTAGCCTTTTGGCAGGCTGCTGTTGTAAGCTTCCAGGCGCGCGACCACCGCTTCGTCCTGGGCGGTCACGACCAGAACCGGCATGACCATCATCATAACTAACAAAACGAGGAACAGAAAACGCTTCATTGACCCGACTCCTTGAGTCTTTTTACTCGAACAATTAACTTCCCCAGAAAGCGTCGTCACTGGCGGGCGCGCTTTCAGTAGGTTCGGTCTCAGGCGCTCCCCAGAAGGCATCATCGCCGCTGGCCGGAGCAGTGGTGGGGGCGGCAGTATCATCCCCCCAGAAGCTTTCGCTGCTGGTCGTTGGCGTGGCTTCAGGCGCGGCTTCCTCGCCCCAGAAGCCTTCGTCACCGCCATCAGCCGGCGCGGGCTGCTGGCCGGTGATATGGTCGGCATACCCTTGGGGCAGCGGCGGCGCTTGTCCGACGATGACCCCGGCGTTGGCGGCCTGTTCGGCTGCCGTGACTTTATCCGCCGTCAGGAATACGCTGTTGTTCCCATGACACGCGGTGCAGCGCTGCGTCTGCGGCGTGATGCGCTGGATGTTGTGCGGCGTGGCGTAAGCCCATGTCGGCAGGCTGTCGAAGTTAGACAGCAGGTTATCGCCATAGAAGCTGAATGAATTGATGTCAATCGGGACGTGGCGCACCGGCACGTAGCGGTACGGGCGCGCGGCGTTCTGGATTGGATTCCGCCCGATCAGAAAACCCAGCGAATGATCTTCAATCGTGTAAAACGGCTGCTGGTTTTCCGTCTGCTCTACGTGGCAGTTGACGCAGTTGGTATAGGTCGTGCTGTGGCACGTCTGGCAGGACAGCAGTTCCGTTCCATGAATTTCGTGCTGTTCGATGCCCGACCCGACGCCAACCTGCCCGGCATGGCAGGCTTTACAATCCGGTTCCTGCGCCCCGTCGTAACGATGGTTGGCATCCAGTCCCACGCCGTGTATTTCGTCCGAGGTGTGACAGTCGGAACAGGCCATACGCTGGCGGAAATGAACATCGCTGGGGACGCCTTCGTTCAGGCCGAAGTACTCGTTTTTCACCCGGCTGCCATGACAGGCGGTGCAGGTCTGGCTCATCGGCGGCGTGCGAACGAAGGTATGCCCCCGCAGCAGCCCACCGCCCACCGAATTCGGCTGGCTGACGTGGCAGTCGCCGCAGGTGGTATGGCAGTCGTTACAGTGGTTTTCCTGCATCGTTTCCAGCGCGGCGTAGTGTTCCGGCGCGCTGCGGCTGTACAGCACCGTATCGTAGCCGCGCAGCGTGGAATGCAGGCTGTTCATACTGGCCGGGGTGTTGTTGGGGTGACACTGGCCGCAGGTCGCCATCGCGTCCGCTGCGGGCGAGGCGATCAACCCGGTATGCGCCGTTTCCATCTCAGCAACGGCCTGCCCGCCGTGACAGTCGGTGCAGTTGATCTGAGAATGGGTATCCGTCTGATAGGTGGTGGCGTCAATCCAGACGCGCTGCCATGGCTCCAACGGAGCCACGGACCCCCCTCAGCCAGGCCCTTCGGATAGGGACTCCTTTGGCTCGTCCGGCTTCGCCAGTTCGATGAGCTGCGCCTGGTTGGTATGGCAGTCCAGGCACGCCTGATCGGTAAAGGGTTCCAGCCACACCTGGGTGGGGGGCAGGTTAACGGCTACCGCTGTCCCGGCGGGGGCGGCGGTAAGCGTGGTGCCGGGGCGCTGCTGTAATACGGGCGCTGAGGTATCCGGCGTGCAGCCGGCAGCCAGGCCGCCGAGCAGCATCAGAAACCCGCTGCCGCCCAACAGCCCGATAATCAGCCGTCCTTTCATGAATGTTCCCCCTCGGTCTTGCTGTAAATCCGCACGCCGGTTACTCGGTATGTTTTTGCTCGGCGTCCAGTGCATGAAATTCAGCCAGCCGCGCCTGAGCCGCCAGGCTGTCGCGCAGCACGTCGCGCAGCACGTCAATGGCCTGGATGACCCGCGTATCGGCCAGCGCGTAATACACAGTCGTTCCGTCTTTATGCGTTCGAACCAGATGGCGTTCGCGTAAAATTTTCAGATGGTGGGAGATGGTGGGTTGAGGCGTATCGAGTTCCTGCGCCAGTTCACCAACGCTGCGCTGGTGCTGGTTCAGCAGATAGAGGATCATCAGCCGCTTGGGGTCGCCCAGCGCCTGACAGATACGCTCATGCAGCATTTCAATTTCCTGAAATAACTGTTTATCCACAAAATAATCCATTGGAATATTGATCTATGTGAATTTTTGAACAAATCGC
>JARKOK010000375.1 GCA_029975765.1 Aggregatilineales bacterium
GAAACAGCCGACCAGACTCAGTTCCTTTCGCATCAGGTCTTCGATGAACGACATCGGCAGGCTGGCGTCCAGCGGCTGGTTGCCGCCGCAGACCACAAAACCACGAGGCCGCGTCACGGCAATTGTCTGCATCAATGCCTGCGGCGCGCCCGCCGCCTCAATCGCCACATCCACGCCGTCGCCGGTCAGCTTTTTGACTTCGGCGGCCACATCCACCTGCTGCGGGTTGAGCGTAACGTTCGCTCCCACGCGCCGCGCCGTATCCAGATTGTCGTCGCTGACATCGGTGCAGATGATAAGGCTCGCACCCAGAATCCGCAGCCATTGTACCACCATCAGGCCGATTGACCCTGCCCCGAACACGACCGCCGTCTGTCCCGCGCGGAACTGTCCCAGATCAAGGATATGCCGCGCGACTGTGGAGGGTTCGATCAGCGCCGCTTCTTCAAACCTCATATCATCGGGGATGATGAGCGCGTTACGTTCCGGCATCACCACATATTCGGCAAAACCGCCGTCCTGCCGCGAACCGATAAACGAATAGCGGTGGCAGGCGGAATAATACCCGCGCTGGCATTCTTCGCACTCAAAACACGGCACGACCGGGATTATCGCCGCGTGTTGGCCGATCAAATCTCGGCTTACGCCAGCGCCCACGTCCGCAATCACACCGGCACATTCATGCCCCAGAATCAGCGGGTACATCCGGTGACCTTTGGCATAGCGCGAAATATCCGAGCCGCAGATGGACACGGCTTTCACTTGCAGCAGCACATGGCCGGGTTTTACGCTCGGCACAGGCACATCGGGCGAATAGGTGAGGACGCCTTTGTTTTCGAGAATGGCAGCTTTCATGGTGGTTTAGCCTTTGACCAGCCGCAGGCTCAAGCCTACGGCTGAATGACAAGGCCTGCTCAAGCAGGCTGAGACCAGATGGATATTAACGCCCACTTCAGTGGGCTTTTTTGACTTGCCGGAGGATTGACCCTCCGGCAAGACGGATTTCCACGTTAACTTCTTCAAGAGCATTAGCGTATTTCTATGACGATTTTAGGCGCCATTTTTCGATGCGTATTTATGGTTAATTTCGGCCAACGCATCAAAATCGTCGAGGAGCTTGCGCGACACGCTCCGGTACACCTGGAACAACTCCTGATACAGTGCGTGTCGCTCCGGCGACGGCTCGAACACCTGGCGCTGCGGCAGCAGACGTTCAACACACGTCCCAGCGTCGTCACACACCCCAACAGCGGACGCGGCCAGCGCGTACAGGCCGAGACTGTGCCCGCCCTCGCCACCATCGGCTCGGCGAGCGACGATAAACGGTTTGTTGTACACGTCAGCTTTAATCTGGCACCACACCGCACTCTGGGTTGCCCCACCTGATCCCAGACATTCTGTTACAGTCGCGCCCTTATCCTCGGCAATCCGCAGGTTATCGTAAACGGCGAAAGCGCAGCCTTCCATGATCGCGCGCAGTAAATCGCCGCGTGTGGTCGCATACGACAGGCCGAAAAATACGCCGCGCGCGCTGCTGTTCCAGAGTGGGGTACGTTCGCCTGCCATGTACGGGAGGAAGATTAACCCATGCGCGCCGGGTGGTGTTTGTCCCGCCTGCTGGCTGAACTGTTCAAAGACGCTCTCCCCGGTCAGCGAGGCGGCATTAACTTCCACCTGTCCCAGCACGTCGCGAAACCAACTCAGCGTCCCGCCGCCGACGGTGCCCGACTGCAATAAATACTGCCCCGGCAGCACATGATGCGAAAAGATCAACTGCGGCTCAACCACCACCTGATCAAGACTGACGGCCATCCCGCCCGCCTGCCCGCCCTGCTCGTTGGTCTGGTGACGGCGGGTCACACCCGCGCCAAGCGCCCCCGAAGCCGCATCCAGGCAGCCCGCGATCACCGGGATTCCGGCCACCAGGCCGCAGTCTGCCGCCGCGCGTTCCGTCACCGTGCCGACGATGTCAGTACAGGCGCACAGGCGCGGCATCTTTTCCAGCGGAATACCCAGTCGCGCTGCCGCACCCGCGTCCCAGCATTCGCGCCGAATATCGAAGAAGTGATAGCCGTAGGCTTGCGTGTAATCACAGGTGAATTCGCCGGTGAATCGCGCCACGATGAAACCCGAAGCGGTCAAAAACCGGTGTGCGGCCTCAAACACCTCCGGCTGATGATTCTTCAGCCACAGCAGCTTGGGTGTGATATACGCCGCGTCTATCGGATTGGCGACCCGATCAACCAGCTTGTCCGCGTCCGGCAGCGCCTTCATCCAGCGCGTTTCGTCCTCGGCGCGGCGATCCAGCCAGATCATGGCCGGGTGCAGCGGGTTGCCGTTCCGGTCAACCGATAGCAGTGTCCAGCCAACGCCATCCACGCCGATTCCGGCCACATCACGCGGGTGAATGCCGCTGTGAGCGATTACCTGCCGGATGGTGCTGCCTACCGCCTGCCACCACACAGCACCGTCCATCTCCGCCCACAGCGGGTCAGGCCGGTGCAGCGTGTAAGCCTGCGACGTTTCCGCTACCAGCAAGCCCGCATCATCCCACAGCGCCGTTTTGGTGCTGGACGTGCCCACATCCACCGTGATGATGTACCGATGTGCCATAGTTACGCCGGGGTGATCTCGCCGTTCACATCCCACAGGTCTTCCCAGGTCTGATTGTCTTTCCACAGAAAGACCTGCCCCTTGATGAGGCGGCAGTTCTTATCAATGCCCGCGATAGCCTGCATTTCTTCATCGGTCAGCGGGTCAGTCACGGCAGCGCGCAGGTTGCTCATATACTGGTCACGGTTGACGGAAAACGGAATCGGCACCTGCCCGCACTGTACCGCCCACTTGATGCACACCACCGCCGGATGCACGTTCAACCGCTGCGCGATTTTGACGATCACCGGGTCTTCGATGTCAACCGTATCGTCCACCGTTTTGTCACGGTCGGGGCGCATGGGCGAGCCAATCGGCGAAAAGCCAATCGGCACGATGCCATTGTCCACCACAAACTTAAAAAATTCAGGCTGCTGGAAGTGCGGGTGCAGTTCCATCTCGTTGGCCGCCGGTTTAATCCTGGCATCCCGCAGCACCAGTTTGAGTTTGGGGATCGTCATATTCGACGTGCCGATGTGCCGCACCAGCCCCATCTCCACCAGCTTTTCCAACTGCCGCCATGTTTTCATGTAGTTTTCGTGGATGTAGGGTTTGGCGTGCGGGTCGCGCGAACTGACATCCACGCCCGGCGCGTGGTAATTCGGGAACGGCCAGTGAATCAGGTACAGGTCGAGGTAATCCAGTCCCAAATCCTTCAGCGACTTCTCGCAGGCCGGAATCACGTCTTTTTCGTCATGTTTGTCGTTCCACAGCTTGGACGTAATCCACAGGTCTTCCCGCCGGACACCGCTCATCATCGCTTCCCGCAGCGCCGGGCCAATCAGATGTTCGTTGCCATACACGGCGGCGCAGTCAACATGCCGGTAGCCCGACTCAACCGCGTCCTTCACGGCTTCGGCAATCACTTCGCCGGAGAACCGATCCGAGCCGAACGTACCCAGTCCAATAGCGGGAATTTTCGCGCCGGTATACACGCTGCGATAGGGTACTTGCGCCGGATCAACAGAATCACCGGCGGGTAACCGCGACACTTGAGAGTCCATCAGAGATTACTCCTTAACAGTTGGTAAACAAAAACAAGGTATCGTTGACCGCGAATTATTATTCATTCGTTTGTCCGTAGGAATGGGTTACTAAACCCATCCCCACCGAATTTTCAGTTTGTCTGGTTACCGAATCAGTATTTCACGATCTCGGCGGCGCGCTGGATTCACGCACGATCAACTGCGTCGGCAGGATGATTTCCTGTGCCTGAAATGGCTCTTTACCATTCAGGCGATCCAGCAGCAGCGCGGTCGCTCGCTGTCCCATCTCGTAAGCGGGCTGGGAAGCGACGGTGAAAAACGGATTGATCACGATGGTCGCCGGCAAATCATCAAACGCGACGACAGATACATCTTCCGGCACGCGCAGGCCGGCTTCGCGCAAAGCCCGCAGCGCACCGATAGCGATGAAATTGTTCGCGGCAAACAGCGCCGTTGGGCGTGGGGCGGCGCTCAATACCTGCTGCGCCATCCGGTACCCGCCCTCCTGCGTGAACGTGCCGTAAACCACCAACGGCTTACCACCAGCGGCTTCCAGCGCGCGGCAATACCCCTTCACCCGGTCAGCAGCGGTCGTCACGGTAGACGGCCCGCTGAGGATGGCGATTCGGCGATGGCCGAGGTCAAGCAGATGTTGGGTCAGCTGGTAGGCTCCCAATTCCGAATCGCAGCGCACCGTATCTACCGGAACTTCAGGAATGCGCCGGTCAAGCACCACGAACGGCACGCCCCGCTCCCGCAGGAAGGTGACCGACTCTGACGACGACACCGCCGGCACCAGCAGCATAC
This sequence comes from Aggregatilineales bacterium, assembly GCA_029975765.1. GTDB lineage: Bacteria > Chloroflexota > Anaerolineae > Aggregatilineales > Phototrophicaceae > CFX2. The sequence goes on from JARKOK010000375.1 coordinate 4,446, forward strand.
CATCCACCTGTTTTTGTACCAGCACGTTCAGATATTCAGCCTCCTCGTCCTGCGATTCGTCCGTGTTGCAGAACATGACGCTGAAGCCCTGCTCGCTGGCCGTATCCTCGACTCCCCGCGCGACCGTCGTAAAAAAAGGATTCGTGATGTCGGTTAAAACTAGGGCGATAGTTTTGGTCTGTTTAAAGCGCAGGCTGCGCGCCAGCGCGTTCGGCACGTAACCCAGTTCGGCTATCGCCAGTTCCACCCGTTCCCGTGTTTCCTGGCTGATATAGCCGGAATTATTGATGACCCGTGAAACGGTCATCGCCGACACGCCCGCGCGTTTTGCCACGTCGCCAATCGTACTCATGCTGGCCCCTGTGAACCAACCACGCCTGCCCCCGGTGCGAGTGTTACCTTACCATCATGTGTTAACGATAACATGTTAACCATAACTTAGCACAGAAACCGAAGAGTGTCAACTGATTGGGCATAATCTATTCATCTTGCGTGGCCGCCTCCGGTGCGCCAAACGGCAGCTGCTTAAAAAAGCGGTTGAAATCAAAGGTGGCTGCCTGATTGCGGGTGACGATCTCATGCAGCGCGTGCAGCAGCGGCAGTGCCTTCGCGTCCAGCTTGCCGGCTGCTTCCATTTGCTGCACGGCTGGCATCATGGCGACGACCGCGTCCACCCCTTCCACTGTCTCGCCGGGCATTTCCTCCACCGCTTCGCTGTATGGCAGCCCCAACCCCAGCAGCCGTCCCATCCGCGAGTTGCGCCCGCCCTGCGTTGTCACATACAGATCGCCCGCCCCCGGCAGGCTGAAAACCGTGTCGGCGCCGCCGCCCATCACCCGCACCAGATACGCCATCTCGGCCAGACTTTGCGCGAACAGCGCCGCCGCGATATTATGCATGGCCGCGCCCGCTGTGTCTGTGCCACCCTGTTTTTCCAGCATCCCGGCCACCAGCCCGACCGCCAGCGCATACGGGTTTTTGAGCGCCACGCACACTTCAACCCCCACCATATCGGTCGAAGTCCAGATATGGTAATACGGCGTCTCAAACAGCGCGCGCAAACGCGGGGGGATCGCCTCATTGCGCGAGACAAAAATCACGCTCGTATCGCGCCGACCGGCCAGTTCTCCGGCGATGGATGGCCCGCCAATCGCGGCAAAGTCTACCTGTCCCCGAATCGCGGGCGGCAGCCGGTCGGCAAATACATCCGGCAGCAGTTGCAGCGTTCCCGCCGTCGAACTCTCCAGCCCTTTTGTCACCATCAGCACGATCTGTCCCGGCTGCAAATGCGGCCCGACTGCCTCCGCCGCCCAGTGTACGCCGCGCGAGTTCACCCCCAGCACTACCACGTCCGCCCCCTGCACGGCCTGGGGAATCTGCGTGTAATCATACGGCTGCACACCGTCAGCCAGCGTGCGTTTCAGTCGTGGGTGAAACCGTTCCGTGCGACAGCGGTGAATAATCTCCTCGTCCAGATGCGTGCCCACCAGCCGCACCTCATGCCCATTGTCCGCCGCCGGGTACGTCAGCGCGGTGCCCATCACCCCCGCGCCTACAACGGTGATAACTGCCATGTTCTGTTCCCCCTGTCTGCCCTATCCGGTCACTACGCCGAATATCCCAACTGATGTACACTGTCTGGCAGATCATTTTCCCCGATTAAGGGGTTATCCGAAAGGCTATGTTCGTGAACGCGCAGCCTGATCTGGTTATCGGTGTGGACAGCAGCACCACTGCCTGCAAAGCAATCGCCTGGGACAGCGCCGGTCGAGCCGCTGCTGAGTGCCGCATCGGCATCAGTATGACTTCACCCCATCCCAACTGGCATGAACAGCGCGCCGAAGACTGGTGGGACGCGCTGTGCGCCACGCTGCGGGACGTGACCGCCCGTGTGGATGCAAGCCGAATCGCCGCGCTGTGTATCGCCAACCAGCGCGAGACCTTTGTGCCGGTGGATAACGCCGGTCGCCCGCTGCGAAACGCCATCCTGTGGCTGGATGAGCGTTCACGCGCCGAAGTGGACGCTTTGGGCCAGCGGTTCGGTCACGATTACCTGCACGATCTCACCGGCAAAGGGCCATCCACCACCCAGGGCTTATCCAAGATGCTGTGGCTGCAAACCCATGAACCGGACACTGTTCGCCGGACACATAAATTCGTCGAGCCGCACGCCTACCTCGTCCATCATCTGACCGGGCGCTGGACGACGAGCGCGGCCTGTGCCGACCCGATGGGTGTGGTGGATATGCGCCGGGGCGCGTGGGCGGCGGAGCTGCTTCAGGCTGTCCAGTTGGATGTGGAACAGTTTTGTGAGATCGTGCCGCCGGGGATGGTGATCGGTGAGGTAACCCCTGAGGCAGCGGGACAGACCGGCCTGCGAGCCGGTACGCCCGTCATCGCTGGCGCCGGCGATGGGCAGGCCGCTGGCCTGGGCGCGAACATCACCATGCCCGGTCGCGCCTACCTGAACCTCGGCACGGCGATGGTATCCGGCGCCTATGCCGATCATTATGTCGCTGACCGCGCTGCCCGTTCTCACTTCGCGCCGATTCCCGGCGGCTTTCTGCTGGAGGAAGTGCTGAACGCCGGGACGTTTCTGGTAAGCTGGTTTGTGGAAAATTTTGGGCCGGATGCGCAAAGTCTCCGGCTGCCGGTCTCGGCGGAAGAAGTGCTGGAACTGGCCGCCGCAAAACTGCCGCCTGGCGCGCATGGGTTGATGCTGGTGCCCTACTGGAAAGCGGTACTGCCCCCCTACTGGGACGCGAAAGCCGCCGGGGTAATGATCGGCTGGACAGGCGCGCACCGTAAGGAACACTTCTACCGCGCCATTCTGGAAGGGATCGCCTTCGAGCACCGGCTGGGTATGGAAGGCATCAGCCAGGCGACCGGCGCGCCGATTGAGCAGTACATCCTCATGGGCGGCGGCTCGCGCAGCAACCTGTGGTGCCAGATGATCGCCGATGTTACGGGGACGCCGGCGGCGCGCGCCAGCACCACCGAAGCTACCGCGCTCGGCGCGGGCATTCTGGCGGCGGCGGCTGCCGGGTGGTATCCTGACGTGCGTGAAGCTGCCGCCGCGATGACCGGCACCGAGCGTGCTTTCACGCCTGATGAAGCGGTCCGCCGCCGCTACGACCGGCTGTATACCGAAGTCTATCGCGGCCTGTTCCCGGCGGTGCAGTCTCACGTTGCCCGTCTGACCGAATTGACAGACCTGTAGAACTCAGTGGCAAACCTGCGCTTGAAGGGGCGGTTCGCGCTGTTACCAGCCGCTCGCCTCAGTCGAGATGAAACACTTCTTCCAGTTCAACGAACAGTGAATCAGGCCGCGCGCCTTCAGGAATTTCAAAATAGGGTGACATGAAGGCCTGCCAGCGGGCGTTAACTTCGGTCTGTTCCATGCCGGCTCGCGCTGCTTGCAGGCTTTCCGGTGTCTCAAAGTAACCAAACAGCAGGCCGTCATCGCGCATGAACAGCGTGTAGTTGTGCCAGCCGGTCTGCCGGAGCGCCTCCAGCATCTCCGGCCATACGGCCTGATGATGGTGTTTGTATTCATCCACTTTATCCGCCCGAACCTTGAGCATGAATCCGACGCGCCGCATTGGCTGTTCTCCCCTGTGCCGCTTTTAATCATCTTTCTATAGTAGTCCACACCCGCCTGCCGGTCAAAGTCTGTGAAATTTTTCCCGAAACCGCGTTCTCCATCAAAACCCGTTATAATGGCGGGTAAAAGGTTCTGGAATGTTACAGGTCGTTCATAATGTCTACCCGCTTAACGCCTGATCGTGTAACCCGCACCACCTGCCCCTACTGTGGCGTGGGCTGCCAGATGAATTTGCATGTTCGTAACGATATGATTTACCGCGTGAGCGCGCCCTTTGACGCCGCCCCCAACTACGGCAATCTGTGTGTGAAAGGCCGCTTCGGTACGGATTTCACCACCCACCCCGGTCGTATCAAACAGCCGTTGATTCGGGTCGGCGGCCCCGGTGAATTCCGCGAAGCGACCTGGGACGAAGCCCTCACGCTGGTCAGCGAACGGCTGGCGCGCCTCGTGCGAGAACACGGCGGTGACAGCATCGCCACCTATGCCTGCGCCAAAGCTACCAACGAAGACAATTATGTGTTTCAGAAGTGGGTGCGCGCCGTGATGAAAACCAACAACGTGGATCACTGCGCGCGGCTGTGTCACGCCGGCAGCGTGACCGGCTTGCAGTTGGCGATTGGCTCCAGCGCCATGAGTAACAGCATCGCCGAGATGGAGCACCTCGACACCTTCATCGTCACCGGCAGCAACACAACCGAAACCCATCCGGTCATCAGCCTGTTTCTGAAACGCGCCGTGCGGCAGAACGGCGCAAAACTGATCGTGATTGACCCGCGCCAGATCGAACTGACTGATTTTGCGACTCTCTGGCTGCGGCAGAAACCCGGTACGGATGTCGCCGTCTTTCAGGCGATGGCGCACGTCATCGTGAGTGAACGGCTGTATAACCCGGATTTCATCGCCAACCGCACCGAAGGTTTTGACGACTATATCGAGTCGCTGGAAGCCTTCACGCCGGAATGGGCCGAGTCGGTCAGCGGCGTACCGGCGGAGGACATCCGTAAGGCGGCGCGTTTATATGCTGCTGCTGGCCGCGCGGCGTTCTACTGGGGCATGGGCATCAGCCAGAGCACGCACGGCACGGACAACGCCCTCGCCCTGACGAACCTCGCCTTGATGACCGGCCACATTGGTAAACCCGGCACGGGCTTAAACCCCTTACGCGGGCAGAACAACGTCCAGGGCTGCTCCGACAGCGGCGGCCTACCGAACGTTTTTACCGCCTACCAGCCGGTAACCGATCTGAACATTCGCGCCAAATTCGAACGCGCCTGGCACACATCGCTTTCACCTGACCCCGGCCTGACGGTGACCGAAATGGTAGACGGCGCGCTGCTGGGTCAGATCAAGGCGATGGTCGTTATGGGCGAAAATCCACTGATGAGCGAACCTAATCTCGCCCACGCGCAGCACGCGCTTGACGAACTGGATTTCCTCGTTTGCCTCGACATTTTTATCAATGAGACTGGCGAACGCGCCGACGTGATTTTACCGACCGCCAGCTTTGCCGAAAAAGACGGCACGTTCACCAACAGCGACCGCCGCGTGCAGCGGGTGCGGCAGGCGCTGCCGCCGGTAGGCAGTTCCCGCCCGGACTGGCAGATTATCTGTGAACTGGCGCAGCGCATGGAAACGCTGCTGGGCATTGAAACCAGTGCCGGCTTTGACTATGCCGACCCCGAAGCCATCTGGGAAGAAATGCGCGCTGTCACGCCGGATTTCTACGGCATCACCTACGAGCGGCTGGAACGTGAGGGCGGCGTTCACTGGCCCTGCCCCGCCCTCGACCACCCCGGCACACCCTATCTGTTCGAGGATACCTTTCCGCGTGGGCGTGGCAAATTCTGGGCGCTGGAATACGGTACGGAGAGTGAGCTGCCGGACGATGAATATCCCTATCACCTGACGACCGGGCGTGTCCTGTTTCACTGGCACGGCGGTACGATGACCCGCCGCTCCCGGCTGGACGAAGCTTTCCCCGAACCGATTCTGGAAATGCACCCGGACGACGCGCACGCGCTTAGCCTGATCTCTGGTGATTGGGTGGAAGTCACCTCACGGCGCGGCAGCGTGGTCTGCCGGGTGATGGTCACCGGGCGGTCACCGCAGGGTACGGTATTCCTGCCGTTCCACTTTGCCGAAGCCGCCGCTAACCTGCTGACGCTTGACCGGATTGACCCACGCGCGAAAATCCCTGATTTTAAGATGGCGGCGGTGAAGCTGCGTAAAGCGGATACCCCACCCCGCGATACGATCTCTCTCGACGAACGCGGCGCGATCAAAGAACCAACACAGTACGTACATTAACATGGCAGCATTTACGACAGCGATCATTGCCGGGGGCAAGAGTTCCCGGATGGGTACGGATAAAGCCTTTGTCGAGTTACACGGCAAAACCATCATCGAACACCTGCTGTCCCGCGTGAGCGGATTAGGACAGCAGGAAACCATTATGATCACCAACCGGTTTGATGACTATGCGCACCTCGGCCTGACGATGTTCAGCGATGTGCTGCCGGACAAAGGTTCGCTCGGCGGCATTTATACGGCGCTGTACTACAGCCGCCAGCCCTATACGCTGGTGCTGGCCTGCGACATGCCGTTTGTGAATCCGGCGCTGCTGGATTATCTTCTAGGACTATGCGAAGGCGACCGGTTTGATGTGATTGTGCCGCGTGTCAACGGCTTCCCCGAAGGGCTGCACGCCGTATACAGCCAGGCATGTCTGGCGCCCATCCGACAGCGGCTGGAAGCTGACCACCTGAAAGTCATTGGCTTCTACCCGGATGTGCGTGTGCGTTTTGTGGAGGAAACGGAACATCAGCCGCTCGACCCACGCGGCCTGTCCTTTTTTAATGTCAATACACCGGACGAACTGGCGGAGGCCCGGCGTCTGTTGCAGGAATAGTCTTTATTCGACACCGAAAGAACCTTACGATGAACACCTCTGATTTACTTTCGATTGTGGACGCCTATCGCGGGCGGGCGCGGGACGCGCTGCTTCCCGCGCTGTGGGACATCCAGACCGCGTTCGGTCACATCTCGCCGGAGGCCGTGCGCGCGCTGTCCCACGCGCTGCGTGTGCCGGAAGCCGATATTTACGGCGTGATCGGCTTCTACACCCTCTACCACGCCGAACCCACCGGCGAAACCATCATCCGTATCTGCACCTCACCAATCTGCGGCCTGGCGGGTTCGAGCGCGCTGCTGGACCAACTGTGCCACCGGCTCAACATTGCTGACGGCGATACGACTGCTGACGGCCAGTATACGGTTGAACACAGCCCTTGTCTGGGGTTATGCGACCATGCCCCGGCGGCGCTCATCAGCCAGCGCGGTAAGGGGGAAATCACCCACGCGCCGGTCACCAACCTCGATGCGCTGCTGCGCGAGCCGCGCAAACCACACGGCGCGGTCACTGCCGGTTATCCGGCTGTGCTGGTGCAGGGCATCGCCGGTGCAAGCGCCGAATGGCTGCACCAGTACGGCGACTATGCCGCGCTGCGGAAGGCGCTGTTCGACCTGACGCCGCAGACTGTTATCCGTGAAGTCCACGAAGCCGGACTGCTGGGGCGGGGCGGCGCGGCCTATCCCACCGGCGCGAAGTGGGAAGGCACGCACGCCAACCTGTATATCGCGCCGCAGAATCCGCATTACGTCGTCTGCAACGCCGACGAAAGTGAACCCGGCACGTTTAAAGATCGGGTGCTGCTGGAAGGCCGCCCCCATCTGCTGCTGGAAGGTATGGCGCTGTCGGCCTATTCCGTTGGCGCGCGTAAAGGTTATCTGTTCATCCGGGGCGAATTTCCGGAAGCCGAACGTCGTCTCCGCGCCGCACTTGAGGAAGCCACCGCCGCCGGGCTGCTGGGCGACAGCATCATGGGCAGCGCCTTTTCCTTCCATGTCGAAATCCGGCGCGGCGCGGGCGCGTACATCTGCGGCGAAGAAACCGCCCTGTTCGAAGCCATCGAGGGCAAACGCGGCTTTCCGCGTATCAAACCCCCCTTCCCCACCACTTACGGCGTCTTTGGCAAACCCACCGCGATCAACAATGTTGAAACGTTATGCGCCCTGCCCGGTCTGGTGCAGCACGGCGCGGCCTGGTTCCGCCAGTGGGGCACGCCTAAAAGCACCGGCACCAAACTCGTCTCCGTCAGCGGCCATGTCGAACGCCCCGGCGTGTATGAAATCGTACCCGGTATCACCCTGCGCGCGCTGCTGGACGATTACTGCGGCGGCGTGCGCGGCCAGCTTCAGGCTGTATTGATGGGCGGCGCGGCGGGCACGTTCCTCACGCCGGACGAACTCGATGTGCGCCTGACGTTCGAGGACTTACGCGCCATAGGCAGCACGTTAGGCTCCGGCGCGGTGATGGTCTTTAACCAGACCGCCGACCTGCGCGACGTACTCAAACGGCTGGGGCGCTTCTTCCAGCACGAAAGCTGCGGCAAGTGTTTCCCCTGCCAGTTAGGAACACAGCGCCAGTTAGAGATTCTGGAACGCGCTGAAGCGCCGCTGCCCGGCGACCGCCAGCGTTTGGTTGACATCGGCCTGACGATGACTGAAGCCTCACTCTGCGGCCTGGGGCAGACCGCCGCCCTCGCGGTGATGAGCGCTCTGAAGAAGTGGCCGGAGTTGTTTGCGGAAGGAACGCCCTCATGAGTATTACCCTGACGATTGACGGCCACGAAACCACCGTCGCTGACGGCACGACGATCCTGGAAGCGGTGCGACAGATGGGCGGTGACGTGCCGGTGATCTGCTACCACGACGCGACTACCGCCAACGGCCTGTGCCGCATCTGCGTGGTGGATGTGAACGGCGGGCGACTGCTGCAACCGGCCTGTGTGGCGCTGTGCCAGCCGGGGGCGAACGTTGAAACCCGCAGCGAACGGGTCGAACGCAGCCGCCGCACGATTCTCGAAATGCTGCATTCGACCGTTGATCTGTCGCAGGCGCCGGAGATTCAGACCATGCTGGCGGACTATCAGGCCGATGCTGACCGCTTCCCCGGCGCGGAACGGCGCGAGTTTCCGGTTTACGACGACAACCCGTTTTACGTGCGCGATTACAGCCAGTGTGTGTTATGCTGGCGCTGTGTCCAGGTGTGCGCCGAGGATGCGCAGTACACGTTTGCCCTCACGCTGGACGAGCGCGGCTTTCATACCCACGTTTCGACGGCGTTTGACATCAGCCTGACCGACTCGCCGTGTGTCTTCTGCGGCCAGTGTATCGGCGTCTGTCCGACCGGCGCACTGAAACCGAAAATTGAATATGGGCTGGAACAGGGGTGGAGTCTGGACGACATCCGGCGCAGCACTCGCAAGCCGCGCCGCCGCCCGCCAGCAAACGAGGAAACATGACGACAGATTATCAGCCGGGCGTTTTCCCTCACCGCTACTGGACGGTTGAAGCAGGTGGCGCGACCTGTGCCGACGGCGCGGTAATCGAGGAGGCGCTCGTTGGCATTTACGTCAACGGACAGGAAGTAGCGACCGTGATGTGCAGCCCGGTGGATCAGGAAGCCCTGGCGCTGGGTTTTATCTACAACGAAGGCATTATCACCGCGCTGGCTGAAGTCGGCCTCGTTAAAGCCAACAGGACGCGCACCATTGTGGATATATTGCTCAAGCGGCTGGACTTTGAGGCGCCGCGCCGTCTGATTATCACGTCCGGCTGCGGCGGTGGTGTCACGCTACAAATCCTGACCGACTCGTTCCCCGCGCTGGACAGCGCCTTTGCCACCACGCCGGACACGATCTTCGCCCGGATGCGTGATTTACAGGGTGCGGCGCAGCTTTACAACCTGGTGCGCGGCGTGCATACCGCCGTACTGGCGAATACCGAGCGCGTGCTGGTCAGCGGCGAGGATGTGGGACGGCACAACGCCATAGATAAAGTGGCGGGGAAAGTATTACAGACTGGCATTGACTCGCGCGACTGCATCCTGCTCACCAGTGGGCGTATCAGTTCCGAGATGTTGAGTAAAGCGCGGCGGCTGAACGTGCCGCTGGTCGCCAGCCGCACCGCGCCGACCAGCATTACGGTACAATTGGCCGAGGCGTGGAACATCTGCGTCGTGGGCTACGTGCGGCAGGGGACGCTGCGCGTTTACACGCATCCCGAACGGCTGGGACTGCCGCAAGTAACCTGAGTACCTGCTGGCGGCGACACATGACCTTACTTGCGTTTCGACCTTTATACCGCCAGCGCCGCCCGCTGCTGGCGCTGCATCGCCAGCCCAATCGCCAGCCATCCCAGCCCCATACCCAGGAAGATAAGGAACGCCAATGCGTTGTTGACGGCTTGGGTTTCGGTTCGTAGTATACCCAGCAGCAGCATCAGCCAGGCAGCGCCCATTTGCAGCGGAAGCGCGCGGAAGACAGGCAGCGTGGGCTGCCGCAGGTGAATTAACCCGAACAGAGTCAGGCTAACCGTGTAAACAACACCGCTGACAAACCAGATCGTCCACAGCGAGTCCTGAATAGAAGTCGCAACTACGCCAACACCCATCACCAGCGAACCAATGCCGCTGCCATACAGCGTCCACTGGCTTAGTGTGCGGCGCTCCTGGCCATAACGCAGCGCCAGGCTAATGCAGCCCAGACCGATGAACAGGCTGCCGGGTGCGTAGGCCCACATCAGGACCTGATAAATGCCGTAATAGGTATAGTGGTCGTCCGGCTGAAGCTGGCTGAAGGCGGCCAGCCCGCTCAAAGCACCCCCCAGCACCAGCAGACTGCCGGCCAGTTGAATGAATGTGGCTTTTGCCATCCCAAACCTTACCTTCCTCCATTGTTCGATCACCGTAAGCGAGAGGTCGAGCAGCGTCGTGCACCACCACAGAACCATCCCCACCATGCCTTGCTGCTGATAACGGTCGCGGGACACATCCCGGAAGACTTGCACCATAAGCGCCCCATAGGCGCGCCGGTAGTCGGCAGGATACAGCATAAGCAGTGTACGGTAGATGCGCTCGGCGAGTGCTATCCATCTTATCTGCATCATCGGGTTCACGAGGTAGCTCCCCCCATAAGCTTTTTAGATTGTGCAACCGCCAGCAGCCGCGCCAATCGTGCCGCTTCGGCCTGTACAACACGCTCGCCAAAGGCCGTGAGGCGATAGTAACGTCGCCGTTCGTCATCCAGTGCCGGGTCGGGTCGTTCGTCAGATTCCTCAATCAGACCTGCCTCCAGCAAGCGTTTGATTGTGCCATACAGTGTGCCTGGCCCCATCTGGAACGTTCCCTGTGTCATCCTGGCAACCTCCTGCATGATGCTGTAGCCGTGCCTTTCCCCATCAGCCAGCGCCAGCAGAATATGAAACACGGCGGGAGTCAGGGGCAGCATATCGCCGGGTCGAAGGGTGACGTCCGACATTCCTTCACCTCTCAGATTATAACCGTCACAGATATATCTGTAACAGATATAGTAAAGGGGTTTTATTTACTTGTCAAGCATTTCAATCTGAACCGACAAAAACATGGATAACAGGCGTCAGGGATAGGTATGCCATCTCACTGGCAGATGTGCCACAAACCGTACAGAATAGTCCGGTTCTCTCTTCAACTGTCATCGGAACAGTCACCTGTCCGACGAATCAGAAAGGTCATACCATGCCTCAGGGACCATCCACCCACGCCATTCACGGCCAGAACCAGCGCGGCGCGCGCCCGGTCACGTATCCGATCTACCAGACCGCCGCCTTTGCGGTCGAGTCGAACGACGCTTACGAACACATTGGCGATTACGGCAGCGACGACTATTTCTACACCCGCTATGACAACCCGACGCTGCGGAACGTCTCGCAAAAACTGGCGCAGTTGGAACACGCCGAGGAATGTCTGCTGTTCGCCAGCGGCATGACGGCCATCACCACCGTGTTAATGACGCTGCTGCAGGCCGGGGATACCATCGCCGCCTCGCGCGCGCTGTACGGCGGCACGCTGCAATTCCTGCGCGATTTCGCACCGCGTTATGGCTTTCACACTATCTTGCTGGCTGACGACCAATTGTACGATCTCGAGCGTCACGCCCCACAGGCGAAAGTCGTGTATTTCGAATCGCCGGTGAACCCGCGCACCGACTGTCTTTCGATCCGCCGGGTGGTCGAAGCGGCGCGGCGCATCGGCGCGCTGGTCGTCAAGGACAACACCTTCGCCACCCCTATCAACCAGAATCCGCTTGATCTGGGGGTTGATCTGGTCATCCACAGCGCGACCAAGTATATCGGCGGCCACAGCGATGTCACCGCCGGCGCGGTGCTGGGATCACGGGAACGGCTGCTGCCCATCTTCACCGCGCGTAAGGTGTTCGGCGGCATCCCCAGCCCGCACGATGCCTTCCTGCTCGACCGCAGTTTGAAAACGCTGGAACTCCGTATGGCGCAGCACAACGCCAGCGCCCTCGCCCTGGCGCAGTTTTTGGAGACCATGCCGCAGGTACGACAGGTGTTGTATCCCGGCCTGCCTGCCTCACCATCGTACCCGGTGGCGCAGGAGCAAATGCGCGGTTTCGGCGGGATGCTGTGCATCGAACTGGACAGCCTTAAAGCGGCCAAAACCTTGTGCGACCGGCTGTGTGTTGTCCTCAACGTGGCGCATCTTGGCGGCCCGGAAACGATGGTCAGCCTGCCGGCGCTCACCAGCCATGCGGCACTTACGCCGGACGAACTCCAGCGCGCGCGGCTGACGCCCGGCATGGTACGGATTTCGGTCGGTCTGGAAAACACCGAAGATTTAATCGAAGACTTCCGGCAGGCACTAGCGTTTATCGTGTAAAACCGTAGGGGCGAACAGCCATGTGCCCACTGCCAACGAAAATGAGAGCGCCAGGGGCACGGCAGGCCGTGCCCACCATTCGGAAAGCGTAGCAACGTATTCAAAGTCCCTCTCCCTGAGGGAGAGGGATTTAGGGTGAGGGCTTCTACTTACTTCGCCAGCGCCGTCCGCACGCCTTCCAACTGCCCGGCAGAGCCGAGTTTGTTCGACTTGTGTACGATAAACTTGGCGTACTCATCCACATACACCGCGCCCGGCTTACGGAAATCGAATTCCGCCGGGTGCTGCTGGAAGTATTCTCGGTGGACGCGCGTCCATACCAGCCGTCCGTCGGTGTCAATGTTCACTTTTGTCACACCCAGCGATGCCGCGCGTTTGAATTCGTTGTCATCCACGCCGCGCGCCGACGGATCCAGCGCGCCGCCCGCCGCGTTAATACGCGCCACTTCATCCTGCGGCACCGAGCTGGAGCCGTGCATTACCATCGGATAGCCCGGAAGCTGCTGCTGGATCGCCGCGATGCGGTCGAAGTGCAACGACTGCTGCCCCTTAAACTTGTACGCGCCGTGACTCGTGCCGATAGCGACCGCCAGGCTGTCGCAGCCGGACCGCTCGACAAAAGTTTTCGCCTCCAGGGGGTCAGTCAGCATGGTATGTTTTTCATCTACCGAAATATCTTCTTCCACGCCGCCCAGCATCCCCAATTCAGCTTCGACCGACAGCCCTTTCGCGTGCGCCCGTTCCACCACGCGCCGCGTGATGGCAACGTTCTGCTCAAACGGCTCGTGCGAAGCGTCAATCATGACCGACGAATAGAAGCCGGAGTCAATGCAGGCGTAACACGTCGCTTCGTCGCCATGATCGAGATGCACCGCGTAGATCGCCTGCGGGAACATCTGGTCGGCGGCGCGGATGATCGCCTCAATCATCGGAATCCCGGCATACTTACGCGCGCCTTTGGAAATCTGGATGATAAACGGCGCTTCGGCGTCCATGTGACCTTTGAACAGGCCGAGCGCCTGCTCCATATTGTTGATGTTGTACGCCCCAACGGCGTACTTGCCATAAGCCAGGCGGAACAGTTCCGCCGTCGTTACAATCATGATGGTTGTCCTTTCTATCTGGCTGTAACGGAATGCCCCGCGATTCAACCACAAGCGCGCCGACTCCGCAAGCCGCGCCTACCCTTCAATCATTTTCTGCACAATCTTCCCGCCCTTCTTTTCTTTCAGAATCAGTTTTGTTCCTCCATCCGGCATGACTTCCCGTTTGATCAGCCAGTGTTCGGCGTCGTAATCAGCCAACTGCATTCCAGCCTGCATATCGTCTGAGCCGCGCCAGTCGTCAAGCTGCACCGGCTCCCACCGTTTGCTGGCGGCAGACTGATAGGCCGCGTCCATGATCGCGTTTACCACGTAACCATCGTAGAAATCTTCCATTGGCTTCCGCCCCACATCGAAGGCCTCCAGCATATCATTGAACATCGCGCTGTAACCCAGCGTCGTGATCTCGTCCCCTACCGGGAACAGCCAGCCCGTGCCGCCTTCGGCCTTCTCCGCCACATAACCACCCTCACCCACCGCCGTAAACATCTCAAAACCAGTTCGCAGCCAGTGATTCAGCCAGATCGTCCCCTGTGTGCCGGTCACTTCGTCGCGCAGGTCCATACCGCCCCGGAATGCCCAGCTCACTTCGAACTGCGCGACCGCGCCGCTGGCATAGCGCACCAGTCCGATGGCGCTGTCCTCAGCGTCAATCGGGTGCACCTGCGTATCCGCCCAACACATCACTTCCAGCGGCTTCACATCCTTACCGATGAAGTGCCGCCCGATTTCGATACAATGGCAGCCCAGGTCAATGATCGCCCCACCGCCGGACAGTTCCTTGTTCCAGAACCAATCGCTGTGCGGCCCCGGATGGGTTTCCCGCGAACGCGCCCATAACACCTTACCAATCGCGCCGTTCTGCACCGACGCGACCGCTTTCATCGTCTTGGGTGTATACGCCAGGTCTTCCAGATAGCCGTGAAATACGCCTGCTTTTTCGACCGCGTCCAGTATCCGTTTCGCTTCGGCGGCGGTACGCCCCAGCGGCTTGGTGCATAAGACGGCTTTGCCGGCTTCCGCCGCCAGCCGCGCCGCCTCCTCGTGTAAATGATTCGGCAGGCCGATCACGACTATATCCGTCGCCGGGTCATTGATCGCCGCTGCCATGTCTGTCGTCCAGTTTAGAATCCCCCATTCCTGGGCAAACTCCCGCGCGCGGTCTTCGCTGCGCGAGTAGACCACACCCACCCGGTCGCGGCTGCGGTTGGCGTGCAGCGCCTGGGTGTAGAATCTGCCGATCAGTCCTGTTCCCAGCATCGTCAGTGTATGCATTTTCTCAAAACCTTTCCGAAAAAGATTTCTCGTTTGTCAGTGCCAGGGTTATAATCCCCCAATTATAACGTTTCGTACCCGCAACCACCTGCCGGAGCAGCACAGCTTATGTCCACTTACTATATCGGCATTGACGTCGGCGGCACCAAAATTGCGGCTGCCGCGTTCGATCTCGATTCCCAGACTCTCAGCGGCGATGTAATCACCCCGACCGCCTCCCATGATGGCCCGGATGCCGTCGTGCGGCAGATTGCCGGTGTGGCGCGGCAGGTCAGCCTTAAAGCCGGCCTCCGCCTGGAAGACGTGCGCGGCCTCGGCGTGGGGCTGCCGGCCACCGTTGACCTCGAAACCGGCCAGACCTGGCTGCTGCCCAATATCCCCGGCGACTGGTGGGGCAAACCCGTTGGCGCGATGCTGCGGGATGATCTGGGCCTGCCGGTGGCGCTGATGAACGATGCCCGCCTCTTCACCCTGGGCGAAGCCAACTACGGCGCGGGGCGCGGTTATTCCTGCGTGGTCGGCGTGACGCTCGGCACGGGCATCGGCGGCGGCATCGCCATTGATGGCAAACTGCACCTGGGGCTGGCGGGGTCGGCGGGCGAAGTCGGCCATCACACGATAGCTTTCGACGGTACGCCCGATGGCAGCGGCAACCCCGGCGCCTGGGAAGCCTACGGCAGCGGTCCGGCCATCGCCGCGATGGGCGCGAAAGCCGTGATGCAGGGCATTAATACCCGGATCGGTAACCTCGTGGACTATGACCTGAACCGCATCACGCCCCGCGTGATTCTGCAGGCCGCGCAGGATGGTGATGAACTGGCGCAAAGCATCCTCAGCCAGGCTGCCGAATACCTCGGCGCCGGCTTGTCAAACATTATCATGATCGTCGCCCCGCACTGCATCGTCATCGGCGGCGGCGTGGCGGAACTGGGCGATCTGCTGATGGAGCCGGTGCTGGCCGCCGTGCGGCGGCGCTGCCGGTTGATGCCGATTGAGAAGCTGGCGATCAAAAAAGCGGAACTGGGCGGCCACGCCGGTATTATCGGCGCGGCGACCCTCGCGCACCAGCGCGCGCGATAAGCCGCGTTCAGCCCGCTTTCACTTTCCAGATGAATTTCTCACCGCAGTGCAGCACCCGGTACGGTTGGCCGGCGGTTTCAGCCCTGGCGGCGAAATCCTGCACATCGGCGGTGTTAAACGTGAACATATCGTAATGATGGGGGATAACCAGCGGCCTGCCAATGGCCGCCGCCAGCGCCAGCGCCTCATCCATATTCATATTCGGTGGAACTTTTAACTGGCTGCGCCGTTCATCCGTGCCGTTGATCGGCAGGCACGCGATGTTAACCGCGTGTGGTCGCAGGCGTTCCGCCAGCCCGGCGTAAGCCAGAGTATCGCCGCTGTGATACAGCTTCACACCGTCCACCTCGAACACAAAACCCAGAAATGGATAGCCCGTCGTTTCATCGTAGTCGAAGCCTGGATGCGCCGACGGCAGCACCTGGACGGTGAGGGAATCCAGCGAGAGCGTTTCATCACCGCGCGTGGGCATCAGCCGCCCCGCGTCCACCCCCAGCGACCGGGCATGATCCACCAGCGCCAGCGGCAGAATCAGGCGCGCCTCCGGGTTAGCGGCCAGCAGCGCCGGCAGCGTTTCCGGGTCGAGGTGATCCGAATGTTTGTGGCTGGCGAACACCCACCTGACACCGCGCAGGTCGCCGCCGCGTACAGGCGCGCGTGTCATGCGGATATGCGGCTTGTCAGTCCGCGCATATTTGTGCGTCAGGTGTTCCGACAGATACAGGTCAACGCAGAACAGGGTGGACGCCGTTTTGATGGCATAACCACTTTGCCCAAACCACCAGATCGCCACTTCCCCAGGCTGCAACTGGGTTCGCCGGATGTCATTCACCAGCACTGAACCGGATTGAACGGGTTCGATCAGTTTCACCATATACCATTTCCTGAAGTTCATTCCAAATGTCCGCACAAATATTAAACATAACACCGCCTGAGCGCCAATCAAAACCGGGGAACCGCGCGCTGCAAAGCACGAACAACCGGCTGTGTGCGGTCACGTTGACAGGGGCGGCGGCGGTCGTTATAATCGCGTGATTAAATTGTGCGGACATTTGACGACGCTCTGCGAGTCAGGCTGGAATGGAGCTGAGGCTGGATGCGTGAGATGAAACCCCGCGAGCGCGTGCTGGCTGCTGTTCATCATCAGGAGCCGGATCGGGTGCCAACCGCGCTGGGCGGCGGCCCCTACGGGCTGACTGACGACCTGTATTTCCGACTGTTGGAACGTTTCAACCTCGACCGTTCCGTACCTCCGTTCCGTCAGGGACACAATATCTCGTACATGGACGACCGCGTGCTGGAACGGTTGGGTGTGGATACCCGCTACGTCTGGCCGACCCAATCCCCCACTAGTCCGGCGCGCCCCACCGACGACCCCAGCGTGTTCATTGACAGTTTCGGCCAGTACTGGATCCGCGCGTTCCCGTATTATTACTCCGATACCGGCCTCCTGCGTGACCGGGAACTGGACGACATTGACCGGCTGATAACCTGGCCCGATACCCGCGACCCCCGCTGGTCGTCCGGGGTGCGGGAGCGCGCGCGGGTGCTGCGCGAAAACACCGAGTATTTTGTGATCGGGCGTATGGTCACTTCACACGGGCCGTTTCAGATGGCGTCCGACCTCCGCAGTACCGACCAGTTCCTGATGGATTTAGCGATTAACCCGGACTTCGCCCACCGGCTGCTGGAACGGGTGACCGATACGATTGACGGCCTGCTGCAGGGGTATCTGGAGGCTGGCGGCCAGTATTTTGATATGGTGGAATTACCCGGCGACGACTACGCCAGCAATACCAACCTGATCATCTCGCTCGCGACCTTCCGCGAGTTCTGCAAGCCGCATCTTAAACGGCTGGTGGATACCATCAAATCCTACCGCGCCGACCTGCTGGTGATGTTTCACAGCGACGGCATGATTGCGCCGCTCCTGCCGGATTTGATCGAAATCGGTGTGGAT
>JARKOK010000582.1 GCA_029975765.1 Aggregatilineales bacterium
CGTCGTACTCGTGCCGCCCAGAAAGGTCGAATACACCAGCGAGGCTGCGCCAGACTGGTTGGTATCAATCCTGGCTACAAAATTCTTGATGAACTCCGGTGATGTACCCACCGGATCAAACGCGTTATCCGTCGTCGGGAACTTCAGCGTGCCCGGCTGTCCCATACTCTGGGTCATACCACCCACATAGGCATTGCCATTGTTGTCAGTGGCGACCGCCTTGCCAAAATTGTCCGACGACCCGCCCAGATAGGTGGAGTACAGCAGATCAGCGCCGTCATTACTCAGTTTGCTCAAAAAGGCGAGACGGTAGGGCGTTGCCGAAGGTGGGCGCTCCGGCATGTAGGCACTGGCCGTCACCGGGAAATTATTCGAGAGCGTTATGCCCGTTACGTAAATGTGGCCGGCGGCATCTACAGCCACATCATAGGCTTCGTCCGCGCCATAGTAACTGTACTGTGTTTCAGGGTGTGTCCCGCCCAGATAAGTCGCCCAGACCAGCGACGCCGCGCCGCTCGCCTGGGGGTCAAGCTTCATCACAAAGGCATCGCGGGTACCTTGCAGCGTTTCACCAACCCGATCAGGCGTGACCGGAAAATTCGGGGAATCCGTCAGGCCGACAACATACACATACCCGGCGCTGTCCACATCAACCCCCAGCGCCACATCCCGGCTGCTGCCGCCAATAAACGTGCTGTATTCCAGCACCGGGTCAAGCAGCAGCGGATAGGCCGGCTGGTATGCTTCTACTGCCAGCCCGAATACATCGCCCTGCCGGACAAACCGCGCCGCAACCGGAATCTGCTGCCCACCGATGTCCTGCCACGCGGTTGGCGCGCGTTCGATGAACACACTGCCATCATCCAGATGAACCCACAGATCGCCGGAATCAGCGATTTCCGTCCGCGTCGTCCCCGCATACGACCAGCGAATCAGCGCCGGGTCGGCCTGCGGCGCAACGACGAATGTGCCCTTTAACACACCGCCGCTGCCATCGTAGCGCGCATCAATCCCCGGATACAGTTCCTTATAAACGACGCTGGCATACGTCACCAGCCCGGTGATCCAGCGCGCGGGGTCGGCTCCCCGGAGCAGGTTCACACGCGCGGGCAGCGGGTCAAGACCCTGAATCTCCGGTTGCGGGTTTGCGCCAACAAACCTGACCGCCAGCGCGTGATACATGGTTTCAGCCGCTGGCAGTGCCAGCCCCACCCCCGACGGCGTGAAGTACACCTGCCCACCCAGCGCCTGTGCCGAAAATTTCACTTCATGGCCGAACTGCCCGCTGTTGGACATAAACACAAGCGGCACGGTGGCAGGATCGGCTGCGAGAGGCAAATCCGTCCGACCGGCTGCCGCTCGTCCGGTGCTCATCAGTGCGATCATCGTTATACACGTTATCACCCATCGCCAGCCCGGCATCTATCCGCCCCCTTTGCCTTGCGCCTCAGACCTGTTAATCAGCCTGTTCAATTCATATTATGACATGATTTTCATGATAGAACGCTGGAGATTCCCGCTTATCAACCGGGCTTACGGCTTGACCCTCATGTTACGGGATGGTATAGAGTACGATGGAACAAGGGAGCTGACCGGATGTACACCGTCAAACAGTTATCCGATCTGGCCGGGGTGAGTATTCGCACCCTGCACTACTATGATGAGATTGGCCTGCTCAAACCATCTTCGGTGGGCGACAACGGCTACCGGTATTACGATGAAGCGGCGCTGTTCCGGCTCCAGCAAATCCTGTTCTTTCGAGAGATAGAACTGGGTCTGCTGCAAATCAAAGAGATTATGGACAGTCCGGGCTTTAATCTGATGGCCGCCCTGCAATCGCACCGCGAAGTCTTGCAGGACAAAATTCGCCGCTTGCAGCGTTTGATCCAAACCGTAGACAGCACCATCCTGCACCTGGCCGGCGAAGTAAATATAAGCCAACAGCAACTTTTTAACGGCTTCGACGAAGAAAAACAGCGGCGGTACGAGCAGGAAGCCATTCAGAAATACGGTGAAAGATCGGTTCGGGAATCGGTGCAGCGTTGGAACAGTTATACGCCGCAGCAAAAAGAGCAGATCAAAGCCGAAGGTGGAGCGATCTACAGCGGACTGGTTAAAGTGATGGAAAAAGGTGCGGCGCACCCGGACGTTCAGGCGCTGATTGCCCGCTGGCACCAGCACATCCGGTATTTTTATGAACCTACGCCGGAAGTGCTGCGCTGTCTGGGACAACTGTATAACGAGAGTCCCGACTTTCAGACTACCTTCCGGCAGTTCCATCCCGATCTGCCGGCCTTTTTAGAAGCCGCCATCACACATTACTGCAACGCTCTCAGTTAGCAGTGTCGTCACAACGCACTATGCCATCACACATGGCATAATACGACAATCTTAATTGTCCTACGCAGGTGAGTGTGTTCTATGCCCATGTCCCCGGACTTCCAGCAGCGGTTGATGCCCCACCTACCCGACATTGCCGAACACTTTGGTACGCCATTTCACCTGTACGACGAGATTGGAATTCGAGATACCGCCCGACGGCTGCTGCAAGCCTTTGCCGGCCTGCCCTGTTTCCGCGAATTTTTCGCCGTGAAGGCGCTGCCCAACCCCCACATTCTGACTATTCTGCGCGAGGCTGGCTTCGGCTTCGATTGCAGTTCAATGCCTGAACTGGTGCTGGCGCGGCAGGTTGGCGCTGCTGGTGAGGACATTCTGTTTACTTCCAACAATACCACGCGCGCCGAATTTGAAGCCGCTGAAGGCTGTATCCTCAATCTGGACGATCTATCCCTGATCCCTAAAGTGCCCCATCTGCCGGAACTGGTCAGTTTCCGTTATAACCCCGGCGCGCGCCGCACCGGCAATACGATCATTGGCCGCCCGGAAGAAGCGAAATTTGGTGTCAGCCACGACCAGATAATCGCCGCTTACGCTGCTGCCCGCCAGCGCGGCGCGGCGCGTTTCGGCCTGCATACGATGATCGTGTCGAACGAGTTGAACTGTGAGCATCTGATCCAGACCGCCGATATGCTGCTGGAACTGGCCGAAACCATTACAACCCGGCTTGGTATCACCTTCGAGTTTCTGAACCTCGGCGGCGGCCTGGGCATCCCCTATCACCCGGACGACCTGCCGTTTGATCTCGACACCTTCGCCGCCGCCGTCACTGACCGCTTTCACCGGTTCGCCGCGCGCAGCGGTTATCTGCCCGGCCTGTATCTGGAAAGCGGGCGTTACATCACCGGCCCACACGGCGTCCTTATTACGCGTGTCATCAACCATAAAGAAACATATCGGCGCTATATCGGCGTGGATGCCAGTATGTCCGCGCTCATGCGCCCCGGTATGTACGGCGCTTATCACCACATCACGATCTGGGGCAAAACTGGCGCTGCCCAGACCGCCGACGTAGTAGGTTCGCTGTGCGAGAACAATGACAAATTCGCGGTGCAGCGCCCACTCCCCGCGACCGAAGTGGGTGATCTGCTGATCATCCACGACACCGGAGCGCATGGTCACGCGATGGGTTTTAATTACAATGGGCGGCTGCGCCCTCAGGAACTTCTGCTGCGGGCTGATGGCACAGTCGAGCGTATTCGCCGCGCCGAAACGCTGGCTGATTACTGCGCCACGCTGAACTTTGAACCGGAGAACTGGCGTCTGCCTTGATACCGTTAGAAACGCCAGCCGGTCGCGCCAAAGTCGGATATACTTTATGTAAGATGGTAAAAGTGGTTTGAGCTTGAGCGACTGGAATAACCCTTCGGCAGGGAGATATTGTGAGCACCTCGCGTTACGATCTGGTAGTAATTGGCTCCGGCCCGGCTGGAGAAAAGGGTGCCGCGCAGGCGGCCTATTTTGGGAAGAAGGTTGCGGTCGTCGAACGCGCGCCCTACCTCGGCGGCGCTGGCATTAATACGGGTACTGTTCCCTCAAAAACCCTGCGCGAAACGGCGCTGTATTTCTCCGGG
Source organism: Aggregatilineales bacterium (assembly GCA_029975765.1). Lineage (GTDB taxonomy): Bacteria > Chloroflexota > Anaerolineae > Aggregatilineales > Phototrophicaceae > CFX2. The sequence goes on from JARKOK010000582.1 coordinate 3,972, forward strand.
CTGCGCCAGCGCGGTCTGTACGGCCTGGACTATTCACTGAAGGATAACCTCACATTTCCTGACTTTATGCACCGTGAGAAAGTCGTAGTCGAGCGTGAACGCGACATCGTTCAGCGTAATCTTGACCGGCACCAGATTGAGGTGATCTGGGGTGAAGGCTCGCTGAAAGACGCCAATACCGTTCGTGTGCGCTGCCCGGATGGTACCGTCCGTGATCTCGAAACCGAGATTATCCTGATCGCTACTGGCTCATCGCCACATCGCCCGCCGGAAATCCCGTTTGACGGGCAGCGCATTTTCGATTCAGACTCCATCCTGCATATGGGTTTTATCCCCAGAACGATGATCGTCGTTGGGGGTGGGGTTATTGGCTGCGAGTATGCATCGGTCTTTGCCGCGCTGGGTATTCAGGTGACACTGCTTGACCGTCACGAGCGCATCCTGCCCTTCGTTGACCAGGAAATTGTCACCCGTTTAACCGACCAATTAGGTAATCTGGGACTTCGGCTGCTGCTCAACGCACCGATCCAGCAGACCGAGAGACTTGAAAACGCGATTCGCCTCACGCTGGCATCCGGCGAAACGGTGGCAGCCGACTGCGCATTATTTGCCGCCGGCCGGCAGAGCAACATCGCCGGTCTGGGACTGGAAGAACTTGGCATTACGCTGGGAAAACGCGGTCTGATTCTCGTCAATGATAAGTATCAGACCACCGTGCCGAACATTTACGCGGCGGGTGACGTGATCGGTTTTCCGGCGCTGGCGTCTACTTCGATGGAACAGGCGCGGGTAGCGATGGTTCACGCCTTTGATCTGCGTTACAAAGAATACGTGTCGCCGGTGCTGCCGCTGGCGGTCTACACCGTGCCGGAGATTTCGATGGTTGGGCTGACTGAAGAAGCTTGCCAGCAGCAGGGAATTTCTTATCTGGTCGGGCGCGGCTTCAGCGAAAACAACGCGCGCGGGCAGATTATCGGTGACCAGGGACTGCTCAAACTGATCTTCACCACCCGGGGTAAGAAACTGCTGGGCGTGCATCATATCGGGGAAATGGCATCCGAACTGGTGCATATTGGTGCGCAGGTGCTGACCGCCAATGGCACGATTGACGCTTTTATCCATGCGGTGTTTAACTATCCCACTCTGTCCGATATGTACAAATATGCGGCTTATGACGGTCTGCGAAACTGGGAAGCCTGGTGGCGCGGTGACGAAGCTTAGGGCGCACGTTGGTGCGCCCTGCTGTTCCCCCTGTGTCTGTGCCTTAGGCCAGGCTGCCGATCAACCACACAATCCCCGCCGTAACCAGCAGGACGGCGGTGCTCATCGGCGCAAATGAGCACACGGCGCGATACCCAAGACTGGATTTTTTGGGGGCGCTGCGGCGTGGCAGCACGGTGATGATCGCGGCCAAAGCGAACATAACAGCAACGATTGTGGCGATGCTCATGGTGATTTTCCTCTTTCTGCGGTTATTCCCGACAGTGGGTGCCTGAGCGCGGGATTGGTCGCCTGTCAACCAATGCAGGCTTTTCCCGGCGCGTTGTGTCTGTTCTTAATACGCATTATGAATGACAAAGTTGCACATTCAGCCCGGATAAGAGGGTTCTCGAACGGATTAATTACTGATGTCCCGAAACACCTTGTTCCCAATCTCTCAGGGAAACCCTCTTGACAAACTAATGTAATTAGTTTATAGTCTAATTGCGTTAGTTTTGAGGAGTAAAACCATGCGCGTCCAGACTCACGGGAAAAACCTTATCCAGCTAACCC
>JARKOK010000583.1 GCA_029975765.1 Aggregatilineales bacterium
CGGCAGGAAAATACGGGAGAAGATCGCCCATTCGCTCGCGCCATCAATCCGGGCCGCGTCCTGATAATCACGCGGGATGTTCAGGAACGACTGGCGCAGCAGGAAAATACCAAACGCGCTGGAAATACCGGGCACGATCAAACCCTGATACGTATTCACCCAGCCTAACTGCGTGATGATGAGGTACAGCGGAATCAGCGTAATCTGGAAGGGGATCATCATCGTTGTCAGATACAGGACGAAAATGGTATCCCGTCCCATAAAGTTGAGCCGGGCAAAGCCGTAAGCCGCCAGCGAACAGATCAATAACTGCCCGGCTACCGTTGCCAGCGTAATGACCAGCGTGTTAATGAAATAGCGGCCAAACGGCAGATTGATGAAAAGCGTCTGATAGTTGGTCAGGTCAAGCTGAGTCGGCAGGATTTCTGGCGGGTAGGAAAACTCCGTGCCGGGAGACTTCAGGGACGTGGACACCATCCACATAAAGGGCACGATCATCATCCCGGCGACGAGGATGAGAACGCCGTAACCGACAATTCGGGTCAGAACCATTTGTGGTGTGAGTTTCGCAACCATCGCAGCCCCCTAGTACTGGATTTCTTCGTTGCGGCGGCGCAGGCCAACCTGGATGAGCGTGATGAGGAAGATAATCGCAAACAGCACCCACGACTGTGCCGAAGCGTAGCCGAAATCAAATTCCTGGAACGCGCGCCGGTAGATGTGAAACACAGCAGTATTGGTTGAATCCAGCGGCCCGCCTTTGGTCAGCACATATACCGGCGTAAAGACCTGAAGCGCGCCGATCACGCCGGTGACTGCCAGGAAAAAGGAAGTTGGTGCCAGCAGCGGCAGTGTGATGCGCCAGAACCCCTGCCAGCGATTCGCGCCGTCAATGGCGGCGGCTTCGTAAAGTTCCTGCGGGATAGCCTGCAAACCTGCCAGCCAGATCACCATGTTGAAACCGGCACTTTTCCAGATGGCAATCAGCGCGATAGAGGGCATAGCCGAGCGTGGGTCGCCCAACCAGTTCGGGCCGGCGATGCCGAATAACTTCAGCACGTAATTGACAATCCCCACGTTGGGGTCAAGCAGCGTCAGCCAGATAATTGAAACGGCCACCCAGGATGACACCACCGGCATAAAGAACAGGGTGCGGAAGAAAGCCTTGCCTTTTAGCTTCTGGTTCATCACAACGGCAATGGCGAGGCTGAACGCCATACCCATTGGTACAGCCAGCAGCGTGTAATATGCCGAGTTGCCCATTGCCTGCCAGAAGCGGCGGTCGCCCATAAGAAACTCGTAGTTTCCCAGTCCGATATAGGGCGCGTCCTGAATATTGGGTTTGTCCCAATCGCGGAAGGAAAGGAAGAAACTGAATACCAGCGGGATGAACAGAAAGGCGATGATATGAATCAGAGAGGGCAGAATGAACAGATAGCCGACCTTCTCATTTGACCGACTCCAGAAGCGCCGCCAGAGGTTTCGCAGGCGGCCTCTTATACCCGCACCCGTGCCGGGTGACGGCGCGGCACTCGCAGCAGGGTTGTGTAACATCATGCAGTTCTCCAACAATAAAGGAATAGGCCGCCCACGCGGGCGGCCTATCGGGAGGGCAGGGACAGACTACTTGCTCAATTCGCGGTTGATTTCTTCCACCGCTACGGCGACTTCCGCTTCAACTTCGCCACCGGCGAGGATCCGTTCCATCATGCTGTC
>JARKOK010000009.1 GCA_029975765.1 Aggregatilineales bacterium
CTTGTCGGTGACGATGCGAAGCAGTTCGCGCACGAAGTCCGGGTTTTCGTAGACGGCGGTGAACAGTTCGGTCTGCCCCATCACATCCCCGGCCACACCAAACGGGCCGTCGGAGGTATGCGTCAGCGCCGGGTTTGCGCCGGGGTAGAAAACCGGCCCGCCCTGAAACCGAACCGGATACTTTTCTGCGACGGCCATCATGGCGCGACGGTAATCAATCTGCTTCTGGTTGATGCCGCTGTGAACAAAATCCATCGCTTCGAGACGGCGCAGGTCATCATCAGTCTTAACCCATCCGGGGCCGACCCAGGGTATATCATCATCCGGGAATACCACTTCGCAGCCCAGGCTGCCGGCCTCAAAGGTATTCTGAAAGTCCGTCCATGCGCCCGTCCACGCGCCGGTGATGGAGTAGGCATCCGTCCGCACATTTTCGTGCAGCCATTTTTGCCCCAGAATTTGCGCCCGCAGCATCGTTTCCGGGTCCTGGTAATAGTCCCGGAAGCGGATACCGGTCTGGGGAATCATCAGACGGTGGCCGATAGCGGGGATGACCGGCACGCGGTCAGGTGTTTCAAAGCGTTTGGCTTTGGTCACGCGCTCGCGCCGCGCTTCAATTTCTTCATATGGCACGGCGATTTCGATTACTTCTGGCTTATGAATAAACACAGTGTTTCGCCTCGTCTGCAAAGGCTTCCAGTAATTCGAGATCGGCATCAAAGAAATGGTCGGATGGGCTGAGGATATAACCGCCGCCTGACCCCGCTTCCCGAAAACAGCGGCGCACTTCGGCGCGGGTCTGTTCCGGTGTGCTGCCAACGAAGTAATGGAACTGGTCGAAGCCGCCGATCATACACACTTTGTCGCCAATACGCTGTTTGGCCTCCGCCAGCCGGATATCGCCGCCCATATCCTTAGGGGTGAAGGTCTCCATTGCGTCAGGCTGCATACCGGCCAACCGTTCGAGGAAGGGCATCATGCCGCCGCAGGTATGATAGACGATGCGCTGGCCGACATCATGTGCCAGGCGTATCAGTTCGCTGTCGTAAGGCGCTACGAAGTCGTCAAAAATACGCGGCGAAATAACTGTCGAGGACGCCGCGCCGCCGCCCAGTTCCAGCAGATCGTAGCGTGCGCCTTTCAGTGATTGAATAAAAGTCTTTTTGCGTGCCTGCAAAATTCTGATCAGTTCATGAACCCACCCCGGATCATCGTAGGTTTCCATAATCAGACGTTCCGTGCCAACCAGTTCAACCGCATCCTGCCAGCAGCCCGGCTGGCCGTATACATCAAAATAGCAGATGTGGCCGCGTACCAGTCCCCGTTCACCAAAGGCTTCGGCGGTGGCGTTAACCGCGTCAACATCAATCTTCGGGTGTGTAACATACTCGGCAATCAGGTCCATCTCATGGTTGTCTTTTATCAGCGGCTCGACTACCCAGTCCGTATATTCGTTGCCTTGCAGCACCATCGAAAGCGTGCCTTTGGGTGTAACGAACCTGTAGCGCGTGGTGCGGTATTCCGTGTCCGGCAGCGTTTCGGTTTCAATGCGCCAGTTGTCCGATACGACGCGGTGTGTGTGGTCGAGCGGGTGGATGAAGGTCTGGTTGGGGTCAAAATATTCTCCCTTCGCCGTATCCGGTTTGTAGGGCACTGTCCAGACAATCGCATCCAGCTCGAAGCGGTCGAAAAAGTCGTGATAGGTCAGTCCCGGCAGATAGCGGTTAAGGAACGATAACATCACATGGTGGGTGGTAACGGGCAGCCGGTCGGGTATGCCGCCGGTGAGAGCAGTCAGCAGGCGCTGGCGGGAAGTCATCGTTGCCATAATTTAATATACCTTTTGTATTCCCCTCTCCTTTAATTATATAGACAACCTGCGAATGCGCCAAATCAAAACCGGCAGATATCTGCCGGTTGAGGGGAAAATCACTGTAGAAACTTTTGTGAGCAGGGCTGTCAGCCGACCGGGGGGACTTTCAGCAGCAGGCCAATCGCATAGCCGACGAGGGCACTGACTGTGCCAATGATCGCCATCTCCAGCCCGCTTTTGCCGGGATGCCCCACCGTCACACGTGCCTTGTACGCGCCGACGACGAACAACACCAGCGCCGACAGCGCAATCGAGACCGGGATACCGACCGCCACAGGCAGGATGATGAACGGAATCAGCGGGATGAGCGACCCAATCACGGCTGATACGCCGACGATACCCGCCGACCGGATCGCCTGTCTGCGATCAATCGGCGAGAGCTGATGTTCCTCGGCCATCATCACTTTCACCCACACATCTTTGTTGGCGGTGATGGTGTCTACAATCCGGTCGAGCAGGTCGCCGTCGAAGCCTTTCTGCCGGTAGATGTCGCGGATTTCCTCGCGTTCGATTTCCGGCGACAGGCGCAGATGGCGGTATTCGCGGGACTTTTCGCTCTCGTAATAATCCGCGTCAGCCAGGGTAGACGTATAGGCCACTGCGCCCATCGAGACTGACTCAGCGAAGGTGGCAGCCAGGCCGGCCACCAGCACGATGCGCGGGTCGTTGGTGGCGGCGGCCACACCCAGGATGACTCCCAGCACGTTCACCAGCCCATCCTGCCCGCCGAGAATGATGTCTGACAGGCTGGACTGGCGGGGATGAGGGTCGGTGTGATTGTGATAAACAACCTGGTCATCGTAGGCCGCGTTGATCTGTGTGAGATTGTAGGTCATCGTCCCTGTCCTTCCTTCACTGGCGCAGGCTGTCAAAAATGCGGCGGTCGTCGGGGGCGAGGCGTGCCAGAAGATCGTCGCCAAGCTGTTTGTAAATGCGCTGCGTGAACAGTTCCATCCAGACGAACTGCCGCGCGATGAGAACCAGATTCGGATTGCGGGTGATCGTGGCGCGGGTTTCAATCTGGGTGTTGGCGATCAGCGCCTCGCGCTGGTCAACGATCACCATTGTCGTATGGGTGAGATTTTGCAGTTCGCTTTCCAGAGGCGGGTGATACGCGACCTGGCCGCAGTTGAGTTCGCCGCTACCGGTCAGCAGGCTGCTGACGCTCACGCCGCGTTCACAGGCTTTGATGATTGTCGGTTTCAGGTCATCCAGTTCAGCGTCCGCCAGCACCAGCAGGATTTCGTGTTCTGCGCTGTTCATCAACTGGTTGGCATAAGACAGTACCGACCGGCGACCGGTAATTGACCAGAGATGATCTTCGTCTTCGGCGGTGTAACGCTGGCGCAGCCCTTCGCGCAGTCCTTCGATCAGGCGTCGGCGTTCCGCTTCCTGCTCGTCCAGCAGCATATCCGGCGGCAGCGGTCGGTAGAGCGTGGCGCGTTCATCGCGGGTTTCCAGCACCGCGCCGCGATTATGCAGCCGTCCGAGTGCCTCGTAGACCATCGAGCGCGGGATGCCAGCATTTTTGCTGAGCTGGTAGCCGGTGGCGGGGTTGTCGCGCAGCAGTTCCAGATAAATCTTGGCTTCGTATTCGGTGAACCCAATCGCAGTTAAACCGGCAATTAAATCCATAACTCACCTGATAGTGGTTCGAAAGCAAACTACTATGATAGGGTAAACCACGTACAGGGATTTGTCAAGTTCAGGTCAGGTGGCGTGATGCCACAACACAACCTATACTCAAAACCGGAAATATGAAAAAGGGGTAGGGTGAATGCAAGACCTGCGTGGCCGGACGATAAAAGGCTACCAGCTACTCGAACTGATGAATCTGGGTGGGTTTGGTGCCGTATATCGCGCTTATCAGGAGATGGTTGAGCGTGAAGTGGCCTTTAAGATTATTCTGCCGCAGTACGCCAGCCAGCCTGAATTTATCCGGCGGTTCGAAGCCGAGGCGCAGCTTGTCGCGCGGCTGGAGCATTTACACATTGTGCCGCTGTATGACTACTGGCGCGACCCGGACGGCGCGTATCTGGTGATGCGCTGGCTGCGCGGCGGCAGTCTGCGGGCGGCGCTGGCGCGGCGGGGCTATTTTGATGTTATGACTGCCGCCAGTTTGCTTGACCAGATGGCTGCCGGATTGGCGGTCGCGCACCGGCAGGGAGTCGTACATCGGGATATCAAACCTGACAACATCCTGCTGGACGAAGATGGTAATGCTTACATCGCGGATTTTGGTATCGCCATCAAGCTGATTGACCTGTCACAGCTTGACCAGAAGGAAATGCGATTAGGTTCTCCGCCGTATACACCGCCGGAGCAGATTTTAGGCCAGACGATTACGCCGCAGACGGACATTTACAGCCTCGGCATTGTGCTGTTTGAACTGCTGACCGGGCGGGTACCGTTTTCCGGGCCAAATGATACCGAAGTGATGCGACTGCATCTGACAGAACCTGTACCACCGATACAGCAGTGGCGGCCTGAACTGCCGGAAAGTCTGAACCGCGTGATCTGGCGGGCGACGGCGAAAGCCTTCCGGGGGCGGTACGCCACCGCGCTGGAGATGGCGCAGGATTTTCGGCAGTCGCTCGAACTGGTGGACAAGCGCGTGCTGGTGCAGCCGCTTGAGGTCGAGTTCTCACCCTCCATAACAACCGGCGAACTGCATACGGTCAATCTGGCGGAACGGCCAGCGCCGGTCAACCCCTACAAAGGGCTGCGTCCTTTTCAGGAAGCCGACGCAGCGGATTTCTTTGGACGGGAAAAACAGGTCGAGCGGTTAGTGGAAATCTTCCAGCGCGGCGGCGAGGACAACCGCTTTCTGGCGGTTGTTGGCCCCAGCGGCAGCGGTAAATCCAGCGTGGTGAACGCTGGTTTTATCCCGGTGCTGCGTGAGGGGGTCGTGCCGGGGTCTGATAACTGGTTCTACGGCTCGATGGTGCCGGGCGCGCAGCCGTTTAAACAGCTTCAGGATGCGCTGCTGCGGTATGCGGCGCAGTCGGTGCCTGATCTGGAGTTGCTGCTGCGTGGAAGTGACGACGGGCTGCACCGGTCGTTAATGCAGCTACTGCCGAAGGCGGGCAGCGACCTGCTGCTGGTGATTGACCAGTTTGAGGAAGTATTTACGCTGGCCGGCGAAGTGGAACGCGGCCAGTTTCTTCGGGCGCTGGAAGCGGCGGTCAGACATCCAGAGAGCCGGCTGCGCCTGATCGTCACGCTGCGCGCCGACTTTTACGACCGTCCGCTGCTGTACCCCGGCTTTGGGGAACTGATCCGGGCGCATACCGAAGTGATTCTACCGCTGACCCCCGGCGAACTGGCGCAGGCCATCCGCGCCCCGGCGGAGCGTGTTGGCTTATACGTGGAGCAGGACCTGGTTGCCGCAGTGGTGGCTGATGTGAACAAGGAACCGGGCGCGCTGCCGCTGCTGCAATATACGCTGACGGAATTGTTCGAGCATCGTACCAGTAATGATGATTTGACGCTGGCGGCATATCAGGCGGTGGGTGGTATTTCGGGCGCGCTGGCGCGGCGGGCTGATGAGATTTATGGCGGCCTGCCGCCAGCCAGGCGCGAACTGGCACAACAGATGTTTGTACGGCTGGTGAAGATTGGTGAAAATCAGGAGGTAACGCGGCGGCGGGCTTTGCAGGCAGAGATACTGGCATTGGGGACGGATCGCGCGGCGATGATTGCGGTGATGGATGCCTTTGCGCGTTATCGCCTGCTTACATTCGACCACGAGCCAGCATCCCGCGCGCCGACGGTGGAACTGGCGCATGAAGCCTTGATTCATGAATGGAAACAACTGGCAGCGTGGATCGAAGCCGGTCGTGACGATCTTCGCATGGAACAGCGATTAGCCGCCGCCACTGGTGAATGGCTGCGAGCGCGGCGTGATGCCAGCTTCCTGGCGTCGGGGGCGCGGCTGGCACAGTTTGAAGCTCTGACGCAGAGTAAGCTGCTGACCCTGAATGCCGATGAACACGCTTATGTGCAGGCCAGCACGGCGGCGCGCCGCCGTGCGGTTCGCCGCGCGCGGCTGGTCATGGCGGCGCTGGCGCTGTTTTCGCTGGTTGCCCTGGTACTGGCCGGACTGGCGCTGACCGAACGCGACCGCGCCGACCTTCAGGCGCGGCTGTCCGGTTCGCGGGCGCTGGCGGTTACGGCGCTGACTCATCAGGATCAACTGGACCTGTCGCTGCTGTTAAGTCTCCAGGCGTTGGAGACGGCAGACACCTTTGAAGCGCGCAACAGTCTGCTGACCGGCCTGCAACTGCGGCCACATCTGAGCCGATTTCTGCACGGGCACACCGCCAGCGCGCGGTCAGTGGCCTTCAGCCCCGATGGGAAACAGGCTGCATCGGGCAGTTGGGATCATACGGTGATCGTCTGGGATGTGATCACTGGACAGCCCGCCTTTCCACCGCTTACCGGCCCTGCCGACGATGTAAATGCGGTCGTGTTCAGCCCGGATGGTCGCAGGCTGGCTGCCGGTAGTAAGGATGGCAGCATTTACCTGTGGGATGCGACGAATGGGCGTATGATGGGGCAGCCGCTATCATCTGGCGCGGCTGTGTGGAGTCTGGCCTTCAGCCCGGCGGGCGATACGCTGGCGGCGGGACGGGCGGACGGCGTGATTGACTTCTGGCATCCGGCGGCTGACGGCCAGCGCGACTCAATCCCGGCGCATGAAGACGCTATCGTATACAGCGTGGCTTTTGACCCAACCGGCACGTATCTGGCATCCGGCGGGGCGGATAACCGTGTGCGACTGTGGGACGTGGCGACCGGTGAGCCGGTCGCGGATATGCCCCCCGAACATACCAACTGGGTGATGAGTGTCGCATTCAGCCCGGATGGTTCGCTGGTGGCTTCGGCTGGTGCTGACCGGCAGATTGTGCTGTGGGATGCAGTCAGCGGACAGCCGGTAGGCCAGATTGCAACCGATCATACGGACTGGGTGACGAGTATCGCGTTTGATCTGACGGGAACGCTGCTGGTCAGCGGCAGCGGCGACGGTGTGATCAAACTGTGGGATATGCTGACCGGCCAGCCCGTGGCGGCACTGGCCGGAAATACGGATAAAGTGTGGAGTGTGGCGTTTAGCCCGGACGGGAATCAACTGCTGTCCGGCGCGAACGACGGCGTGGTCCTGCTGTGGGATGTCAGCCCGACTTACCGAACATTAGGCCGGGCGCTGGAGGGCTACAGCGAAATAATCTCAAGCGTAGCCATTAGCCCGGACGGGATGCTGATTGTGTCTGCCGATGGCGATCCGGCAGGGCACGATAATGCGGTTCGCCTGTGGGATCGAAGCAGTGGGCAGCTCATTGGTGTATTAGAAGGCCACTTAGGCCCGGTGCTGGATGTAACATTCAGCCCGGACGGCCAGATGATCGCGTCGGCCAGCGCCGATCAGACCGTTCGTTTATGGTCGGCTGCCGACCACTCCCCACTGGGTGAACCATTGGTTGGTCACAGCAACGCGGTGTTTGGCGTGGCCTTCAGTCCTGATGGAGCCGTACTTGCATCAGCTTCAGATGATGGCAGCATTATCCTGTGGGATATACAAACCGGCACATCGTTGGGCGCGCCGCTGCGGGGACATACAACCGGCGTACTGACGCTCGCCTTTAGTCCTGATGGCAGACTGCTGGCTTCCGGTGGGCGTGACAACGCGGTGAGGCTGTGGGATGTTGCGGCGCATCAGTTAGCCGGCGAACCGCTGGCCGGACATACGGATTATGTCGAGCGCGTGACCTTCAGCCCGGATGGGCGGTGGTTGGCTTCGGCCAGCCGGGATCGGACTATTATCCTGTGGGATGTGGCGACCCGGCAGCCCGCCGCGCCGCCGTTGACCGGTCATGTACAGCCGGTGCTGGATGCGGCGTTCAGTCCTGATGGCCGGTGGTTGGTGTCAGGTGGCAGGGATAATCAGGTGCTGCTGTGGGATGTTGAGGCAGGGCGGGTTCTTGGCACCGGGTTCAGCGGACACACGGATTGGGTGAACGGCGTGGCCTTCAGCCCGGACGGGCGCAGCATTGTGTCCGGCAGCGCCGACCGGACATTGATCATCTGGGATGCCAGTCTGGCGTCGTGGCAGGATCGAGCGTGCTACATAACAAATCGGGCGCTCAGCGAAGCGGAAATAACTAACTATCTGGGGAACACACCTTATCAGGCAGGCTGCGGCGTATCAGCCGCGCCGTGAGATGAACATCAGCAGCAGACCCAGGCGGATAAGGTCGCCGTCCTGTACCTTAACCGGTTCATTCGGAGTCAGCTTGGTTTCATTCAGCCAGGTGCCGTTCATGCTGTTCAGGTCTTCCAGCATACATTCATCATTCGTAATCGTCAGCGCGGCGTGCTGGCGGGACACACCCAGCAGATGCGCGCGGTACGGTTTGAGATCAACGGTGAAAGCATCGTCGCTGGTGATGTTACGTCCCAAGATAATACGGCCCTGATGGGGGATGCGGATTGGTTCGCGTTCGCTGACGATGTGCAGGGCCAGCACATCACCGCCGTGTTTATGCCGTAAGCGGGCGGCCTCATCAACTGCCAGCAGATCGGCGATCTCGGACGGAACGATCGGTGTTTTTAAGTCCACCTGAAACGGTGCGTGACAATGCGCGCACTCTGTCGCCTCACTGTCATTTTCGTGCAGACAGAAGACGCAGATTTTCCCCTGAGACATTGTGTTCCCTTCCTGAATGATGATGCCAGCCGCAGTGAGGCCGTACGCGCATGGTCACTATTTTTTGTCTTTATTCTTATCCTTATTGGCACAACTGTTGCCGGGACAGATGTCGTCGTTGCGGTTCGGATTGTGCTCACAACTCTGGCCGGGGCAGTTATCGGCCTGCTGGCCGCCATCGTCCTGCTGGTCGTCAACCGGCGGTTGGGTATTATCACCGCAGCTATTGCCGGGGCAGGGGGTAGCGGGGTTATTGTCATCATCCCCCGCCGGGCAGCAGAGCGCCGCCTGCTCCTCCGCCAGCACATCGGTCAGTTCGTCGGGAGTCAGGGGTGGGTGAATCTCAATCGCGCGGTCAAGGCTGCCAATGGGCAGGTTATGGAGAGCGGCCTCATCATATGGTCTGGGCAGCGTCGGAGGCGCGGCCGGCCGCATATTCTCATCCAGCGCAACCTGAACACTGGTGCCGGCGACAGCCATATGCGTTACCCCCATCGCCTCAACGCGGGCATGGCCTTCCAGCGTGGTAACGGTCATCAACCCATTCGGCTGGGCATCAAAGAAGACGGTCGAACCCATCTGAATATTGACTTCGTTGATGAGGAGTTTGACTTCTCCCACCCCTTCAGGCGTCTGAATCAGCAGGCCGCTGGTCGGGACTTCGGGGCAGGGAGCCTCGGCATCCGAGCGGCTTTCGAAGTAAAACGCCTGCATCGGGCGATAATAGGGCCGCTGGGGGGCGGAAACGTTCAGCGTTTCCACATCACCCTGAACCGTCAGCAGCGAGGCGTCTACCCATCCCAGAACCTCGCTGCCGGGAATTTCGACACGCAGCCATGAACTGTCGGCCAGGCGTTCAACAGCGACAGTTGTCTGGCGTGGACTCAGCGAGCCAACAACCCCCGCGCGTGTGGTTGGCAGCAGGCGCACATTCAGATACTGGTTGGAGGCAACGGCTACATCCAGGCGAGTTGCAGGTTTGACCGCATTCTGAAGCTGAACATCACCAAAGGTTAACACGGTCACATCGCCGGGCTGGTTGGAGGGCAGATTCGCCTGTAAGCGCAGCAGCGCCACGCCCCAGTTGCCGGTGCTCAGTTCCATCGGCGACAGATGGAGCGATTGAATGGTGGTTACATCAATGATATCGCCGGGCTGATCGAAGGTAAAAGCCGGCGCGCCTGCCTGGGACTGCGCCTGAAGCCGGGCATGACCATAACACGCCTGATTGCGACCGGTCTTATCGCAGACTTCGTCAGTCGCAGTGAGCGCCTGCTGCACGACTACCGGGCACTCCACACTCAGAACAGATGCCAGCACGGGTGTGACCAACACACCCAGCAAGAGAGTCCAGACCAGCAAGCGGAGAAATTTCATGACGTTCACCTAACCTACGCACTATGGTTTGACGGTGTATCTTTTATGACTGGCGATAGTACAAACCATCTACTTTTCATTATATACGTACTTTAGCAGCATACTATCAAAAGAATGTGAAAAAATCGCCACATTCTGAAAGTATAAACGCTGGAATTGGTTGAATGTTACAATATGGGATGAAAAGCGTTTCTAAATTTTGTAAAAAATGACGGTTAACGGCGGCCACGCATACGTGGGTCCAGTACGTCGCGCAGGCCATCGCCCAGGAGGTTGAAACCCAGCACGGCCAGCATCATCGCCGCGCCGGGGTAGGTCATCAGCCAGGGAGCAGTTTCCGAGATGCCCCGGCTTTCGGAGAGCATCACGCCCCACGATGCATCCGGCGGCTGCGCGCCCAACCCCAGGAAACTTAGCCCGGCTTCGGTGAGGAGCGACCAGGACAGCGCGAGGCTGATCTGGACGATGAGCGGGGCGAGGATGTTTGGCACAATGTGGCGCAGCAGCAGACCGGGCGACCGGATGCCAAGACAGCGTGCGGCCAGCACGAACTCCATCTCTTTAGCGGCCAGCACCGGGCCGCGCGCCACGCGGGCGAAGATCGGGGTGTACACGATGGCAATCGCCAGTACGGCGTTGTTCAGTCCCGGCCCTAAAATGGTGACAACAACCAGCGCCAGCAGCAGCGCCGGGAACGCAAAAAACACGTCCATCGTCCGCATGATGAGGTTGTCCAGCGCGCCGCCGACAAAACCAGAAATCACACCTAATGTAATGCCGGCCAGGCCGGAGAGGGTGACTGACAGCACCGCGACACGCAGCGAATTGGCTGCGCCGGCCATCACGCGGCTGGTGATGTCACGCCCGAACAGATCCGTGCCCATTGCGTATTGGGCGCTCGGCGCTTGCAGCCGGTCGCGGACATGCTGCTCGTTCGGGGGATAGGGGGTCAACTGCGCGCTGCCCAGCAGTGCCACCAGCAAATAGAAGGCTACCAGCAGCAGCCCAACCGCGCCGCTCAGGTTTCGCAGCAGGCGGTGGGTAAAGCCACGCGGTCGCGGCGCAGCCGGCAGGGATTTAGGCGCGGCGACCGTATGAGATGCGCGGGTCAATTGCTGCATAAGCCACATCAACAAGCAGATTAATCAAAACAAAATTCAGGGCGATGAACAGGGTAATGCCCTGAACCAGCGCGTATTCACGCTGCGAGATCGCGTTAACCAGCAGCCGCCCCAGGCCGGGCAGCGCGAAAATTTGCTCCACAATAAACGCGCCGCCAAGCAGATAACCCATCTGCACGCCGACGAGCGTTACGACCGGAATCAGGGCGTTTTGCAGGGCGTGGCGCAGGATGACACGTTGTTCCGCCAGCCCTTTGCTGCGCGCGGTTCGCACATAGTCTTCCCCCAGGACTTCCAGCATGGACGAGCGTGTCATGCGCATGACCGACGCGCTGAACGCAAAGCCCAGCGTCACCGCCGGGAAGAAAAGCTGCTGGAGGTTCCGCAAAGGGTCGGCTGACAGGCTGACATAATTACCCGCATTTGGCAGAATGCGGAAATACACTGACAGTACGTAGATGATTATCGTCCCCAGCAGGAAGTTTGGAACGGCCAACCCAATGAGCGCAAACAGCCGTCCCAGCAGGTCTATGACACTGTTGTGATAAACGGCGGACAGCAGCCCGAACGGTATGCCAACGGCCAGTGCGATCACGACGGACAGGAGGGCCAGTTCTAATGTAAGCGGGAAACGGTCAATAATCAGTTCCAGTACCGGTTTGCCATGCCGGATGGAGTAACCCAGATTGCCTTGCAGCGCCTCGCCCAGCCAGATGAAATATTGTTCGCCGGCGGGTTTGTCCAGCCCGTAATAACGCTCCAGCGCCGCGCGCTGGTTAGAGGTCAGCATCCCGGCCTCGGTACCGAGCGTCGCGCTGATGGCATCGCCAGGAATCAGGCGAATCGCAAAGAAAATCAACACCGACACACCGAGCAGCGTGGGGATGAAAGCTATAAACCGTTGAACGAGGTAACGCAGCATAAAAATCGTTAAGTGGTAGGGGCGCGGTACAGCCCCGCGCCCCTACGGCCTGTGTCTAACGTTCCAGTTTGACCTGGTTGAACCAGTAGAGCGAGTCGGTCGGCATCGGGATGAAGTCCTTAACGTAAGGCTGCTGCGCGGTGTATTCGTAACCGTTGTACAGCCAGACCCAGGGCGCTACCTCAACCAGATGCTTCTGGAAAGCGGAGAAGATTTCCAGTCGCTTCTGCGGGTCACTTTCGGCCTTGCCCTGCGCCATCAGGTCATCCAGGGTGTCGTCAATGTAACCGGCGACTTTGTTCAGGTTGCCGGACTTCGTCCAGTACCGGTTGTACATGGTATAGGGGTCAGGCCGCCCGCCGTTCAGCGCGACGGCAGCCTCGAAATCGGCAGCCAGCCAGCGATCCACATAGACGCTGAGTTCCAGCGATTCGATTTCCACGGTGATGCCGATTTCGGCTAACTGCGCCTGAATGCTTTGCGCTTCCGACAGAGCGGTGGGTGGTTCAGCATTGGCGGCGATCACCTTCAGCGTGAAGCCATCAGCCAGTCCGGCCTGTGCCATCAGTTCCCTGGCTTTCGCCAGGTCCTTCTCGTAGCAGAAGAACTCGCTGATCGGCAGTTGGTAGGCCGGGATGGTCAGCGGGCCGGTCACCTGACCTTCACCCAGCGACGCAGTGTCGAGGACTTCCTGCCGGTCAATCGCGCAGGAGATCGCCTGGCGAACTTCCAGCTTGTCCATTGGCGCGCGGGCCGCATTCAGTTGCAGCACATGGTAAGCAATCGCGGGCACACGGTTGAGGACGATATTCGGGTCGTCAATCAACAGGGTGGCAACCAGCGGGTCATTCAGCAGCGCGAAGTCAATTTCGCCGGCGCGCAGCGCCGCAAGGATTGAGGCTTCGTCCGGGATGATGCGGATTTCCACGCCGTCCACAAATGGCCCTTCGCCCCACCAATCGGTGTTGGCGGCGAGCATCGTGGTTTCTTCCGGTACCCAGCTTTCCAGCTTAAACGGCCCGGTGCCGACCGCCGTGCTGGCAAAGTCACCACTGGCCGCCATTTCCGCCGGCACAATGGCTGCGTTGAGGCTGGTCATCGCGCCCAGGATTGGCACATCGGCTTCCTTCAGGTTGAAGATCACCGTGTAATCGTCGGGAGTGTCAATCGAGTCCACACTCAGAAAATTCGAGCGCGTGGCGGCGCCGGTTTCTTCGTTCAGGATGCGCTCGAAAGTGGCTTTCACATCTTCCGAGGTGAAGTCGGAACCGTCGTGGAACTTCACGCCCTGGCGCAAATTCATCGTCAGCGTTTTGGAGTCTTCCGAGAACTGCCAGCTTTCAGCCAGAGCAGGGATGATATTCAGATCGGCATCGAGCGTGACCAGCGGCTCGTAAATCAGTTCCAGCAGGCGGAATGAAGCGAACGCTGTCTGGGTGTGCGGGTCAAGACCTGTCGTATCCGCCGACCGGGCCATCACCAGGGTATTGCTCTGCGCGAACCCCGGCGCTGCGCCGATGGCGAGTACGACCAGCAGCAGGAGAACGAGAGTCAGTTTACGCATAAAAAGCTCCTATAGTTAAAATGAACCACTGCACTCAAACAAGGTCGAGTATAACGAAAATAACACATCCGGCAACTATCGCAGCCGCTTCCAGAAAATCAATTCGTTCACGTCCGGCAGGACATAAGCCGGGATGCTGCCAATATGTTCATAACCCTGCCGCCGGTAAAACCGCTGGGCGTCGGAGTTGAAGTCCGATACCAGCAGGAATAAATCACTGGAAACGCCGGCAGCAATCTGTTCCAGATTATCCAGCAGCGCCGCGCCGACCCCATGCCCGGCGAGATCAGGCCGGACGCCGATCAGCCGCAGGTAAACGCTGCGCCCGAACGCGCCGCCGATCATGCCCCAGGCAAAGCCGCAGGCCGGGGCTTCGGGCAGGTCAGCTACCTGAAGAATGTCACCGCGCCGCAGGGCGGTTTCAAACTGGGCGGCGGCCTGGTCCGCCCGCAGGTTATACCGCTGCCAGAGGGGAACCGTCACCATCCAGTCGGCCAGCAGGGGAATATCGTCAGGGGTCAGGCGGCGAAGGTTGATTGCGTTCATAGGCATAAATTGTAACGCACCGTGTGCAGTTGGCGAAAGTCGGTTAAGTCCATTGCTCGTGCCATGTCCGGCGCAGTAAATCCACATAGTTCTGTCCGGGTGTGATCTGCCCCAGAACGGCAGGATGCGACGCGCCGGTGAGCGCCGGGAAGTTGCCGGGACGAGCGTGCCAGGTTTCATAGGCCAGCAGCGCGAACACCAGCGCCTCTTTGTTGTCGCTGTCCAGACCAACATCTTCATGATGCAGCACGCGGCTGTGTGGCAGCAGTCCGCGCAGCATATCCACCAGAAAGGGATTTCGCCCGCCGCCGCCGCCGAGAATGACCTCTTCTGGCATGACCGGCGCGAACTGCTGGTAGGCGTCAGCAATGCTGGCAGCGGTGAGGGCGGTGAGGGTTGCCAGAATGCTGCCGGCATCCAGCCCGCGTGCCTGGCCGTCAGCGACCAACTGCGCTGCCATTTGCGCGCCGAACAGCTCACGTCCGGTGGTTTTGGGTGGCCGCCGCTGGTAATACGGGTGCGCGGACAGTGATTGCAGCCAATCCTCGTCTATCTGTCCCTGCCGGGCCAGCGCGCTGTCGCGGTCGTAGGCTAACCGGCCATTGGTCAGGATAACTGCCGCACCGTCTATCAGCGCGTTACCAGGGCCGGTGTCGAAAGCGGTTGGCAGGCTGCGCGTGTCGGACAGCGGTGGTAGAAAGGTGACGTTACCGATGCCGCCGATATTCTGGATGGCGCGCCAGTAGTCGGGGTGGCGCAGCAGCAGCCAGTCGGCGTAGGCGGTCAGCGGTGCGCCCTGGCCGCCGGCGGCGATGTCACGCGGACGGAAGTTATTGATCGTCGTAAGGCCGGTACGCTCCGCCAGCAGCGCGGCTTCAGTGAGCTGCAGCGTGGCACTGACGCGGCCATCAGGCTGCACCATATGCCACACGGTTTGTCCGTGCGAGCCGATCAGGTCAATGTCAGCCGGGGTCATGCCGGCGTCCTCGATGACATGCAGTGATGCCTGGGCGAACAGTTCACCCAGATCAAAATTGAGCTGGCACAGTTCGTCCACGCGGCTGTGTTCGGGCAGGCAGGCGTTGAGAATACGCGCCTGAAAGCCATCAGGGTAGGCATGGGTGATGGCATGAACGATTCGGGCTTGCAGCGCCGGCGGCGCGCCGTTCAGTTCGCAGATGGCGGCGTCAATCCCGTCGGCAGATGTGCCGGACATGAGGCCAATGACGAGCATAAAGCACATCCAATCGGTAATGCTGGACAAGACAGGGTTGATTATGCTCTGTTTACTCGGAACTGACCAGGGTAGTGGTCTGTATATTTCTTGTGATACGCGCGCTACAATAAACCTTATGATTATTGACGCTGTTTGTAGAGATAGGATTCATGAGCTACGAACTGACCAATGCCGAAAAAATCCGCCGTTTGCCCTGGTACATCGCGTTTAACGCCCTGAATAATGTGTTTGGTCAGCTAACTTTTTTTGGGCCGGCCTATATCCTGTTCTTAAATCAACTGAATCTCAATAATACGGCGATTGGCCTTCTGCTCTCGTTCATACCCTTTACCGGTCTGATTGCGCTGGTGATCGGGCCGGTCGTGCCGCGCTTTGGTTATAAGCGCACATTTATTACCTTCTGGAGCGCGCGAAAAGTCATCGCGGCGGGTTTGCTGCTGGTGCCCTGGGTGCTGGCAGAATTTGGCGAGGACGCGCTGCTGGCCTATATCACACTGGTCGCCGGTGGGTTTGCCCTGCTGCGCGCTATTGGCGAAATTGGTTTGATTACCTGGGCGCAGGAATTTATC
This sequence comes from Aggregatilineales bacterium, assembly GCA_029975765.1. Lineage (GTDB taxonomy): Bacteria > Chloroflexota > Anaerolineae > Aggregatilineales > Phototrophicaceae > CFX2. Next base: position 15,916 of record JARKOK010000009.1, read on the forward strand.
CCCAACTCGGTGCGCGGGCGGTATGCGGCGATTAACGACATTATGGTACGCCTGACCGGTATCGCGTCACTGGCGTTTGGCAGCCTCATTCTGGGGCTGTCTGCCGGTCTGGATCGCTTCATGCTGCTGTTTGTTGTCGGTCTGGTGTTCGGGGTCATGGGAATGTGGTCGGCCACGCATATTCCCGGTGGCGCGCCCGCACCTGCCGCGCGAGTCTCGTACCGGCATCTGGCTGGCGTGCTGCGCGACAGAAATTTCCTGCTGTATGTGGTGGGGCTGGCGGTGCTGGTGATCGGGTCAACACCGATGGGATCGTTCCTGCCGCTGTTCATGGTGCGGGAAGTGGGCCTGAACGACAGCGAAGTTGTATTACTGACCGTAGCCGCAACGATTGGCGGGCTGGCCGCCGTGTATCTGGTTGGTTGGGCGGCTGACCGCTACGGCAGCAAGCCAGTCATGCTGGTTGGACTGTATATCAAAGTGCTGATGCCGGTGGCGTGGCTGCTGATGCCGCGTGAGTCGTCATTGAGCCTGCCGCTGGCACTGGTGGCGTATGCGATCAATGGCGGGGCGGACATCGCCTGGGCGATTGGATCAGGGCGGCTGCTTTACGTCAAGGTTGTGCCGTCCGAGCGCAAGATGGAATATATGTCGGTGTACTACGCGCTGATGGGTCTGATCGGCGGGTTAAGCCAGGTGGTCGCCGGCGGTGTGCTGGATGTGACCACCGGGTTATCCGGCCAAGTTTTGTTTCTTGTCATTGATCCCTTCTTTCGGCTGTTCGTGTTTGGGCTGATTATGATGGCAATCAGCATCATCATTTTCCGGCGGGTGCAGGCGGACAGCCCTTTGAGCGTGGGTGAATTTGCCGGTATGTTCTTTCATGGCAATCCCGTTGTCGCCCTGGAATCGGTGTTCCGTTATTACCGCGCCAAAGATGAACGTTCCACGCTGGTGATGACCGAACGCATGGGGCAAACCAAAAGCCCGCTGACGGTGGACGAACTGCTGGAAGCGTTAAAAGACCCCCGGTTTAATGTGCGTTTCGAGGCGATTATCTCGATTGCGCGGATGGATGCGGATCCGCGTCTGGTGGCGGCGCTGTGCCATATTCTGGATGGTACGGAATTATCGCTGAGTGTCGTGGCGGCCTGGGCGCTGGGGCGGTTGGGGGATGATGATGCCAGAGCAACCCTCCGAAAAGGGCTGGATTCCGATTATCGTTCGATTCGAGCGCACTGCGCCAGGGCGCTGGGAACGCTGCGCGACCAGTCGGTTGCGCCGCTGCTGCTGGAACGGCTGCAAGCGGAGACGGACAAAGGGCTGCGGATCGCGTATTCGTCGGCGTTAGGGAACTTACGATGGGACGCTGCTGTACCGCTGGTGCTGGGAATTCTCAGACAGACCGAAAACGAGGGCGCGCGCCTGGAACTGGCGCTGGCGCTGGGGCGAATTGCCGGGCAGGAACACCACTTTATCCGCCTGCTGCGGAGTATGCGGCAGGATAAGGGTACGGCGGCGTCACAGGCTGTGACGGCCCTCCAGAAACATCTGGATGGGACCGTGCCCGCAGATGTAAATGATCTGTTGAGTGACGGCGCCTATGCCTTTGCGCGGAACGACTTTGATCGCGCCCTGGAACTGCTGGGGCAAGCCATTCCGCTGCTGGTGGATGCGTACACCGGCAGCAGCAAGGTTATTCTGACCGAAGCGGCAGCCGGTCTGGCAGAATCGGGCATGAACCGCCAGGAATATCTGCTGCTGGTGCTGCACACCCTGAATGTGGCGGCGGACTCGGCTTAACGACTGTCTTTGGCGCGCCAGCGGCCTGAGGCTTCATCCTTTTCGTATTTTCGTTTGACAGCCGCCCAGGCCACCTTATGCGCGGTTTCTTCCCGCGTGGCATCCCCCCGGCGCTCTTCGGGTTCGTCGTATTGATCCCACGCGCTGTTGAACGCTTCCAGATAGATTTCCTGCGCGTGGCCGGGAAGGTTGTTCCGCACGCTGTCCGGCAGATCGCGGGTCGTCTGGTAGGGCATGGCCGGTACTCCTGCTGATTTTCGTTTCAAACCTGACTGTAGGTGATGTGTGTTAGAAGAAAATCAGCGCGGACAGGAATCGGGCGGCAGACCGCTCCAGACAGCACCATCACTGGACGGCGGAAAAGCTGATAACGGCTGATTAACCTGGGGATACTGGTTGGACAAATGCAGCAGGAAGGCACGCACAATCGGGTTTAGGGCGGTGCGGTTGGCCCATACCAGTTTCAGGTCGCGCTGCATATTGGCGCCATCTACTGTGAGCAGATGAATCAGGCCCAGATCACGTTCCCGACGGATGACATATTCTGGCAGAACCGAAATGCCCATCCCGGCGATGACCGCCTGTTTGATCGCTTCCGGGCTGTCGAGTTCGGCAGCGATGGTGAGCGGAACAGCATGGCGCGCCAGCAGTTGTTCCAGCCAGATGCGGGTCTGGCTGTGTGGGGGACGCACGATCAGCGGTTGGCCGCGCAGCGCCTCGACCGTTACCGATGGTTGGCCGTACCAGGGATGCGGTTGGCCGACGACCACACGCTGGGGGATGGACTCCAGCACCAGGACTTCAAGCGCGTCGTGATCGTCGAGTTCGCCTTCAATGAAGCCGATGTCCAGCGCGCGGTTGAGAATGGCCGCCGTGATGCGCGCGGTGACATCGGTTTGCAGCGACACCATCAACTGTGGATAGCGGGCACGGAACGGCTGAATCCAGTCCGGCAGGACATAGCCGCCAATGCCCGGCGTGGCGCCAATGCGAAGCTGACCGCTGCTGACAGCTTCTACATTCATGATAGTGTTTTGCGCTTCAATCAGCAGATTCAGAATGCAGCGCGTATAATCGCGCAGGATTTCGCCGGAAGCGGTCAGGCGCACACCCCGCGCCTGCCGTTCAAACAGTTTGGTCCCCAGGCCGGCTTCCAGCTCCTGAATATGCTGGCTGACCGCCGACTGCGACAAATAGAGGCTTTCCGCTGCCCGGCTGAAACTGCCGGCTTCGACAACGGCATTGAAGATTTCGAGTTTGCGCGAGTCGAGCATCAGTGGGTTTCCCATAAGTAAAACTTATAACTCATTATAACCCGTTGGCTCTGCTTCCGAAAGGTAAAGTCTGACATGATATAGAGCATGTAATCGGCCAACTCAGGAGCAGTGATATGAATCTACTGAAGCAGTTATTTAGCAGCGGCGCGGCGGTGTCATCAGTTGAAGCGCAGGAGAAACTGCGCGGCAGTCAGCCGCCGTTGGTGCTGGATGTGCGCCAGCCGGATGAATTTCGCAGTGGGCATATCGCCGGGGCTAAACTGATACCACTTGACCAGTTGAGCGGTCGGCTGAACGAACTGCCGCGCGACCGGGAAATCCTGTGTGTCTGCCGGTCAGGGTCGCGCAGCGGCGCGGCGGCGCGGCAGCTTCAGGCAGCAGGGTTCAACGGCGTCAATCTGAGTGGCGGCATGATCGGCTGGCAGCGGGCCGGCCTGCCGGTGAAACAGGGCAAATAATCCATGCTCATGCTGGTGCTGAGCGTCGGTTTGGGTTTTGGCATCGGGGCGCTGCTGGGGATGCTCGGCGGCGGCGGTTCAATTCTGACCGTCCCGGCGCTGGTCTACCTGATTGGACAGACCCCCCAGGCGGCGGTGACGACCTCGCTGGCGATTGTCGGCGCGAACAGCGCCCTCGGTGTTCTGTTCCACCGGACGCAGGGCACCTTGAACTGGCAGGTGGCGCTGCTGTTTGGCGGCGCGGGGATGATCGTCTCATATCTGTCGGCGGGTTTGTCGAAACTGTTTCCGCCCACGCTGCTGCTGGTGGCTTTTGCCGGGTTGATGCTGGCCGTTGGCGCGCTGATGCTGATACGACGGCAGGCGGACTGTGAAGACGGGAAACCGGTCAGCCTTATCAGATTGCTCGCCAGCGGCGCGGGTGTGGGACTGCTGACCGGTATCCTGGGGGTAGGCGGCGGTTTCCTGATTGTGCCGGCGCTGGTGATGCTGGTTGGGCTGCCGATCCAGCAGGCGATAGGCACGTCGCTGGTGGTAATCGCCATGAACAGCGTGGCCGGTTTTCTGGGGCATTTAAACGGTGTTACGCTTGATCTGGGCTTGATTGCGGTCTTTGTGGCTGCCGGTGTGGCCGGTACCTTTGCCGGCGCGCGCCTGGCGCGGCAGCTTCAGGCTGACCGGCTGCGGCGCACATTTGCGGTGTTTGTCCTGGTTCTGGCATTCTTTCTCCTGGTTGATAATCTACCGAAGTTGATCGCTTGAAGGTGGTGTGAACATGTATATCCAACAGTTTTTCGTTGATGGTCTGGGCTGTGCTTCTTATCTGGTGGGGTGCGAGGCGCAGGGGGTGGCGGCGGTGGTTGACCCCGACCGCGATGTGCAGAAATATCTGGATGTGGCGGCGGAGCGCGGCCTGACAATCACGCATATTATCGAAACGCATCTGCACGCCGATCATGTCTCCGGCAATACCGATCTGGCGCAGCAGACCGGAGCGACGATTTACGTACACGAGGCCGGACGCGCCGAATTTCCGCATGAGCCGCTCAAGGGTGGCGAGGTCATCCGTCTGGGTAATGTACACCTGCATGTGCGCTTTACGCCCGGCCACACGCCGGACAGCGTGACGCTGCTGGTAGCGGATACCACACGCGGCGACCAGCCCTGGATGGCGCTGACTGGTGACACGCTGTTTGTGGGTGACGCCGGTCGGCCTGATCTGGTGGGCGTGGAAGCCGCGCGCGAACTGGCCGGGCACATGCATGATACGCTGAATCACGAGTATCTGACACTGAGCGACGGCGTGCTGGTCTATCCCGGACACGGCGCGGGGTCACTGTGTGGTAAGGCTATCGGCTCGGTGCGCGTCAGTACCATAGGTTACGAACGCCAGCACAACCCGGCGCTGGAGCCGCGCACCAGAAACGATTTTGTGGACTTTGCCACCCGCGATCTGCCAGAACAGCCGGGCAATCACAAACGGATTAAGGCAACCAACCGGCGCGGGCCGAAACCGCTGGGTGAGGTGCAGCCGCGCCCGCTGACGGTGATGGACAGCCTGCCGCATTTCCAGCGCGGCGCGGCCATGCTTGATCTGCGCTCTAAAGCGGCTTTTGTGGAGCAGCACGTGCCAGGCGCGGTGCATCTGGAAGCGGACGACCAGTTGAGCAATCGCGTGGGCTTTGTGCTGCCGCCAGAAGTGCCGATTGTACTGGTGCTGGCCGACCCTGCCGACTACCGCCGGGTGGTCTTCAGCTTGGCGCGGGTGGGGTATGACAATGTGGTCGGATACCTGGCCGACAGTCTGGACGTGTGGGCGGCGATGGGGCTGCCCGTGACCAGCGGCGATGTGCGCGACATTGACCCGCGCGAGCTGTATGAATTGATCGAGCCGGGCAATGGCAGCCGTCCGGTCGTGATTGACGTGCGTGAACCCTGGGAGTACGCGCAGGGGCATATTCCCGGCGCGACGCTGGTGCCGCTGGGTGATCTGATGGGACGAGTCGGGGAGCTTGATCCTGCTAAACCGGTCGCGGTGATCTGTGCCAGCGGCAGCCGCAGCCAGTCCGCCGCCGCGCTGCTGGGACAGAAGGGTTTTGCGACTGTGTACAACGTGCGGGGCGGGACGATCCGTTGGATGCAAAGCGGCCTGCCGCTCGTGCAGAACTGAGCGCGGACAACGCTGACAGACGGGCGGGTTTTTAGCCCGCCCAAAGCGAACTTTCGAAATCAGGTATGGCGTGCTGTGCCTGATTACCAGCGCAAAATCAACGCAAACGGGTTGAATACTGTAGGGGCAGACCTGTGCATCTGCCCTGGGCGCACACGCAGGTGCGCCCCTACATTCAGCGGTTATGCTCTGAACATGCACCAGGGACATAAAATCAGAAGGCAATATACACATGGATACCACAACATTAGGACTGACCGTGCGGCTGCACACCGACTATGAAACGGCGGTGTCCCGCGTAACGGAGGCGCTCAAAACCGAAGGTTTTGGTGTGCTGACTGAAATTGATGTGCAGGCGACGCTGAAGAAAAAGCTGGACGTGGATTTTCGCCCTTACAAGATTCTGGGGGCCTGCAACCCGCCGCTGGCTTACCGCGCTCTGAGCGCCGCGCCGGAAGTTGGCCTGCTGCTGCCATGTAATGTGACGGTGGCGCAGATTGAAACAGGGGTGATCGAAATATCGTTGGTTGACCCGCTGAGTATGCTCGGCGTCGTGAATAAACCGGAACTGGAAGCCGTTGCCAGAGAAGCCCGCGAGCGTCTGGAACGGGTGGCCGCTGCGTTAAAGGAGTAAACATCGTGCCATTGTATGAGTTTGACTGTCCCGGCTGTGGGCAGCCGTTTGAAAAACTGGTGCGCAGCGCCGCTGCCGTCAGTGAAGTGGTGTGCCCGAACTGCGGCAACCATCACCCGCGCAAGAAATTATCCACTTTTGCGGTTAAGGGCGGTTCATCGTCCAGTTCACTGAGCAGCCCCGTGAGCAGTGGCTGCTCCACCGGCGGCCTCTGAGGGTCACGGCCTGCCCGCTGACCGTGTGTCAGCTTCACGGATAGTGTTACAATCACACCGCAGACACAAGGAGTCGGTATGAGTAAAAAAAGATCATCCAAACGGGCTGTCGCGAAACAGCAGAATAACCGATGGCTGTGGATTGCTCTGGCAGCAGCGGCGGTCGTCATTATTGCTGTGGTTGTGATCGCTCAACTCAGCAATCAAACCGCGCCGACCGCGCAGGCTGCTAATGGCGCGTCGTCCTCTGCCGCGCTGGCCGCTGAGATTTCGGTGGCAGAAGCGGCGCAGAAGCGCAGTGAAGGCGCCTTCATTCTGGACGTGCGCGAACCATCCGAATGGGTTGAAGCGCATATCCCCGGCGCGACGCTGATCCCGCTGGGTGAACTGGCGGCCCGTGTCAGCGAAGTGCCGCGTGATCAGGAAATCGTGGTCGTGTGCCGCTCCGGTAATCGCAGCCAGCAGGGGCGGGATATTCTTCGTCAGGCTGGTCTGACCACTGTTACCAGCATGGCCGGCGGTCTGAATGAATGGCGCGCCCAGGGACTGCCAACAGAATCCGGGTCTTAAAACTCTCCGATCATCGCAAAATAAAAGAACGGCGATCACTTGCGCCGTTCTTTTTGGTTTAAAAACGCTCGGCCCGTACCCTGTCAGGAGGGGTCAGGACTTATTCTTGGACTTATTGTTATTGGAGTTGCCCGGATTATCTGGCGGGCCAGTGTTCGACTTATCCTGGCCCGGCGGATTGTTGTTCGAGCTGTTGTTCTGTCCCGGCCCGGTGCCATTGTCGCCCGGTATATCATTCTTCTGCTGTCCGGGTGCGTTGCAGTAGCTGCCGGGATGCGCGCAGTCCTGATTGTTGGGCGCATTGTTGCTGCCGCCGGCCTGCACAGCGGTTGCGCCGGGAGGAGGAGGCGCATCGCCCTGTCCCGTGCCGATGAGAGCAGTGGCGATCCAGCCCGCCCGCCCATCGGGGATGCGCACATGGCTCCAGTCACGCGCGCTGTTGTGGCCGATGATCGTGACCGGTGTGCCGGGGAGTAGTATGGCAATCACTTCATGCTCCACACCCGGCCCCTTACGGACGTTTACACTGCCGCTGCTGATAATGATGCCGGCTTGGGGGGTAACGGGTGTGCTGGCGTCGGTGATCGGTGTAAGTGTTGGCACAACAGTGGCAGTCGCCGGCGGCACGGTGGCTGTCAGCGTGGGCATAAGCGTGGCTGTCGCCGTGAGGGAAGGTAATGCTGTAACCGTCGGTGATGGGGGCGGCGTGAAGGTAAGGGTTGGTGCGGTAGTTGGAACAATCGTTGCTGTTGGCGTGGGCAGCAGTTCGATCACTTCATCGCGCGTCACAATGCCAGCCGTGAGCGCCGTTTGGACCAGATGCTGTGCCGTCGTATTAACCCGCGCGACCCGCGATTGCACGATGGTTTGGGTCTCTGGCGCGGCCATCTGGTTCAGTATTTGTGCCGAGGCAGCGGCATCGTCCCGTGCGTTTTCTATGATCTCAGTGTCAAACTGGCCGCGCTCCAGCAGCTGCTGCGCTTCGACCAGGCGGCGTTCTGCCTGAGTCAGATATACGTTGGCCTGGCTGTCCGGTGAGGTCGCCAGCAGTCGTTCCACGTTTTCCAGGCTGCGTTTGACTGGATACAACACTTCACCGGGTACGCTGCCAGCGATGGAAGGCGCGGTCGCGCCCAGTCCCACAAACAGCAGAACAAAAACGGCAGCCCAGCGCAGCAGCAGCGTGGTTTGAAAACGGGATGCCCGGCGCGCGGCTTTCTGCTGGCGTGCGACTGCCAGCACACGCGCCTGAATCCGCGCCTGCATCTCCGGTGTCATTTCAGGGTGGGGGGCCTTGGCCAGCCGGATGGCAGCGTTCAGCGTTTCATCACCGTTAAGCGGCGCGGCACCGGTTTGATGCGGCGGCAGCACAGCGTCTAAACGGTCAGCGAGTTGGTCGGCGTTGAATTCCGGCTCAATCATGACGACCTCGCAAATAGTGACGCGTTTCCTTCCGGGTGCCAAGTATCTGCGCCAACTGCGTCAGGGCGCGGTGCTGGATGGTCTTAACCGCCGAAACGCTGCGATTGAGCATCTCGGCTACCTCTTCATGGCTTTTTCGCTCGACAAACCGCCAGATGAGAATGGACTGCTGCTCGCCGGTAAGCTGCTGCAAAGCCGCGCGCAGCCCATCGAGTTCCTGCTGTTCCAGCAGCAGTTCTTCGGGCAGTGGGTCGTCCTGCGGCAGCTCATCATCGAGTTTGGCCTCAGTTACGTGTTTATGACGACGATAATAATCCGCCACCCGCGCGGCTGCAATACGATATAACCACGCTTCAAAGGGTGCTTCGGTAATGCGGTAGGACGGCAGTCCTTCAACCATCTTCACAAACACTTCCCCGGTCAGGTCTTCAGCGTCGAATTCAGGCACGCGGTAAGCCACATAGCGGTAGATCATCGGCGCATATCTCTGATACAACGCGGCAACGGCATGTTCATCTCCGCCTTGGGCTTTCTGAATGAGTCGTTCTAAGTCTGTGGGCGGTCGTAACACGATGGCTAGTTCTCCGGTTGTACAGCTACAACGTCAGACGCCGCCGCACGTGGTGTTTCGGTATGTCCTACCTGATATACCGCACCTACCGCGCGAACGTTACAAACGAAAATGGTAAGTTTTACCTGCATAATAAATCCCGTTAGATTTCGAAATAATTCGTGAAGAGTTGATAATTTACAAATTTTATCCATCAATTTTGCGACATCTCAATGTAAACTGCGGTTAATAGAGTGACACACAATGAATGCGCTCAGGTGCGCTGCTCTCTCAAGTGTACATCAATTCGGCGTAAGGAAGATGCAAGATGTCCAATCCCAGGCGTAACAAATTCCAAAGAGGCCAGAGCTTTGTCGAACTGAGTCTGAGTCTAGTGGTTATCCTGCTCATGCTGTCCGGCCTGCTCGATCTGGGTCGTATCTATTTTATCTTCATCGCTCTGGAAGATGGCGCGGGTGAAGCCGCCCTGTATCTTTCGATCAATCCCGAATGCATGACCGCCAGCGATGGTGAGCAGTGCGCCGACCCGAACAACGCCGAATTCCGCGCGCGCAACGCCGGTGGTGGGGTGGTGGACTGGTCAGGTGCGGTTATTCGCACGAACACCCCCGCACCCTACGGGGTGGGCGACCCGGTAGCGGTTTCCATCGAATACAGCTTTAACCTGCTGACACCGATCATCCCCCGAATCGTCGGGTTTAACCCCCTTACGCTGCGGGCTGAAGCCAGCCAGATCATTCTGACCGAAAAGACTTCGTAGAAAGGCACGAACTTATGCATCCGCGTCGCCAGCGATCAACCGGCCAGGCACTCCTGGAGTTCGCGCTCGTTGCTCCCATTCTGCTGTTCGTGGTTATGGGCATCCTCGACTTCGGGCGTGTTTTGTTTGCGTATGCGATGGCCTCGAATTCCATCCGCAGCGCCCTGCGGTACGCCGAAATGATCGGGTACTCGTCCCTGATGCCGACCTATCTGGACTGTGATTCGATGACGCAGACTGTGCGGAACGTGATGTTCGTCAACGACCAGACGGTGGACATCCAGTATCGCAAGCCGGACGGCACGCTGCTGACGTGTGCTGATGTGACCGACGAAAAGCTGGATAACGGCGACATGCTGCAAATCGAGTCCGACGTGACGATCAATTTCATCACGCCGCTGGCGAACAGCCTGGTGCCGCGCCTGACCCTGAACTTTGGCGGGCAGCGCACCATTGTGAAGAATATTGGCCTCAATGGTGGCCCGGATAATGACGACAGCGATTATGACGGTCTGAATGATACCTGGGAAAAAAGCTACTTTGGTGACCTGTCCAAAACGGGCACCGACGACCCGGACAACGACGGCTGCAACAACGGCTGCGAGGAAACACGCGGCACGCACCCGCTTGACCCCGATACCGATCACGACGGCCTGAAAGACGGCGACGAGATTTATAAGTACGGCACCGACCCGCTCAAGCAAGACACCGATGGCGACGGTCTGAACGACTACGATGAACTGTTCGTTTACCATACCGACCCGCTTAATCCTGACACCGACGGTGATGGCCTGAAGGATGGTGAGGAAATATCGCCCTGGGGGACGGATCCTAATAACGTGGATACCGACGGTGATGGGATATGGGATGGGGACGAAGTGGCTGAGGGTACTGATCCCCGGCTAGAAGACAGCGATGGTGACGGTCTAACGGACTACGATGAACTGGTGACCTATCTGACCAACCCACTTGAGCCGGACTCGGACTTTGACGGTCTGTCTGATCTCCGTGAAGTGGCGCTGACCATGCTGACTGACCCCTGGAATCCCGACACGGATGGCGATGGGCTGAAAGATGGCGATGAGGTAGATATCTATGGTTCGAACCCGCTGCGGATGGATACTGATGGCGACAGTATGAACAGCGATCCGGCGAAAGGGGCGACGCTGTTTGATGGTGACGAGGCCCATACTTACTCGACCAACCCCACCAACGCGGACTCAGATGGTGATGAACTGACCGACTGGGAAGAACTGTTTATCCTGGTTTGCACCGATCCGAATAACCCGGACACCGATGGCGATACCGCGCTGGATGGACTGGAAGTCAAAATTTATCACACCGACCCCTGCGTGGCGAACACTCCCGAAGAATTGAAGGAAGGTGAGGCCAACGACAGCGATAAGGACGGGCTGCTGGACGCCTGGGAACTGCTGTACTTTGGTGATCTGAGCCAGGATGGTACAGGCGACCCGGATGGTGACGGTGTGGACAACGAAACCGAAGAACGCCGGACGACTAACCCGACCAAGCCGGATACGGACGGTGACGGTCTGAAAGACGGCGATGAGATTTACGTCTTTACGACTGACCCGCTGGTTGCCGACATGGATGGCGATGGGCTGAAGGATAACGAGGTTAAAGAGTACAAAACCAGCCCGAAGAAAGCTGACACCGACGACGATGGCCTGAGCGACTATGACGAGGTGATCACGTATAAGACCGATCCGCTGAAAGCCGATACGGATGATGACGGCCTGAGCGATGGCGACGAAGTGAACACCCATAAGACCGACCCCCTTAAAGTGGATACCGACGGTGATGGCCTGAAAGATGGCGACGAGATCAAGCTGTATCGCACGAATCCGATTAACCCGGATACCGACGGCGACACCCTTCAGGATGGGGCGGAAGTGCTGACGCATTATACCGATCCGACGAAGCCGGATACGGACGGTGATGGTCTGGGCGATGGTGATGAGGTGAACCGGTACAAGACGGATCCAAACTCGATTGACACCGATGGCGATACGCTGACGGACTACAGCGAGGTGATGACGCACCAGACCAACCCGCTGAAGGCCGATACGGATGATGACGGCCTGAATGATGCCGACGAGATCAACCGCTATCACACCAATGCCTTCTCACCGGATACGGATGCCGATGGGTTGAAAGATGGTGATGAAATTCATGTCTACCGTACTAATCCGTTAGCGCCGGATAGTGATGGTGAGCGGTTGAAAGATGGCGAGGAAGTGCATACCTACGGCTGTAACCCGACGATGACGGATACCGATGGCGACGGCCTGAACGACTTTGATGAGGTGCATGTTTACAAAACAAACTGCGCGAATCCCGACACGGATGGCGATGGTGTGAGCGATGGCGACGAACTGAAAAATGGTACGCTGCCGGCCAATCTCATTGGCATCAGCATCACGGATGTGACGGTCACCGAGCCGGTGAAGAACAACACCACGACGGTGGCGACTTTTGTGGTATCACTCTCATATCCCAGTGTCGAAGTCACGACCGTGAATTACGAAACAGAGGATTTCACCGCCGAATCCGGCGCATCAGGTGATTATCTGGCGAGCCGCGGGCAGATACAGTTTGCTGCGGGTGAAATCAGCAAGACGATCAACATCAACATTGTGCATGACAAGAAAAAGGAAGCCAGCGAAATCTTCTACGTCAACCTGAAGAACCCGGTGAACGCCTATCTCATCAAGGCGCGGGGCATTGGCACCATTCTGGATAACGACTAGGGTAAAGGCGGAACGGATCATGAACTTACGACAGCGGTTCTCTTACAATGTTCGAGTTCCCCGCCGGGCCGAATCCGGGCAGGCCATCGTTCTGCTGGCGCTGGTCATGCTGGGGCTGGTCGCCATGCTGGGGCTGGCGATTGACGGCGGCGGTCTGTACCTGCTGTGGCGCAGCGCGCAGAACGCGACCGACGCGGCGGCGCTGGCCGGGTCATATGCCAAGTGTACCAAGGGCGGCATTGACCAGGCGGTGAAAGACGCGGCGGCTAAAAATGGCTTCAATAATGACGGCGTGACCAACTTCGTCAACTGGTACAATCCCCCGCGCGCGGGCAGCGAAAAAGCGGGTGATGCGAATTACATTGAAGTTGAGATCGTTGCTTTCAAGCCGGCCTACTTCATTCAGGTGGTGTACCGCGAGCCGCTGAAAGTGACCAACACCGCTGTTGGGGTGTGTGATCCGCCGTTTGACCCCACAACCCTTCCCGGTGTCTGGGCCGGCTCCAAGACCTGCCAGAACAGCATCAAGTGGGGCGGCAGCCGGAGTGATGTCTGGGGCGGGTTGTTCAGCAACTTTCAGGTTCAGTTTAAGGGCAGCAATATCACCTTCCATGATCTGAAAATCACGCTGCCGGACGGTACAGAAGTCATCTACCCCGGCAAGGTCGAAGCCGTCAACCGGATTGACCCCTCCATGTCGGATAAAATTACCTGGGCACCTAGCCAGGATATGACCATTGTCGGCAGAACACCGACTGGCATCCCGCCGCAGGATGATCCGGTAAATGTGGACTGGCGGCTGTACGCGCCGGGTGGGGCGATTTATGAGTACATCAAGAAAACCACTGGCAGAGCCTACGATGTTGCCAACGACCCATCGATTCCCAGTTGGAATCCGTCCAAACTGGAATGGACGCCGGGCCATACCGAT
>JARKOK010000012.1 GCA_029975765.1 Aggregatilineales bacterium
GTTGACATCAGCGCCTACAGCCTGATTGCGATGGCGAAACGCGCCGAACCGTTGATGAGCGACGGCGGCAGTATCATCAGCCTGACGTACTACGCGGCTGAAAAAGTGATGCCCAAATATCATGTGATGGCCGTCGCCAAATCCGCGCTGGAAACCAACACGCGCTATCTGGCGAACGATCTGGGGCCAAAAGGCATCCGCGTGAATACGATCAGCGCCGGGCCGATCAAGACGTTGGCGGCGGCGGGTGTGCCGGGTTTCCGTATGATGCTGAAGTATTCGGAGAAAGCGTCACCGCTGCGCCGGCTGGTATCGCAGGAAGATGTCGGTGATACGGCGCTGTATCTCGCATCCGATCTCAGCCGCAACGTGACTGGCGAAACGATCCATGTGGATGCCGGTTTCAATATCCTCGGCCTGACGCTGACTGAAGACGAACTGGCTGCGCTGTCGGAATAAAGAAACGTTTGTGCAGGGGTGGGGTTCGAAACCCGCCCCTGCGGCCATGTCTTTTTTGTCCCTGCCGGTGCTGTCAGAACCGCCGCCACCATACCGCGCCAACCAGCATCAGCACGATGATCGCGCCGATAAAGGCGACGAGAATATCAATGTAACGAATGGTGATCCCGGCGGCCAGCGCCGGCGATACCTGCAAGCCTAATACCGTGAACAGCAGCCCGCCGATGAACGCCCCGATGAGGCCGACGATGATGCTGCCCCACAGCCCAAACCGCCGCCCGCGTACCAGAATACTCGCCAGCAGGCCGGCGATCAATCCGATGATCAGCCACGTAATCACCTGCTCTGGCACAAAAGTGATCGTTACCGGTTGATCCACGTTTTTCCACCTTTCTCACAGCCCAACGCTTAAGAACGATTCGTGCCGACCGTACCGGAAAAGGGTTTTTGACCCGAATGTTACAGCCCCCAGCGCGCCAGCGTTCGCCGCCCGCCCTCGGCCAGCGCGGCAGCGATCACGGCCTTCGCCAGATCGGCCAGCAGAAAGGGCGCCGCGCCGGCAGCCCAGGCCGCCGACCAGTCCATGCCGGTAAACAGTTTCAGGTGAGCCACGCCCAAAATATACAGGACAGCAATCCCGGCCACGCCGGCCAGCCAGCGCCGCCACAGCCGCGCCGCGCTGGCCTGCGCCAGCCAACCGGCCACCGCCGCCGCCGCGATAAAACCGAGCAGGTAGCCGCCGGTCGGCCCGAACAGCGCCGCCGTTCCCAGACCGCGCGCATCCAGCGGCAGCCCGGCAGCGACCAGCGCCACGTAAGCCGCCTGGCTTAACGCGCCATCCCGCGCGCCCAGCACCAACCCACTCAGCAGCACAACCAGCACTTGCAGCGTAAAAGGTACAATGCCCACCTCAATCGTGACTCGTGCTGACAATACAGTCAGCAGGGTAAATATAGCAGCGGCGGCCAACCGGACGGTCAGCGTTTGGTAGCGGGTTTGCGGCAGTGTACGCAGCATGGCAATTCCTTTCGTACTCTCATCTTACGGAACGAATGTAAAATTCTCGTTTAGCGGCCTCAGGTATACCGGCGTTGCTGCGCGCGGCTGATGCCTAATTACGATTATCCGGCAGGGGTTCGACGATCACATCCACCATCTGCCATTCGTTTTCAAGTTTTTGGTCATCGTTGACGACGCGGTTTTCTTCAATGAGCGTGACGCGCGTGCCCAGCCCTTCCAGATCGTAGCGAGTCAGCCAGCGCCCCACCTGCTGCGCGTTGCGCACATACACCAGCCGCGCTTTGGGGTCCATCCGGCGCACTCTGCCTTTCGCCTGGTTAAACTTGAGTTTTTTCAGGTCGTCCCTCAACTGCGACCGCTGCTGTTCGTTCAGATAAGCCATTGTGTCTCTGTCCTTATTGGGGGCTTCAGCCCCGTGCCAGTCTGTTTCGTCAATAACCTCCCTATTGTATAATCTCAACAGCCTACCGCCAAAGGGGAAAATAAATGGTTGAGGCGTATTCTGTCAGCGACCTGACGAGTATCATCCGGCAAATGTTTGATGAGAACAACGAATTGCAGGATGTATGGGTGCAGGGCGAAATTTCCAATATGACCCGCGCATCGTCCGGCCACTGGTATTTCACCATCAAGGACGGCGGCGCGCAGTTGAAGTGCGCCATGTGGCGTTCCAGCGTGGAACGGCAGTCATTCGTGCCGCAGAACGGCGATGAGATCGCCGCGCATGGCCGCATCAGCGTGTACGAGCCGCGTGGCGAATACCAGCTTTACGCCGACCACGTGCGCCCGGTGGGGTTGGGTGACCTGTACCAGCAGTTCGAGCAGTTAAAACGGAAGCTGGAAGCGGAAGGGCTGTTCGACCCGGAGCGCAAACGCCCGCTGCCGGGTTTTCCCCGGCAGATTGGTGTGGTCACATCACCGGAGGCCGCCGCGTTTCAGGATATCCAGAACGTGCTGCGCCGCCGTTTTCCGCTGGCGCAGCTCATCCTCAGCCCGACGCTGGTGCAGGGCGCGGACGCGCCGCCGCAGATCGTGGCCGCGCTGGAACGGCTAAATACTTACACGCAGGTGGACGTGATTCTGCTGATTCGCGGCGGCGGCAGCATCGAAGACCTGTGGGCATTTAACGATGAGCGGGTAGCGCGGGCGGTCGCGGCCAGCCGCATCCCGGTTGTGACCGGCGTCGGCCATGAAACCGATACGACGATTGTGGATTTTGTCTCCGATCTGCGCGCGCCGACTCCCTCGGCGGCGGCAGAGCAAATCACGCCGAATATCGAGGATTTACGCTTCATCCTGCACGATTTGGACAGCCGGATGGCCGGCCTCATCCGCGATGATCTGGCGGCGCGGCAGGCCGATCTCGCCGTCGCCCAGCGGTCACTCGGCCATCTGTCACCGCTCAACCGGATTCGTAATCTGCGGCAGCGCGTGGATGACTGGAACGCCCGCCTCTCCACCCGGCAGGCGGCGCGTCTGCACCTGCTGCGCGAGCGGCTGGACAGCCGTACCGCCGCGCTCCACGCGGCCAACCCGCAGTCCATTCTGGCGCGGGGGTATGCGATTGTTTCTGTCAGCGAGGACGGCCAGCGTTTGTCCGGCGCGGCGGGGGTGAAACCAGGCACCGGCGTAACGATACAATTCCACGATGGCGATCTGAAAGCGCGCGTCGAAGATAAGGACACCCATGAGCGATATAAACGAACTCTCTTTTGAAGCGGCGTTTGCCGAACTGGAAGCCATTATCACGCAGCTTGAGTCGGGCGACCTGTCGCTGGATGATTCGGTGACGCTGTTTGAGCGGGGGCGGAAGCTGTCGGAACGCTGCCAGGCGCTGCTCGATCAGGCTGATCTGCGTATCAGCCAGCTTACCGCCGATGGACGCATCGAGCCATAAATCCCGCATTTCCCACAATATCCCAACTTGGGAAATGTTGGGATATAGACGCGGCGGGATTGGGATACGAGCCGGCTACGCCTGGTTTTTGCGCGCCCGGACGCAGATAAAACCGGGCTGGCGTATCAGCCGTTCATAGTGTTCGGGGTCAGCCTCGCGGAAGGCTTCAGTTGGCTGCGGCTCAAGCAGTTTATCCAGCTGAAAGCCGGCCTCCAGCAGTGGGTTTATCAGTGCTTGCAGAGGGCGGCGGTATGCGACGATACGGGGGTAGGGTGGGCCGAAGCCCGTCCATTCCATTTCGTACCGTTCTATGTTGAAGTAACTTTCGCCCAGCCCGTGCCGTTCAACCAGCAGCCAGTCACCCAATGGATGCCCGCACGAAAAAACCAGCAGGCCGCCCGGCTTCAACACCCGGAAGAACTCCGCGTAAATAGGGCGCAGGTCAGGGAAGTAGTCAAATACCAGCGGGCACAAGACCACATCGAAGGCCGCGTCCCCGGCAAAAGTAAGGGGCTGGTTTAAATCAGCCTGCAAAACGGTGGCGCGGTCACCCAGGCGCCGCCGGGTGATGTCCACAAAATCCGGCGTCACATCAAATGCCACCACCTCCGCCCCGTGATTCACCAGCCATTCGGCATAAATGCCCGGCCCGCAGCCGGCGTCCAGCACACGCCGACCGGCTACTTCTGGCAGCAGCGACAGCGTGGCTGGCCGGTCGTACAGGGCATTATAGGGCTTGGTTTCCGCCAGTTCCGCGTAGCGCCGCGCGAACTGCTCATAATTCTGTTCGCCGAGGGATTTCGCTGGTTCAGACAACATCGTATCAGGCTTCTTTCACCATTGCCCGTACTGCGTCTGCTATCGCGAAGTAGTCCGGCAGGGGATCAGCCCACAGCGTTGGCACATGCAGCACAAAATCCGGCAGCAGTGGTGTATGATACTGCCCGCTGGTGGCTTGCAGGCTGTACAGGCCGTCGTTGTTCAGGCGATAAAACAGGGCAGACTTACGCTGCGGGTCAAGTATCCAGTATTCGCGCACGCCGCCCTGCTCGTATTCCGCGAACTTGTCCCCGTAATCGCGCGTCACACTCTCCGGCGACACAATCTCGATACAGATGTCCGCCGGGCCGACCATCGCCGACTCGGTAAGCTGGCCGGGATTGCTGTTCAGGATGACCTGTAAATCCGGTTCGCGCCGCGACTCGGTGGCATCCACCCGCATGACAAAGGGGGCG
>JARKOK010000021.1 GCA_029975765.1 Aggregatilineales bacterium
GTTGTCAATCGCAATCGAAATCTGCCCGGCCAGCGCCAGCAGTACATTCACGTCTTCCTGCGTGAAGGCGTTCGGCTGGTTGGACTGCACATCCAGCGCCCCGACGACGCGCCCTTTCACCGTCAGCGGCAGCGCCATTTCCGAGCGTGTCAGCGGCAGGTACGGATTCGGGCGGTGGACGACGCGCGCATCGGCGGTATCCAGCGCCAGCACGGGTTTGCCCGTTGCCGTCACCTGACCGATCACGCTGGCCGACCCTTTCGGCAGCCGGTGGTGAACCGCCAGCAGCTGCTGGCCGGCCTCGCCGGTGCTGGCCCGCAGGACCGCGTGGGTATCGGCGGCGTCCATCAGGAAAATCTGGACGTGATCGTACTGGAAGACGTCGCGGATCAGGTCTACGATCTGCGGCATCAGCGCGTTCAGATCAAGGATCGCGCTGGCGATGCGGCTGACTTCGGCAGAGGTCGAAAGCTGGCGGGCGCGGCGTTCCGTCTGTGACAGCAGCCGGCGCGCCTGCATGGAGAGTGACGCCTGTTCGGCCAGTGATTGGAACACGCGCTGATCCTGCTCCGTATGGGCGTAAGGTTCGCTGGCGCTCAGCCAGATCGCGCCGATCAACTGGCCGCCGGCGCGCAGCGGCAGCACAACCAGCGCGCGTGTATCCATACTTTCCAGACCGATCAGTTCCATATCCGTCAGCGAGGTATCGGCCTGGGCATCGTCCGCGATCAGCGCCGTTGCGCGGCAGATCAGCCGCCACGCCGGGAACAACTCGGCGCTGAGTGTCACCCCGTACATGTTCATCGCCATCACGTCCTCGCGCTGCCAGTCCGCGACGACCTGCATGACTTCCGGCATGTCACGATCTTCATACGGCGGGGGCACGGCCAGGAACGCCTGGGTGATGTACGGGCGGTTCATATTCTGGACAATCGCTTGCAGCACATCTTCCGGCGTAGCCGCGTTCGACAGCGCCCGGCTGATCTGATACAGCGTCGTGGCTTCCTGGTAGGACTGTTCGGTGCGGGCGAACAGATTGCGGTTGTCAATCGTAATGGCCGCGCCGTCGCTGAGGGTAGCGAGGAACCGTTCGTCCTCCGGGGTAAAAGCGCGCGGCTGGTCATAAGCGATGACAATCCAGCCAAGCAGGTTGTCGCGGGCGCGCATGGGTATCGAAGCCAGCGCCAGGATGTTCCGCTCCGCCAGCGCACTCCCCATATTATCGGCGCGGGTATCGTCCAGCAGCAGCCGGTCAGCGGCAAAGACCGCTTCCGGCAGATCCAGCATTTCCGTGCCGCTCATGGAACGGGCGACGTTCAACTGGCCGGTGCGCTCGTCCAGCAGAACGATATACCCGTCGCTGGCTTCCGTCATGAGCATCTGCATCACGATGATGTCCAGCACCGCGTCCAGTTCGCTGGCTTCGGACAGCGACCGGGTGACTTCGTACAGGGCGATGGTTTCACGCAGGTTATCCTGCAGGGCGTTCTCCAGGCCGCGCAGGTTGCTGATGTCCTGGAACGCGGCCACGATGGTCGTCACCTGACCGCGTGCATCCAGAATCGGCGCGGCGTTCAGCAGCAGGTCGGTATGCGTGCCATCCTCATGCATCACTGCCAGATCGTCACTGAAATTCGACTGGCCGGAAGCCGCCGCGACCAGAATCGGCAGTTCGTCCGAGGGGTAAAACACACTGGTGCCGGTACGGTACAGGTTGTAATCGGCGGCAGTAAACGGCTGGTGGTAATCCAGCGGGCGGTCCAGCAGTTGTTCCACCTGAGCATTGGCTTGCAGGGGGCGGAGAGTTTGCGCGTCCAGCACGAGAATACCGGTGGGCATGGATTCCAGCACCGAGCGCAGGTAGGCACGCTCAGTTTCGACGCTCTGGAACAGCCGCCGGTTTTCCACCGCGATGCCCACCTGCGCCGCCAGCGTGTTCAAAAGCTGCTCGTCACGGTCATCCAGGTCCGCGCCATCCAGATGGCGCCCAACGGCCAGCGCGCCAACGATACGGTCGCCGCTGTAGACCGGCATGGCGATATGTTTACCTACCTGTTGCAGCATGATTTCCGGCGCGCCCAGAAAAGCCGGATACGAAGCCGGGTTATTTACCACCAGCGTGCGGTTCAGCCGCACCGCGTCGGCAATCGAGTGCTGCGCCGTAGTCAGATCAAAGGTGAGCCGCGACACATCGGCAGGCAGGCGCGGCGCGTGCCAGATGATGGTTTCCAGCAGGTTCGGCTGCTGCTCGTCCAGCAGCATAACCAGCCAGCGGTCGTAGTTAGCCGCCAGGGTCACACGCTCAAATACTTCGTTCAGGCTGGCCTCGAACTCGCCGCCCACCCGCGACGCCAGCTGGCCGGCTTCGGCCAGCGCCAGCGCGCGCTGGGCTTCCTGGCGGGCTTCATCGAACAGCCGCCGGTTTTCGACCGCAATCGTCACCTGGTCGGCCACCGCCTGCATAAACCGGATGAACATTTCATCAAAGCTGTGTACGGTTTCACACTCGCAGATCATCGCGCCAAACCAGTTGTGCTGCGACCGCAGCGGCGCGATCACGGCGCTGGCGGCGCCGCCGCGCTGCAGCGCCTGCCGCAGCCGCGTGTCGTCCTGCAAGTTCATCTCGATATTCGGCAGATAGGTGAGTTCACCGCGCTGCGCCAGCCACATACCCAGCGGCATCGCCTCGCGGGTGACACGCAGCCCGGCGCGCAGGGGTGATTCTGCGCTGGGGCGCTGCTCCCATACATAGACGTAATCCAGAAACGGCGCGTCGGCTGCCGGATCAGGCCCGGCCAGCAGCACCAGCACCCGGCTGATCTGGTCGGCAGACTGCGACAGGTGTTCAGCCGTTACCTGATAGACGGCATTTAAATCCGGCGCGCTGGTAATGGCGCGGCTGGCGGCATACAGCCGCCGGCTTTCATCCAGCGCCTGCGCCGTCTGGTCGAGCAGCCGCCGGTTTTCCAGCATGGTGCTCATCTGGCCGGTGAGCGCCTGGTATACTTCGTAATCCTCTTCCGACAGTTCCTGCATCGTCGCGCTGTACAGGTACAGCACGGCGACCGGCTGGTTGGCGCTGAACATGGGGAACAGCGCCGTAAAGGGCAGATCGGCGTTGGCATCATAGTTAAGCTGCGGTTCGCGGTGGCGCAGGGGCGACTCTGGCAGAACGGCAAACGGCTCGTAGCTGTCTTCCTCATGCGCCTGCCCGAACTGCCAGCGCGCCACCTTACGGACGCGCGTCGGCCAGCCGCTGCTGTCAAGCTGGCCTTCCAGCAGGCCGAGTTCAAATTGCAGACCGGGGTCTTTGGTGGCGGAGGCCGCCGCCTGCACCAGTTCGGTAAAACCCTGCGCGCGGTTAATCACGCGGCTGGCGGCATACAGGCGTTCGATCTGATCGAGCGTCGTTTCGGTCTGCCGGAACAGCAGGCGGTTGTCAATCGCCACACCCGACTGGTCAATCAGCGCGCTGTAAATACGGCCTTCGCGCTCGGTGAAGTCACGCGGGCGGGGGAATTCCATCGTAATCACGCCGCGCCACAGGCCGCGCACGCTGAACGGGATGAACACCGCCGCGCGGGTGCCCCACGCCAGGAACATCTCGCGCAGATGGCTGTCCAGCCGTTGATCAAGCGCCACATCCTGCACCAGTTTCACCTGATTGTCATGCAGCGTGCTGAGAAACTGCGAGTCCGGCAGGTGCAGGCGCAGATGGATGCGGCTCTGTCCGGCGCGTTCCAGTGCCGACCAGTCAGCCACGATCTCCAGCCATTCCGGCGTGCCGCCCTGCGGGTAATCATCGAACAGCCAGATTTGCCCGCCGGTGGCCTCGGTCATCGCGGCGGCCACAATTGCCTGAATGATGTCTTCCAGCGTATCGGCTTCGTTCAGATACCGGCTGAGCTGGTACAGCAGCGAGGTAACGGCCAGCGCCGACTGCGTTTCCTTGAACAGCCGCGCGCCTTCAATCGCCAGCCCGACACGTTCCGCCACCGCGCGCAGCACCATCTGGTCGCCCTGGCTGAGCGGCTGCTCAGGATCGGCAGCAATATCAATCGTGCCGATCACCTCACCACGAAT
>JARKOK010000056.1 GCA_029975765.1 Aggregatilineales bacterium
CATGCCGGGGTCATCCGCGAAGTTGGGGAGCGTGACGATATAATGAAACAACTGCTCCAAGCCCATTGTGTCTAAATCTGCATCGGGATAATGTTCGATTAAGCTCAGGACAATCTCGTAGCTGGCTTCCCAATACAGTTGATGCATATATGTTACCAGACCCCCGATTTAATTACGAGAACAAAAGTCTCACGGGGGTCTTGTTTATTGATCTTTCAGGATGGTCTCCGTGTCAATCTGGGCGCGCTGCAAGCGGCCACTGTAATCCACGTAAACGGCTTTCCATTCGGTGAACGAATCGAGCGCGGTCTGTCCGGCCTCGCGCATTCCGTTGCCGGTACCGCGTGTGCCACCGAATGGGAACTGAATTTCCGCGCCAGTTGTGCCATGATTGATGTACACGATACCGGTAGACAGATCACGGATGGCGCGGAAGGCGGCATTTACGTTCTCGGTGAAAATGCTGCTGGAGAGGCCATAAGCCACCTGATTATTAACCTCGACGGCTTCATCCAGCGTTTCAACTTCGATGATGGACAGCACCGGCCCGAAGATTTCTTCACGGGCAATCCGCATGTCTGGCGTTACGTTATCAAACAGGGTGGGGAGGTAGAAGAAGCCTTTGCCGTCCAGCGGGTCGGCAAAACCGCCGCCGGTGAGCAGGGTCGCGCCTTCATTCTTGCCGATTTCGACATATTCATGAATGCCTTCGCGGGCGGAACGACTGACCACCGGGCCAACCTGCACGCTTTCATCCAGGCCATAACCGAGTTTGAGCGATTTGGTCTTTTCGTACAGCGCGTCCACGAGTTCGCGGTGAACCCCCTTCTGGACGATCAGGCGGCTGGTGGCGGTGCAGCGCTGTCCGGTTGTGCCAAAGGCGCTCCAGGTTATGGCTTCGACAGCCAGTTCCAGGTTTGCGTCGTCCATCACGATGATGGCATTTTTGCCGCCGAGTTCCAGGCTGACTTTCTTCCCCAACTGTGCGGCCTGAGCATACATCCGGTAGCCGACTTCGGTCGAACCGGTGAAGGAGACCACCCGCACATCTGGATGGGTTGCCAGAGCATTACCGACTGAACCGCCGGGACCGACGATGATATTCATCACGCCGGGCGGCAGACCAGCATCCTGAAACACCCGCACGAATTCCGCGCCGAGTTTAGGCGTATCGGAAGCCGGTTTAAACACGACACAGTTGCCAGCG
Organism: Aggregatilineales bacterium; assembly: GCA_029975765.1. GTDB lineage: Bacteria > Chloroflexota > Anaerolineae > Aggregatilineales > Phototrophicaceae > CFX2. Next base: position 1,208 of record JARKOK010000056.1, read on the forward strand.
ATGAGCGCCGGTAGCGATTTCCAGCTTGGGATAGCGATGGGGAAGTTCCAGGGGGTAATCAACCCGACGACACCGACCGAGTCGCGCAGGGCCATACCGAATTTGTTTGGCATTTCCACCGGCGCGGTGTAACCCAGCAGGCGGCGGCCTTCGCCGCCCATGAAGAAGGCCATGTCTATCGCTTCCTGCACGTCGCCGCGCGCTTCCGCGATAACTTTGCCCATCTCCTGTACCATCAACCGCGCCAGGTCTTCCTTACGTTCCATCAGCAGTTGACCAACACGATAGAGGATTTCACCCCGACGTGGGGCAGGGGTCAACCGCCAGTTCTTGTAGGCGGCTTTGGCGGCCTGAACCGCCGCGTTTACATCATCCGCGCCGCTGCGGGCTACATCGGCTACGACTTCTTCAGTGGCCGGATTAATACTCTGGAAGGTTTCACCCGTGCGGGCTGCCAGCCATTCGCCGCCGATGTAATTTTTTACCAGCTCAGCCATGATCGGTTTGTTTTCCTTGTATTACGAAAGTTAATAGTTCTGGTATGTGAGAGGTCAATCTCGGTCAAAAGTATACCGAAGCGCGGAATCGTTTGTCAAGAAATGCACAAATGGGGATCAGCATAATTCCACAACAGGCAGACTGAAGGTGAAGGTGCTGCCCTGGTTTTCAACGCTGGTGACCGAAATTCGGCAGTGATGGCGATCCAGGATGAAGCGCACAATCGCCAGCCCTATACCCATGCCGCTGTAGCGCCGAGTAGTCGAGCTGTCGATCTGGTAAAACGACTCAAAAATCCGGTCGAGTTTGTCCACCGGAATACCGATACCGTGATCGGTTATCGCAATGGTGAGCCAGTTGTCAGCGCGGCTGGCCTTGATTTCCACTGTCTGTTCGCTGAATTTCAGGGCGTTATCCAGCAGCAGTTGGAGGACGATGGCTAACCCCTGTTTGTCGGCCTGCACGGGCGGCAGATTGGCCTCCAGTTGGGTCTGAATACGCTCAATCTGGTCTTTATGTTCCCAACTGCGGCGCAGATTACGGAGCGCCTGCTGAATCACTTCGCCGACCTGCACCGGGCCGGGGGTGTGAGCATCCATACTTTCGTTCAGGAGTTCATTCAACAGAGTAATATTTCGCACGGCGGCTTCCAGGCGGGCGGTCGCGCCGGTGGCGTAATCAATCAGCCGGTTATCGCGGCCTACGTCTTCCGCCAGCAGGGACACGGCAGACTTAATCTGAAGCAGAGGCGTGCGGAGTTCGTGAGAAACGTTGCGGACGATGGCATTTTTCAGCAGATTGATTTCGTCGCTGCGGCTGGTCTGCGCCGCCACATCATCCCGGAGCTGGCGATTTTCTTCGAGCAGGGCAAGATTGGCGCTGTAAAGGCGGTGGTTGGCTGCCCGCAGCGCCAGAAAAGTACGCAGTTGGTGTTCAAAGTAAACAAAAGAAGATGGCAGCAGCAGCACGCCATCCGGGGGGAGCGTGGCGGGCAGGGGCATGTCCTGAACGAGAACCAGAAGCGGGCGGTAGTCTGATTCAATACGGTCGCAGATTGCATCATAAAGGGCCAGACTGTCCTGGCAGTCGCCAGAGGCGACCAGCGCATCCGGCTGCTGCGTGCTCAGCAGACTCCAGGTATCGTCCGGGCTGCGGGCCAGCAGCACGTCGTAATGCTGGTTGACTAACTGCGTCGAGAGATCATTCAGCCATGCCGTCCGGCTGTCGAGCAGCAGCGTTACTACCGTTGGACTGTGACCGTTCGTATTGACCTGGAGCATGACCAGACCTTTGCCCTGTACTGCGAATATCTCAGCCTCATCTTAGCATACTCACAATTCGAGTTACAATTGATGGGTGGTTATAACTTACTCACATCGTCCTAACGTCTGGCAAAGCTGATTAATGTGCAGACGGTCATGCTGTGCGGTGAAATGCGCCATCTCCAGCAGCGTTGTCACGCCGAAGATGCTGTGCCGGGCGGGACGGTGCCAATCCTCAGGCCGTAAAGTGCGCAGCCAGGCCAGGGTTTCCAGCCGTTCGGCGGTGAACCTCCGGGCAAGGGTCACACCATCGTTGTCGCAAATCATACTGCCGGGCTGTCCCCATGCGGGTGGTGGGTCAACCAGAAAGGGGGTGTCCTCAGCCAGAATGCGTTCCAGCCGGGCGCGGTGCACCGGACGTTCGCTGTCCAGCAGATGACAGAGAATCTGTGCCGGCGACCACTCGGCTGGCAGGGGATGCTGCTGCCAGTAATGCGGCCTGGCCTCGGCCAGGGTACCATACAGGGCGGCGATATTGCCACGCATTTCCGGCTCGATCATGTCCGGGACAAGCGGGGGCGGCAGCAGCGTATCAAACCAATTATCGGCGATGACCGCATCTGCGAAATCGGCCAGCGTACCGACGGCATCCGCCTCGCTGGTACTGGCTGGCGTTTCACCGCTGATATGATAAGTGTGCAGCCCAACCTGCCGCGCCGGCTGGATGTCATTTTTGAGGCTGTCACCAATCATGATTGCTTCGTCAGGTTCGACACCGATGCGCGCCGCAACCTCAACATAAAAGGCCGGGTCAGCCTTGGTATAACGCATGATGTCGGCATTCGTAACCAGCGCGTAGGCATCAAACGTATGGGGAAGATTCGCCCAGGCCAGTCGTTGGCGAATCGCTTCTGCCGGGTAAATCGGATTAGTGACAATGGCAACGGCGTACTGCTGCTCCCGCAGGGACTGCACCAGTTCCGCCGCGCCGGGTACAGGCCGCGTATAAGTCTGAAGCGCCGGGTAGCGGTTATGGTGGAAGTCCTCCAGCGCGGCACGAATGTCCAGTGCCGGGACGCCAGTTTCCCGGCAGAGGATGCTCAACAGGAGATCGGTGTTAGTCTGCTGCATGTTGCGCCGCCCGGTCAGGGCGTGGATGGCTCGCAGGAAAGTGCCGGATAAATCATCACGCCGCCAGCGCGCACCCAGATATTCTCCCACCAGACGCAGGTAAGCGGCGGCAAACGCCTCATCCTGATTATGCAGCAGTGTATTATCCAGATCGAGCAGGACGGCTTTAATCATTCGTCGTCAGACCCCAGCGACTTCAGAAAAATGTCCAGTCCCGGACGTTCGGCGTTGCAGCGCGGACAGCCAATATGAGGGTCATCAACCGGAATATGATGCTTGAGACATGATGCGGTGACTTCCAACCGCCGCCCCAACCCCAGAAGCCGGGGTTTGATCGTTAGTGTCAGGTTGAGATCGGGGCTGGCATTCGCATTCAGAATTTCAGGCACGGGACACAGCGCGCAGTAGTTTGGTCGCCAGGGCAGCGAACCGGAACTGCCCTGCACCAGCCGGCATTCCTGCACAGCGCGCCCCCGGTGAAAGTCCTCATAGTAGAAACGGCACTCTTTGCCCGCTGGTGTTCGCATAACGGTTCTGAACTCCGTAATTACACTTGACTGCCGTCTACCCAACGTCTGGCGGCTTCGGGCAGCATTTGCAGATTACCATATTGCACGGTGCAGTCCGGCAGCGATTCCAGGAAACTGACACCGTAGCTTTTGCTGATGATGCGCCGGTCAAACACCACCACGACGCCGCGATCAGTGCGTGTGCGAATGAGACGGCCAAAGCCCTGACGAAAACGCAGTACGGCGTCGGGAACCGCGTACTGTTTGAAACCATCCGTATAACTCTCCGAACGCGCGGCAAAGATCGGGTCGCTGGGAACGGCGAATGGCAAACGGGCAATGACCAGCCCGCTGAGGGCTTCGCCTGGAATATCCACGCCTTCCCAGAAGCTCTTGGTACCGAGCAGTACCGCGCGCTCCGACGACTTGAAACCATCCAGTAAAGCCTGACGGCTGCCCCCCTCCGTTTGATCGTAAACGATGATGTTGCCCAATGCCAACCGGGGCGCAATCGCCTGCCTGGTCTGCTGGAGATGGGTATAGCTGGTAAACAGTACCATCAGCCGCCCATTGAGCGCGTCGGCCAATTCGATCAGGGCGCGTTCGAACTCGCGCTGATAACCGCTTTGGTCGTTCGGTTCGGGTATGTCATTGGGGATATAAACCAGAGTGGAGGCGCGATAATCAAATGGTGAGCCAACATCCAGTGTTTTAGCGTGTTCGGCGTGCAGCCGTTCGCGCAGGTAATCAAAGGTGTCTTCGGTTTGCAGCGTGGCGCTGGTCAGCACAACGGTGTCTTTAGCCGACCAGATGTGTTGGTGCAGGGGCAGGCCAACGTGCAAAGGGGCGCTGTTAATCGTTACGTAGCCGTTTGCATTCTGCCCGGCACTGAACCAGTAGATGGCGTTGGCGGAGGGTTCGAGCGTGAAGGCGGTAAGCTGTGCCTGGATTTCGTCCAGGTGTCTGGCGGCGGCACCGGCGCCGCTGACCAGATCGTGATAATTCGGGATATGGTAACTTTCCAGCCGAGCGAGGCCGTCGGTCAGGCGGCGCATAGCGGTGCTGATGACCTCAAAGAAGTCACGCAGGGTTGTCCAGGCTGCCTGGCACTGATTGAAAGCCGGCAGGCTGCGGTGCTGCGGCGTGATGCGAAATTGTACGTTGTAATCTCCGGCGCGGCTGCCATTGGCGCTTCGCAAAAAGTCGCGGAAACTGTTGAACAGCGCCTGAACGTGAATCTCCATCGCGCCGGTCGCAGCGCTGATGTGCCGCACAAAGGTTTCCAGACGTTCAAGCTGTTTGTCAGGCACATAGCCGCGCACGCTGGTTAGCAGATCACCCAGCAGACCGCGTGCCGGGCCGCCCAAGTCACTCAGGCGGCGCTGCAAGGCGGCTTCATCCAGCCGGAAGGTAAGACTGCTGGTTGCCGCTTCTTCGAGATGATGAGCCTCGTCTATAATCAGACGGTGATAAGGTGGCAAAACCTGATTGTCGCCAACGGCATCCGCCAGCAGCAGCGCGTGGTTAATGACTAATACATGCGCGGACTCCGCTGCCTTGCGCGCTTTGTAGAAAGGACACGCGCCCTGCATAACCGCCCAACAGCGATCCAGCGTGCAGTCCTCGTCCTCGGCGCTCAACCGGTGCCAGACATTGTTTTCGACCGGGCCGCGCAGGCTGATTTCGCTCCGGTCGCCGCCGGGGCTTTCCAGCAGCCAGACCAGAATTTTTGCCAGCGTGCGGAGTTCATCCACCTGCGTGGGATGGCGGCGGCGGACAGCAGCCAGCCGGCGCGGACACAGATAGTTGCTGCGCCCTTTTAGAACCACGCTCCTGACGGGCAGATCGAGCATCGCATTCAGCGCCGGGATATCCTTCTGAATAAGCTGATCCTGCAGGTTGATCGTGTTGGTGGAAATCACGATCCGCTCGTTGTTCTGCGCCGCCCACGACAGCGCCGGCAGCAGATAAGCCAGCGATTTACCAGTGCCCGTGCCGGCTTCAATCATGATGTGATCGCTGTCATTAAAAGCGGCAGCGACGGCCCGCGCCATCTCGATCTGCTGCGAGCGTTCTTCGTAACCGGGCAGGTGTTCGGCCAGCAGACCGCCGGCGCGCAGCAGGGCTGCGATCTGTTCCGTATCCAGCGGCGCGGGGTTGACCGCCGGATGTAAGGTTGTTTCGTCTAGAGAGGGTAACCCGAATTGTTCGATCATGGCCTGATCGGACGGCGGGGGGGGCGGTGCCTGGCCGCGATATTCATTCAGGGCGGCTTCAAGAACATGACGCGCATCCCAATCCAGCCCCTGTGCCGCCATCGAAATTTCGTAGAGCGTGGCATAAGGCAGCGTGCGTACTTTATCCCACAGTGCCCAGTAGAGCAGGGCGGCGGCGCGGGCATCGGCCAGGGCACGATGCGCGTTATCCAGATTGATGTCAAAGTGGCTGACCAGGCTGGCGAGGTTGTAACGCGGCGCGCGGGGCAGCACAACCGAAGCCAGATCATAGGTGTCAATTCGTAGATTGGTCTGCAAAATGCCCTGTCGTGCCAGAAACGCCAGATCAAAGGCAATGTTGTGACCAATAATCGGAACGTTGCCCGCGAAGGTGCGGATGGCTGGAATGACGCCGGCCAGCGTGGGCGCATCGATGAGATCGTCCGGGGTGATGCCGGTGAGATAAGTCACATGAGGTGGAACGGGACGACCGGGATTGACGAAGGTCTGATATTCGTCCGTGATGACACCCTCATGCAGGCGAACCATACCGACTTCGATGATTGAGTCGGCTGCCGGGTCAAGCCCGGTGGTTTCCAGATCGAGGGCGACGAGTTCGCCGCGCATAGGGACTCCGTGGATAATCGAAGGAAAGGTTAATATTGCTGATGGCAGCGAAGTATATCACAAGCAGAACAAAAAACCCCTGCCGAACCGGCAGGGGCAGTGTTCGTTATGATACAGGTGAAACCAGCACCAGCCTGGCCTAACCGGCTGGTGTAGCTTCAGGGGTGGCCTCGTCAGCCGGTGTTGCTTCAGCCGTTGCTTCTGCGTCTGGCGCTGCTTCCGGTTTAAGGGTCGCGCGGTTAAACGCTTCCAGCAGGGCGGCGCGCACATCAGGCAGATCACCAAAGGTAAGGCCAATCAGCCCGGCAGAGTTGAACAGATTAAAGTTCGAATCCTCATACACAAACCACAGGAAGGACTGTACCTCTTCACGGGACAGCGCCGCTTCGCTCACGATCAGTTGGAAGGAATTCAGCAGCGGGTAGGAGCCATCAGCGATGGTAGTCAGCGATGGCGCCACACAGCCGCTGCCGCTGTCCACACTCACCAGTTGGATGTTCGCCTGATTGTTCGCCAGAACACGCTGATAGTCGCTCCAGCTCATGACTGCCAGCCCGCCCTCGACGTTGGCGGCTGCGGCGGCGCGATACAGGGGATCGGCATTAACCTGGGTGTCGGCGCGCATGGGCGTGGGGCTGCCGGTCGCGGCCAGCAGGAGAATATCACTGTAGATATTCCCGGAAGCAGGCGCAAACAGCGTGATGGCCGTTTCCGGGAACTGATCACTGACCTGCTGCCAGGTGGCAGGCATGTCGCTGCCAGCACTCCAGGCCGCTGCGATTTGTCCGGTCGTCAGACAGGTAAGGTAGTCGCTGCTGCCGTTTGCCACCAGAACCGCCGCCCGGCTGCCCAATTCAAACGGCAGGGGTGTGATGTTGTTGGCCTGGCAGTTCTGTGTCTGCTCGTCGGTCAGGTCGCCGGTTACGATGACCAGATCCACTTCACCATTACACAGGCGGCGGATACCGGCGGGGTCGCCCTGGGCTTCAAAGCTGGTGGTGACACCCGGATAGGCGGCGTTCATCGCGGAGATGACCTGATCGAGATACGTTTTACCACTGGCTGAACCGGCAATACTCACCGACCCAATGAGCGTGGCGGGAATCTGGTATTGCGCCGTACCCCGGCTGAACGTCTGTCCCTGCGTGCCTTCCAGCACGCCTCGATTGGCTGCAAAGGCGCTGGTGGTCGGTGCGACAAACCCCTGCTCGGTGATTACAGCAGCAGCTTCATCGCTCACTATGTAGTCAAGCACCTCGCGCAGGCCGGGTTTTTCCAGGCTGGCGCGGCTGGCATAGACCAGCAGATCGGCTGCCGCGCCATACAAACGATTTTCGACATTTTCCGCCGAAGGCGCGGCACAGCCGACAACCTCATTAGTATTCAGTTGTAATATCTTTACAGCGTCGCCAGCCGCTTCGGCGGCGGCGAGACCAACAACACCGATTGCGCCTTCGGTTTTGCTGACGGCAGCGATGGTATCGGCATCGGTGCCGGCCACTGCATCAGCCCGGATGCCGTCACCATTTACCAGGTTATCCAGGGTCGTCAGCGCGCTGCTGGCTTCCGCCGGGACATATACCTCCAGAGAAGTGTCCGGGAAGCTCACATCCACCTGATTCCAGGCCGTTGTTTGTCCCTCGGCACTGGGCGCAAAAATACTGTTCAGATTCGCGCTCGTAAGACATACGGCAAACTCGCTTGCCGGGTTCACGACAAAAGCGAGAACCTGATGCGCCACCAGCAGTTCAACCGGGTCAACCTGGGCGCTGGCACAGGCGGCGGACTCAGCAGCCGTCAGAGGGCGGGAGGCGGTTGCAACATCTACCTGCCCCTGACAGAACTGTTGCAGG
>JARKOK010000003.1 GCA_029975765.1 Aggregatilineales bacterium
CACCTGCCGCGCCTGCCAGTGCTGGAACGGCTGCGCCACGCCGATCGCGCTGGCGGCCATCGCCAGCAGTGCTCCAAAATCCACACTGCGGATCACCAGCACGTCCAGCCAGCCGTCGCTGACATCTATCACGGCATTGAGGTTCAGCCCTGGCAGACCCAGATTGCCGGAGTTCGCCACCAGGCAGATCGCGCCTTCCGTTTCCACTTCGGCCCCATCCAGCCGCAGCGTATAACGTGAACTGTGGACGTGCGGCAGTTCCCGCAGGGCGGAGAGTACGTAAGCCAGATTGCCGAAGCGGGCTTTTTCACCGCGTTCGGCGGCTCTGGTGGCTTCGGCGGTGAAACCCATCGTCGTCCGCAGCATGAAACGCCGGTCGGCTGTCTGCGCCATATCCACCGCCCGGAGCGCACCCTCGCCACAGAGCAGCCGGACGGCCTGCGCCAGATCGCCGGGGATGCCCAGTTCCATTGACATCACATTGGCCGTACCGCCGGGGAAAATCGCCAGCGGCACGGGCGTACCGATCAACCCGTTTGCCACCTCACCAACCGTACCATCGCCGCCATAGGCGATGACGACATCGGCGCCCGCCGCGACCGACTGCTGCGCCAGGCGCGTGCCGTCGCCCGCAGCTTTGGTGATAAAGATGTCCCAGTCAATGCCTGCCGACTGGAAGGCACTGTTGACAATCTGCAAAAAGGGGCGATCCTGACCCGCTGCCGGATTCACGATCAGATGGGCGCGTTTAAACGTCGGATTGACTAATGATTGAGGCTCAACCGGTAATGCCATACTGGTATCCTGCCGCTTTCCGTATGATTATTATTCTTATCTATACACAATCCCGTTAGAACAACGCTTGAGGCCGCCAGATGCCTAATCCGGCGGCTCGGTATGAATCGTCACCCGCGCCAGCCGGGGCAGCGCCGTTCGCAGCAGCAGCTCCGCTTCCTCTGCCAGATCATGCGCGGCTTCCACGCTCGTCTGCGGCTCCAGCGTCACGTGCGCCGTCAGGTTGAAGTCGCTGCCGTCCACCGTCTGCACCCGCAGATCGTGCCAGTTCAGGCCGGGGAAGCGGCGGCGCAGTACGTCTAATGCCTGCGCGACAATCCGGCTGCACCGCGCGGCATCGGTGCTGCTGCCGCCGGCTTCGACCGCCACCTGCGCCGGTTCGATGTGCGTTACAACGTCCACCACGCCGGGCAGGTTGGCCTGCATGTTGGCTTCCAGTTGGCTCACGCGCTCATGCGCTTCGGCCAGCGTCTGGCCGGGCGGCACTTCGACATGCATCTCCAGCAGTTTGCCGTTGGGCGCGCCGGTTACGCGGACTTCGTGAGTCGCCAGCCCCAGCGCGTCGGCCTCGGCTCGCGCCGACAGCGCATAATCGGTTTCATTCCAGGCGCGCGGCTCGAAATGTACTTCTACCTCGGCCAGACCATCAATCTCCTGTGCCAGCCGGTCGCGGATGGCGCTGGTGATCGCGGCGGTATGGTCGGCGGTGGTGGCCGGCGCGACCTGCACATCTATATCAATGTGTGCCGCGTCGGATGGCCCCCGGCTGCGGGCGCGCAGCACCCGCTCCACCGATGGTACGTCAGCCACCCACTCGGTAAGCTGCTGCGGTGAATACGGCGCGGTATCCACCAGCACTCCGCCTGTGCGCCGGAGAATCTCCCAGGCCGATTTCAGGATGAGCAGGACGATCACCAGCGCGGCAGCGGTATCCGCCCACACCCAATCCAGCAGCACTACAAAGACCATGCTTGCCAGCACCGAAATTGTCACAAAGACATCGGTGCGGGTATGCGTGGCATCCGCCAGCAGCAGCTCTGACTTCAGCCGCCGCCCCTCGCGGCTTTCGTATCTCGTTACGAACAGGTTCACGACCAGCGTGCCGATCATCACGGCGAAGGTCAGCGGCGTGATGGTCGGCGTCTCGCCCGCGCCTTGCAGCCGCTCAAGCGCGCTGCTGATGATCTCCCAGGCCGTGACCAGCAGGAACAGCCCGATGCCCAGCGCGGCAATCGTTTCAAAACGGCGGTGGCCGTAGTGGTGATCTTCATCCGGTGGGCGGGCAGCCAGCCGGTTCGCCAACAGCGCGACAATGTTGGACGAACCATCCACCATCGAATGAAAACCATCCGCCGTGATCGCCAGCACGCCGCTGACCAGCCCAATGACGATCTTACTGACCGCGACGATCACATTCAGCGCCAGGGTGATGAGCAGCACGCGGCGCACCTGCTGGCGAGTTTGTCCCTGCTGTGCCTCAGCCATACGAGTCCTCTCGGCTCACAAACGGTTCATCCCATCTTAGGAGCAGAATGGGAATTTCGACAATCAGGAACATGATAATTAGGCTGGCTTTATTTGACGTTAGCGGGCGCGGCAGGTTTGCGCCTTATTCGGGCGTTCGTTTTGCGTTATACTTCACCGGGAAAGGTGAGGATGTATGGATGCCATGCAGTTTGTGCCGATTCTGGTATTCGGATTTGCGGCCTCGCTGGGGCTGACGCCGGTATCCCGGCAGATCGCGATGCGTCTGGGGGTTGTAGACAAACCTAACCAGCGAAAAATTCACCACGACCACAAACCGCTGATGGGTGGCCTGGGCATTTATCTGGCGCTGGCGCTGTCGCTGGTGCTGTTCAGCCCGCCGCAGCATATGGTGGAGTTCGGCGCGATTCTGGCGGGGGCGGCGTTCCTGGCATTGGTAGGGCTGATGGACGACCGCTATAACCTGGGGATTCGCCTCCGGCTGGTTGCCATGATGATCGCCGCGCTGGCCGT
>JARKOK010000074.1 GCA_029975765.1 Aggregatilineales bacterium
GCCGCCTGGTCGCGGCTGTCGAAGATGAAGCGGTGCGCCTGCACAATCGCCGCCGGCCCCACGTAATGCCCGTTCGCCCAGAACGACGGGCAGGCCGTCGTGCAGCACGCGCACAGAATACACTTGGTCGTGTCGTCGAACTTCTCCCGGTCTTCCGGCGATTGCAGTCGTTCGCGGCCATCGGCGGGCAGCGGCGTATCGTTCACGTAGAATGGCATCACCTGCCGGTAATGTTCAAAGAACGGCTCCATATCCACGATCAGGTCTTTAATCACCGGCAGGCCGAGAATCGGCTCAACCTGAATCCGCGTGCCCAGATCGCGCACCAGCACCTTGCACGCCAGCCGGTTCACGCCGTTAATCCGCATCGCATCCGACCCGCATACACCGTGCGCGCACGACCGGCGGAACGCCAGCGTGCCGTCCTGCTCCCACTTGATGCGGTGCAGCATTTCCAGCACGCGGTCGGTCGGCTCCACGTCACTCAGTTTGAATTCCTGCCAGTGTGTTTTATCTTTACCGGGCACTTCCGGGTTATAGCGTCGAATTCTGAATGTTACGTCCATCATCAGTCCTCAGTTATCAGTTGTCAGTTGTCAGCCCAGAGGACTGAGGGCCGAGGATTGAGGACTGAGTCTTTTCACTCAGCACTCAGCACTCAGCACTCAGCACTAATACACACGCTCTTTCGGCGCGAAGCGGTCGTCCGTCTCCGCCAGCGACAGATCAACTTTCTTCTTAAAGTTCAGTTCCAGTTCCAGCGCGCCGGACTGGTACGGCGAGGCCAGCTTCGGGAACGCCAGCGAGTGTACCAGCCAGTTCGCATCATCCCGCTGCTGGAAGTCCTCGCGGCTGTGCGCCCCCCGGCTTTCGGTACGGGCCAGCGCGCATTCCGCCGTGATCGCCGCCAGATCGAGCATCGCGCCCAGTTCCCAGGCTTCGATCAGATCGGTGTTGAACTTGTAACCCTGGTCGTCAAACACCAGATCGCTCTGGTACTGCTGGCGCAGTTCCTGTACGGTATCAATCGCCTGCTGGATGCCCTTCGCCTCGCGGAACACGCCGACGTAATCCATCATCACTTTCTGCATGGTGGAGCGAATCTGGCCGGGGCGCGTCTTGCCCTTGCTGGAACGCAGCCGTTTGAACTCGCCTTCAATCTCCGCCGTCGGATTGGCCGGCAGGGGAATCAGATCGGCCTGTTTGACGTACTCGGCCATCTTCATGCCGCCGCGCCGCCCGAACACCACCAGATCAACCAGCGAATTCGTACCCAACCGGTTCGCGCCGTGTACGCTCACGCAGGCGCATTCGCCCGCCGCGTACATGCCGGGCAGCACCGTCCAGTTTTCGTCTATCACCACTTCGGCGTCCACGTTGGTGGGAATACCACCCATCGCGTAATGCGCCGTCGGCTGAATCGGCATCGGCTCTTTCACCGGGTCAACGCCCAGGTACACGCGGCAGAAGTCCAGAATGTCCGGCAGTTTCTTCTCGATTTCTTCGCCGGTCACGCGGCGGGTTTCGCCGGCTTCCGCCAGATAGCGGTTGACCGTTTCCGGTCGCACATCCAGATAGACGTAATCCTTGCCCTGAATCCCGTTGCCATCGCGGATTTCGAGGTAGATCGCGCGGCTGGTCACGTCGCGGCTGGCAAGGTCTTTAATGCGCGGCGCGTATTTTTCCATAAACCGTTCGCCGTGCCGGTTGATCAGCACGCCGCCCTCGCCGCGCACGCCCTCAGTGATGAGGATGCCCATCTTGTAA
>JARKOK010000081.1 GCA_029975765.1 Aggregatilineales bacterium
GAAAAGACGATCAGCACGATGATCGGCGCCCACAGGAAGAAGTAGGCAAAGATGGGATTGAACAGCAGGCCAATCTTGCCGGCGCGCCGCACCAGCAGGTCGAAACGCGCCTGGCGTTCGTTAATCTCGATGGTCGGGCGAACTTCCCGCCGCGACAGCCATGCAACCTGATCGGCCATCGTTACCCCTCCCGATCTCCAAACCGGACGTAGATAAGCAGGGCGACCATCACCATTGCCATCAGCACCACCGACAGAGCCGAACCCAGCGGCTGGTTGCCCGACCCCCGGAACTGCTGCTGAATCAGATTGCCGATCATGATGCCGCGTGTGCCGCCCAGCAGGTCCGGCGTGACGAACGCGCCGATGGTCGGGATGAATACCAGGATGAAACCGGCGATCACGCCCGGCAGAGTCAGCGGCAGCACCACGCGCAGGAAAGCGCGAATGTCATTCGCGCCCAGATCGTGCGCGGCTTCGACGTAACGAAAGTCAAACCGTTCGACCGAGGCGTAAATCGGCAGCACCATAAACGGCAGATAACCATAAACCAGACCCAGAATGACGGCCTCCGGCGTGTTCAGCAGCGTCAGCGGTTCGCCAATCAAGCCCAGGCTGGTTAACACGCCGTTGATGATGCCTTCCCGCCCCAGGATGGTTTGCAGCGCGTAGGTGCGTACCAGGAAATTCGTCCAGAAGGGCAGGATAATCATGAACAGCGCCAGCGACCGGAAGCGGGGATCGCTGCGGGTGCTGATGAAAAACGCCAGCGGATAACCCACTATCAGACAGATAACTGTCGTGATAAAGGCGATCCAGATGGAGTCGGTGATGATGGGGCCAAAAATATTGATGACGCGCTCGTAATTTTCCAGAGTGAACGGGAGTTCACCCGCGCCGCCGCGCCCACGTGACAGGAAGCTGACGACGAACACAATCATGACCGGCAGCAGGAAAAACAGTGTCAGCCAGAGGATGGCCGGCAGTGCCAGCCAGAACCCTTTCTGCTTCCCACCAACCGGCATCCGGGCAATCGAAGCCATAACCAATCCCCCGAACGATGTCGAAATTCAACCTCTACCAGGCAGCCCAAACTGCCTGACCGATTAGAGCATAGCAATATCAGATTGACGTACAAACAAAGGTGTTTTCCACGCCAACAGAGGCCAACCGGGTCGGGTGGATACGCCACGATCTGGCATGATAGGGGATGATTATACCGACTGTGAACGAATATTTCAACCTGTATCTGTTAAGAAACAGGGGTGTTTCCGGTCTGCCTTCCTTAAAACCCAAACCTCAGAAAACTCGCCAGTTCTTCGCGCGCGGCTTCCATTTCCGGCAGGCGGCGTTTCGATACCAGTTTGATGCCGGCGGCCTGCATGACGGGCTGCAATACCTGATACAGCTCCAGCGACGACACATGGACTGCCGAGGGCAGCAGGCCAACCCCGGCCAGCCGCTGCACCACCAGCATCGGCACATCTGCCAGCAGCGCCAGATAAGTGGTTTCAATTACCAGCATTTCCTGTCCCAGTATCATGCCGTTCTGGCTGTTGACCAGCAGCAGCATATACGGGTAATACGGGCGCTCGCGGTCGCCAATGGCTGACAGCAGCATGAACAGATCAACTTCTACGGTCAGCTTGCGCGGCGGCAGTTTTTTAAAGGCTGCCAGCAGTCCTTTATCTATGGTCACAGTGATCGGCGGTACTTCCGGCGGTGGAATATGCCGCACCTCATCCGACCAGATCAGTTGCTCGCCATCACGGCGCGGCACCCGTACCAGAAAATGTTCATCGCGTTCGATGTCCAGTAAGCCGGCATCTTCCCGCACACGCGGCGCGACTTCCAGCACCTGTTCCAGCGCCAGCGCCAGCCGCCGCGCTTCGTCCGCCGTCACCATCCAGGGGACAAGTCCGGCCTCATAGCTGCGAAACAGCGGCCACGCGCCGCGTCCCCGGAACTTCAGGCCCAACTGTTTGATAACGGCGCGATCCTGTTCCCGCAGCATATCGCGGTCTTCAAACGACGCCTGAATCTGCCGCATGGACAGCAGCCGCGCCGCGCTGGCAAGGCTCATCTCATCCGGCGGGTCGTCGTGAAAATCCAGAAAGTCGTACAGGGTATCGGCGCCCAGATAGGCCGAAACGCTGGTGTGTTCACCCAACATGCCCATAATGCTGACAAACATCAGTTGGTCGCTGTCCGGGTCGGCCACGCCAAACAGGTCTTCTTCGGTCATCCATTCCCAGGGGGCAAGCTGCTTGACCTGACCGGCGAGATCGTACAGCCGGCGCCAGCTTTCAGGTGTTGGTGATAGATCGGTCATACACCACCTCGATCAGACGGAAGTTGCGAATAATCCATATTAACGCATTCCGACACCCGAAACGACAGGCTGATGGCCGGTGGTGATTTTTATACAAAACTTTATGCTCGACCCGCTGGACTCGCCGCCAAATCTCTGTTATAGTGATAAACGGAAAAAGCCAATTACGGCCACTGCACAAGGTGCTTTATGTTAAGCCACATCGCTGGCACGACCACTGTTTTCCCCCTGTACGCAGGCGCGGCGGTTCTGCAAGAGGATACCGCCCCCACGTGACTGCTGGCTGAGAGATCAGCGCGTTCCACTGCCATAACCCAATCCGGTTGTTTGTCGGCTGCTGACTGAGCGCGGCGTGTACTGCTGTGCCATCAGGCGGGCTTTTTTATCGTTCACATAAAACAAAGGAAAAACGAATGAACGCCAACACAATTCGATACCGGCATAGACAGAGCGGGGATGCAACGATAGTTGTCATCCCGGCCAGTTTACGGTACGTCGAACAGATGGAGCGGTGTCATCAGCTGGCCTATGGCTACACGCCGGCGGAAGCTGACTCCGAAGATATGACCGCTGAGAAGTACGCTTATCATCTCCAGGTTTTCCCCGAAGGCCAGTTTATCGCCCTGGACACCACCACCGATACCGTTGTCGGCGTGGCGACCAGTATGCGCGTTCACCTGCCGCGTCACAGTTCCTTCCTCGGCACCTGGGCGGAAGTCACCGGCGATGGCTGACTGACCACGCACAACCCCTCCGGCGACTGGCTGTACGGCGTGGACTGCGTGGTACGCCCTGATTATCGTGGCCGGAGTGTGGGCAGCCAGTTGATTGAAGCGCGATTTGACGTGGTGCGGGCGCTGAACCTGCGCGGCATGGTGGCCGGCAGCCTGATTGCCGATTATCACCGGGTGGCCGCCAGCGTGAGCGTGGAGCAGTACGTCCAGGACGTGATCGCCGGACGGCGCTTCGACAACAATCTGAGCAAGCAGCTGCATAAGGGCTTTAAGGCGCGCGGCATTATCCCCAATTACACCGTTGCCGCCACGTCGTGTGGTTACGCGGTCGAAATCGTATGGGACAATCCGCACTATTATCCCGCGTGGCGCGTGCCGCTGCGGGCCGCGCCGCGCCGCCCGGCAGCCGCCAGTTATGCATCGTCCTATCCCAACAGCCACTAAAGGAGGCGCAGTGATGAACCCCAGACCATCGAGGTCGAATATTGCAGTCGTGTCCAGCGCCGCCGTTCCGGCTGAGGAACTGGCCGATGTGATGGCGCAGATTTTTGGCTGCGAGGCAACGGCAGAGAATGAAATGTTCACCCCGGCGATGTTTCGCCACCACCAGCGGGTTTTCCCGGAGGGCCAGTTCGCCGCTGTTGATACAGCGACCGGGCGGGTGGTGGGATTTACCGTCAGCCTGCGGACGCGATATAACCCGCGCCAGCCGCATCTGGGACGCTGGTGGCAGTCGGTCGGTGAAGGCTGGCTGACGACCCATGACCCACGCGGCGACTGGATGTATGGCGTGGAGTCGGCGGTGCTGGCGGCGTATCGCGGGCAGGGGGTGGGCAGCCGGCTGATGGACGCGCGCTTTGACGTATTGCGCCGCCTGAACCTGCGCGGCATGGTTGCCGGCAGCCTGATTATGGATTACGGCGCGGTGGCCGATGAAGTCAGTGTGGAGCAGTATATCCAGGATGTCGCCGCCGGACGGCGTTTCGACACCAACCTGACGAAGCAGCTTCACAAGGGCTTTCAGGCACGCGGGCCGATTCCCAACTATGTGACCGATGAATCGTCGCGCCGGTGGGGCGTGTTAATCGTGTGGGATAACCCGGATTACCGCCCGGCGCGGCGCGTACACCTTCCGCGTCACACCACGCCAGTCTACCCCTATCTGGGGCGCTAACGGGTGATTTTCCGGTAGGGGCGGGTTTCGACTCCCGTCCCTACCTTTCATAAACCCGTTTCCCGCTCACGTAGGTCTGTTCCACGCGAATATTTAGCAGCTGCTCCGGCGGCGTGGTCAGCGGGTCGCCGCTGAGAATCACCATGTCCGCCCACTTACCCGGCGTGAGGCTGCCCCGATTATCAGCGTCGCCGCTGGCCGTCGCGCCGCCCATCGTGTAAGCATAGAGTGCTTCGTAAGCTGTGATGGCCTGTTCTGGCGCGAGCGGTTCGCCGGACGGGTCGAGGCGGTCAACGGCGGCTTTCATGCCCAGCAGCGGATTATCGTCCGGCACGACCGGCGCGTCCGAACTGAGCGCGACCGTCAGCCCGGCATCGAGCAGGGCGCGCACCGGATAACAGCGCGGCAAAAAGTCCGGCGGCAGGTAGCGGCGGAAGTTGCCGCCCAGCGCCGCCAGGAACACGGTCTGCGGTACGGCGATGACCGTCATCGCCGCACAGCGCCGCAGGTGTTCGGCACTCGGCAGGCCGAGGTGTTCAATCCGGTGGAGCAATTTCTCCCTCTCTGAGGGAGAGGGGCCGGGGGTAAGGGCAGAACGCCGGTACAGTTCTTCATACACCCCGATCACCTGATCGAGCGCCACGTCGCCAATCGCGTGCGTGCCGATGCGCCACCCGGCAGCGTGGGCTTCCCAGGCCAGTTCCAGCAGTTCTTCAGTTTCAAAGCGTAAAACGCCGCGCTCGCCTGTGACCTGATACGGCTGGCTGATGGCCGCCGTCGCCCCGCTCAGGCCGCCATCGGCAAAGAATTTCACGGTGTCAATCCGCAGCCAATCGCTGACGAATTTTTCCGGCAGGGGCAGCGTTTCCGTGCCACCGTCGGGACGGCGAATCGGCAGGCCGTTGACCCGCACGCGCAGCTTACCAGCGGCCTCCATCTGGCGGTAGACCTTGAGATGCAGCGGCGTGAGCAGCGGGTCGGTCGCGCTGGTGACGCCAAGCGCCAGTTGGTGGCGGTTGGCCGCCGTAATCGCATCTTCTAAATCAGGCTCGGACGGGTCGGGCATGGCACGGTTGAGCAGACCCATCGCTGTTTCCTGAAGCAGTCCGGTAGGTTCGCCATGCTCGTCGCGCACGATCACGCCGCCGGGTGGATTGGGCGTATTTGCGGTAATGCCCGCCAGTTCCAGCGCCCGGCTGTTGGCGACGATCATATGGCCGCAGGTGCGGGTGAGCGCGATGGGATGGTCGGCGCTGGCGGCGTCGAGATCATGGCGCGTGGGATGGCGGCGCTCCGGCAGGTCAGCCTCGTTGTAACCGCGTCCGGTCAGCCAGGTGCCGGGCGGAACACTGGCGGCTTTGGCGCGGAATGCCTGTACGATAGACGGAATATCCGGCGCGGCGGCTTTCTGCGCGTTGACCTGCCGCGTCAGCAGCAGGCCGAGCTTCCAGATATGCACGTGCGCGTCGTTGAAACCGGGAAGCAGCGTGCGTCCGGCCAGGTCTACGCGGCGCGTGCCAGGTTTGGCCGCCGCTTCGACTTCCGCCAGCGTGCCCACCGCGCGAATCCGCCCGTCGTCAATCAATACCGCTTCGGCGCGGGGATAAGCCGCGTCCATCGTGTGAATCGTGCCGTTGTGGAAAATAGTCATCAGTTATCAGTCGTCAGTTTTCAGTTACCAGACTATTGTAACCGGCGGGCTTGCTGCTGCCATATGGTTCAGGTAGTATGTTGGATAAGGTGAGTTGTGAGGTAAGAAAGATGGCGCAAAAATCCGTTACCATTCAACTGCCGGATGAGCTTTATGAGCGGGTACAGGAAGCAGCCGAGGCCGCAAATCGTCCGTTTGAAACGGTGCTGCTGGAAAGTATTGATACCCTGTTTAGCCAGCCTGAACCAACGGCAGACATTCAAGACCTGCTGCATCAGTTACAGGATTATTCTGAACCCCAACTATGGGCGGTGGTGTACCGGCGGCTGCCCTGGACACAATCCCTGCGATTACGCGAACTGAATCTCAAAAATAAACAAACCACGTTGTCTGAGATCGAACAGGATGAACTCAACAGCCTGATCGAACAGGTTGACCGGGATATGCTGCTGCGTTCTGAAGCCCTGCTGCAACTTCAGCAGCGGGGGGTGAACGTAGACACCTATCTCAAGCGGGGCGCTTGATGGCTGCGATTTCCAGGCGGCTGCGGGATCAGATCACGCAGCGAGCAAAGGGGCGATGTGAATACTGCCAGACACCGCAGGCTATTGTCATCGAAATGGAGATTGACCACATCATCCCTGAAAGCGCGGGCGGGCAAACCACAGATGAAAACCTGTGTCTGGCCTGCGCCAGTTGTAACAGCTTCAAAGGTTCTTTTCAAACCGGATTTGACCCCGATACACAGCAGGAAGTCCCTCTGTATCATCCTCGCCAGCAGGATTGGGATGAGCATTTTCAGTGGGCATCAGATGGCGCACATTTAACGGGATTAACGCCCATTGGCTGAACATCAATCGTGATCTGGCTGTACAGGCGCGCGAACGTTAAATAAAGGCTGGCTGGCATCCGCCCAAAGACGGATCTTTACCGCATACGATAACTGATTCTGTAAGGCTTCTTCTCCTCACGCTGTCTACGTCGTTACAAAGATAATCCCATCCCGCCACAGCCTCATGAAGCGCGGTTTACTGTAATCAGGGAGAGCAAGCCAATGGAAAAAAACGACTCCACTCACGACCATCACGCCGCTCCTGCCGAGGAGCATGATACACACGCGCATCACGATACCCATGAGGAGCATCACGAGGGTTGGATGATGGAAGGCAACGTCGCGCACGAACATAGCGATCACAGCCACCACGACCATGCGGCGCATGAACACAGCATGATGCATGAGCACACAGCACAGGTCGTGTCCGATCACGCGCCGCACGACCATACCGCCCATGCCGACCATACCGGCCACGAGGATATGTTTCGCCGCCGCTTCTGGGTATCGCTGGTGCTGACGATTCCGGTGCTGCTGTTCAGCCCGATGATTCAGGAATGGTTCGGCTTCTCGATGCCGGAATTCCCCGGCAGCCAGTTTATTGGCGCGATCTTCGCCATTGTGATCTTCTTCTACGGCGGCCTGCCGTTCCTGCAAATGGCCGTGCCGGAAATCCAGAATCGTAAGCCCGGTATGATGCTGCTGATCTCGCTGGCGATCACCGTCGCCTTCCTTTACAGCCTGTTCGCCTTGTTGGTAGACCCGATGGGCGGCTTCTTCTGGGAAATGGCGACGCTGATTGTCATCATGCTGCTTGGTCACTGGCTGGAAATGCGCAGCGTGCGGCAGGCGTCCGGCGCGCTGAACGAACTGGCGAAGCTGATGCCCGACACCGCC
>JARKOK010000089.1 GCA_029975765.1 Aggregatilineales bacterium
GGCTGCTGCTCGGATTTTGCTCCGGGCTTGTGCCGCTGCGCTCACCGCAAAATCCGGCAGGGACAAGCCGACGTGCGCTGTGGCCGCGCCGTGCTGTTGGGGTGGCGTTCCGCACCTTAACAAATCATCGACCGAGCCTGATGCTGCTACGGGTGGATTGCAAAGCTCTGTGGCGCTGCGGATTATACGCAGCAGAAGCCCTAGCGAGCGGCAGCAGGCTCCAAGATGCAACCTCCTCCGAAGTCATCCAGCATCCCCGCTGGGTGATGGGAATGTTCGATGGTCGTGGACTGTGAGTCATCGATAGATGACCCACGTCGGAAAGACCTCTGCATGTGGATCAAGTCCTCTGGTGTACTGGCAATGCACCATCGATCTGCCACGTCCGGGCCGCAACCGAGCATTATAGAGGAGTTTTCTTCGTTTCATTTCATTTAGACGAAGGAGGCATCGATGCACCAACACACCTGCCGTGTGGGAACCGCACGGATCGACTATCGCGGTGAAAAACATCAAACTGTTCTCAATACAACCGTCAAGAGCGGTTCAGGCTTGGGCAAAGTTTTCGCGCCGACCTGGGACATGGTGATGGCATTCAAGCGCGGCGACATCGACCGGCAAACCTACACTGAACGTTACCAGGCGATGATGCGTGAGCGTTATCGCCAGAATGAGGCGGCATTTCTCGAAGCGTTGAGCTGTGAAGAACTGATCGTGTGCTGCTACTGCAAAGATATGCACGCGACCACACGCCACTGCCATCGCTATCTGTTGGTCGATATGCTCGAAAAGGTCGCACACCATCACGGCATCAGGTTCGAGCGTATCGGTGAAGTCCGTAACAGCCGCTGAGGGAACGGCTGTTTTTATTTTCAACCTGACCTTACAAAGTTTATTGCGGAGGCGATCATGAATCCGATCATCATCCATACTGACGGAAGCTGTGAGACGCAGACGCGGCTCGGCGGCTGGGCGGCGATTCTGCAATGCGGCGAACATCGCCGTGAACTGAGCGGCAGCGCTGTCGATACCACGGTCAATATCATGGAACTCACCGCCGTGATTGAGGCGCTGTCCGCCCTCAGGCACAATGACGCGGCAGTGCAGATCATCACCGACTCCAATTACGTCGTGAAAGGGGTCAACGAGTGGCTGCCGGACTGGATCGCGCGCGGCTGGAAGACCGCAGGCAAGAAGCCCGTCGCCAACCGTGAGTCGTGGGAGCAGCTTCACGGATTGCTCGCTCAGCACAACGTGACCTTCACCTGGGTGCCGCGTGAGCAGAACGCTGATGCAGACAAACTCGCGCAGACAGCGCGTATCGCTCAGGCCGCCGCTTCACAACCCTCTCATCGCCCCGAACCCGTTCACACAACGACACAGATCATGATCGCTGGCAGCCGCTACGCAACGCGGGAGATGCTCGACTACGCCCGGAAGGTGGTTCGTCGCGCCCATGCGAAGGGCTTCACCATCGTTGTTGGCGACAATCCGCAGGGCGTGGATATGGCTGTGGTGCAGGAATGTCGTCGGCTGAAGGCGAAGGTGCTGGTGGTGGGCGTGACTAATCGTCCGCGCAACGGCGGTTGCGCTCACGGCGGCTATGTGAAGGTTGAGCGCGACACCTATCGTGCGATGGGCGGCGATCTGCTCGACAAGTACACCGTGCGAGATCGCTGGATGGTGGATAACGCCACCGTCGGCATCTTCGTCTGGAACGGCGACAGTCGCGGGACGAAGCAAGGGCATGACTACATGGTCAGCCGGGGCAAAGAAGCGCACCTGATGACCTTCGAGAAAGGAGCGCGTCGTGGATAACATCCTTGCCATTGCCTCTTATGGGGCGCAGCGCGTCAAGCATCCCCAGACGCAAAAGATGATCTCGGCGCACAAAATGGGCTACAGCAGCGCTGCCAGCGCCGTGCTGCTGGCGCTTTACGGCGATAAAGCGCGCGATGTATCGTCGAAACAGGCTTCGTATCACTACATCCAGGTCGATGGTGATGTGGTCGTCCGGCATGGTTACATCCTGCTCAAGGTGAGCAGCGATCTCCTCAGACAGGCAGAGACGATCACCCGCCGCTCTCATCGCGCCGCTGTCTTCCTGTGGCGGGATGGCAAATGGCGCGAACTGCCCACCAGCCGTCAACCGGAATATACAGAGCCACTTTCACGCTCCGGGCCGGATTTCAATCCGAGCAACCTGCGCCTGGTGGATGCCGCCAGCGGCGAGAAAGATGCGGCAGTAGAAGGCATTATCGTCGAAAAGAGTCAGCGCGACCCCCATGAAAAAGCGTGGTTCTGGATCATGGGCGATACCTATCCACACCGCGAACTGCTCAAACGCTGGGGCTGCCGCTGGAGCAAGAAGCGGCGCTGCTGGTACTATATCGGGTGGGCGCTGCCATCTGCCGTTGAACAACTCGTCCAGGAACATCGTATCGCTGACATTGCCGAATCGCCTGACAGCGAAGCAAGCGCCGACGATGATCCCTGCACGGTAGAAGAAGCGGCGAGCATCCTCGGTGTGACCGTAAGACCGGAAGCGGCAATCAGCGCTGAACCACCGCGATTGTATGCCCTCAACACTGTCGTCTACGCCCGCCACGACCTCGAAAGCCCGGACGGTAAACCTGTCCCCACCGGCACACGCGGCATCATTACGCGCCTGTACAACCGCAACGCCAGACACGGCTGGAGTTACGATGTCCAGTTTGACGGCTTTGGGGAAGGTTGGTACTTCGAGCGGGAACTGACCGACCTCGAACCCATTCCTGGCATCCGCATCATACCCGGCACAGTTGTGCCGCCGGGCGCAGAACAGCCACCCACCGATGCGGACATCAAGCGCTCCCTGATCGAAACGGGGCAGCAGCCCGAAGCACTTCCGACAGCGGCAGAAGCGACTCATTCAAACGACACTGAACCGTCTCCTGCAAATGCAGGCGAAACCGCCAATGTCGCAGCCAGTATCCGTGTGCTGAAACCGCATTCGCAACCATCCAACGGAGCTGAACCCGACGCGGTGCAAACGGCGATTCAGCAGGTCAAAGCCGCCCCGATGACGCGCACAGCGCCCGTTCAACTATCCAACGGCAAAAAATCGCTGATCCCCATCCTACATCAACCCGTCGGCGAACTGACGGGCAGCATCAGCGGGAATGTCTGGTGCTACGGGTATGCGGTTCATGAGGGCATCACCATCTACATCAATCTCGGCGGTCCTCGGATGGCCGTTGAGGCGATCCGCGCCCGGCTTGCCAAAGGCGAGATTGTGAACTGCGTCCCTTGGGATGCCCCCGCCGTTGAACTCACCGCCGGTGAAGGCAACACGGGAATGTACACGGCGTTTCTCCAGAACATCCCCGAAGCCAAGTTCACCAGCCTGATCCTGCTGCATGAACAGGTGATCCAGCCCAACTATGGCGGCAAATCGACTACGTTCATCCTGCGCGTGTCAGATGAACAGGCGACCCTACAGCTCAAGCAGCACGTCACCGAACTGGTCAAAGTGCCGGTGTTCGACGAATGGGCGGATTACCTCTACCATGCTGGACAAACGGCGATGCTGGTGCGGAAGACGCGCTGTGCAGGTGGATTAGATGTCCTCGCGGTTGACCTTGACGTGGATGCGTGGACACGGCTGCTGACTGGTGGGCTGGAACAAAGCATCATCGCCCTTCCCGTAAACTCCTGAAAACTGTTTGATCGCCCTGAGGACAGCCGTCTGCCTCGTATGAGGTGGGCGGCTGTTTTCGATTCCTGAAAGGACGACCTCATGAGTCAGCGTAAACGCATTCCACACGTCTGTCCCGCCTGTGGACGGATTCGTTATCTGCAACCTTCAGATGCCGCTAAAACCAAACACTGCCAGCGCTGCCACTGCCAGCAGATCGCCAGTCTCGGCTTTCAGGCCACCGCAGCGAAGAAAGGGCGCGACTTTGCCATCCGCGCTGCCGCCAGGAAGCGCAAGCAGCACCCCACCACCCTTGAGGCGCAGGTCGAAGCGGCATTGTGCGAGATTTGCGATATCGCTTGGGAACGAGAATATGCTATTGAGCGCGCGGGACACAACCCGTACTACGTCGATTTCGCAATCCAGACCGGGCGGCACTTCATCGCGCTCGAAGTTAACGGCAGCTTTGCCCATCGTCAGAACAGCAACGCAGACAACCTTCGCATCGACACGCTGTTCCTCCACTTCGATGATGTCATTGTGCTGACCGAGGATGAGCTTACGGCTTCTACCTCGTTACCAGACCTCATCCGGCAGTGCTTATTTCAAACCGGTTCATAAGGAGAAAATCTGCCATGTCCAGGATGGAAAACCGCGAGGTCATGGGCTTCTACCCCATCGAGACTCGCCATCACCCCGCAATCCTGTCACTGGTCACGCCCGCCACCCCCGCCACGAAAATCCTCGATCCTTTCGCTGGCGAGGGCGAATTTCTGGCAGCGGCTGCCGAGGCGTGGAATGTCACGCCCTACGCCAACGAACTGGATGGCGAACGGGCGGCGAAGTGTATCGAGCGCTTCGGCCCCAAACAGGCGGTGCGCTGCGATGCGGAACGGCTGATCGCCAGCAACAACGCCTTTGGACTGCTGTGGTGCAATCCACCCTATGACCATGACGGTGCGGGTACACCCGGCAACAAGCGAATCGAGCTGCGCTACCTGCGCCACAGTTGGAAGTGGGCGGCTGAGGACGGTTTAGTCCTGTGGGTGGTGTATCAGCAGCATCTTACCGAGTCCGCCGCTGAATTCCTCGCCCGTAACGCCAACCATGTGGATGTATGGGCGCTGCAAGGAAAGCACCTCAATGAATATGAGCAAATTATCGTTGTTGCCGTCAAGGGAGTGTCGCCAAATCCTGAGGCGCTCTACGAACAGATCATGGCGCAGAAAGCACAACCGCTTCTTCTGGAGGTGCAGCCCGAACCCGTCTACAAACTGCTCCCGCCGCGTCCCATCAGCCGTTTTGTCTTCGCGCCGGATATGATTGACGAGCAGCAGGGTTTGCGCCTGATCGAAGAACAGGGGGCGTGGAAAACGCAGGGCTTTCAGGCGCTGCTGCACATTCCCCAGCCACCGCCGCAGATCGAGCCTGTCGTCGCGCCACGTCCCGGCCACATGGCGCTGGTGCTGGCGGCAGGTGTTGCTAACGGTGCAGTCATCCAGACCGACAATTACGGGCAGGTCGCCATTCGAGGCAAGACCCAGCATGTTGAGCAGATTGCCCGTGTCGAAATCGAAGCTGACCCCAATGACCCGGAACGGCAGGTGAAGAAGACCACCGTTCGCCTGAAGCCGACGACCACGCTGACGCTGCTGGCGAGGGATGGCAGCGTGGTCGAGATGGATGGGGACGAAGCACTATTAGGGTTTATCACCGCCAACAAAAAAGCCATCGCGGATTACCTCAACCACAAGTTCAAGCCGATGTACACCTTCGACATGAACGGCATCGGCAGCTGGCTGGATCGCATCCGGCTGAAGGGCAAATACCCGATGTATGCCGCCCAAAAACACGTCGTCGCGGCGGTGACACGCGGCTTTCAGGATCGAGACAGTATTCTGCTCGTAGGTTCCATGGGTACAGGCAAGACGTTGATGGGCGGCTCGACGGCAATTGCGATTGCCTCCGGCGTGGTCAAGGCGCTTCAAGGGCAGATGCGCCCGGATCAGATCTGTCTGATTGTCGCGCCGCCGCACCTGATTGAGAAATGGAAGCGGGAACTCTACAGCATCAACCCCAATATCATCGCTGAGCGTTTGGACCGCCATGAAGACGTGAAAGCCTTTTTGCAGCGGGCGGAAATCATCGGCGGGAACATCCCCAAAATCGGGCTGATCAAGCGCGACATGACCAAGCTGGGCTGCGCCTGGGAACCTGCTGTCGTCTGGCGCAATGAACCGCTGGCGCTCTGGCGGCACGGTCAGCCAACCCCAGAAGGTTACGAGCCGCATCAGCGCATCGTCAAGCAGCGCGTACCGAAGTGTCCACACTGCGGCTGCACAGTCATGCAGGAAAAGAAGGGGACGACTGCGCCTGCCTCGGAAAGCTGGCTCAGAAGCGGCAAACGGCAATGTGCGGTGTGCCTGAGTCCGTTGTGGCGAGAAGCGCGGGATCGCGGGTCGCAGCCCAAGCCGGGTGAGAAATACCCGACGAAAAATGCCCGCTACCGCCTGGATGAATACTTCAAGCGGGTCTACCCTGACCGGCTATTTCTGCTGATCTGGGATGAGGCGCATGAGGCGGCGCACGGCGACACGGGTAACGGTGAGTCGTTTGGGCGCTTCGCCGGGCTGGCGCACAAGGTGCTGGCGATGACAGGCACACCGTTCAACGGCAAAGCATCGTCGTTGTTCAACCTGCAATACCACCTCAATCCCCGCGTGCGCCAGCGTTACAACTGGGGCGGTGCACCACGTCTGAGCCGCAAAGTGCATGGCGAACGAGGTTATCAGACTGTCATCGACGATACAGGCAAGCAGCGCGGGCGCGCCGAGTCGCAGTGGGTGAGCGCGATGGGCGTGCGCGAGCAGGTCATCGAGGAACGCCCCAGCTACAACAGCGAAACCGGGGCATTCACCGGCACATCCACGTATCAGCGTCCCTACGAGGAAGCGCCCGGCATCTCGCCGCTGCTGGTCGCGGAAATGCTCGATCACACCATCTATTTCTCGCTCGGCGATTTGGGAAAATGGCTGCCGCAGTACGAGGAAATTGCGCTGCCGGTGGAAATGGACGGCGACACCTACGAACAATATGACCGCACCCGCCAGCAGCTCAAGGACTACCTGATCCAGCGTAAGTGGGAGGGCGACGTGAGTTTTCGCGGCGCATACCTGCAATGGGCGATGGGTTGGGTCAATTCGCCTTTCCGACCGTGCGAGATCATCCACAACCTCAAACACCCGATCACGGGCGAGAAGCAGCCGCACATGGTGGCTCAACTGCCGTCTTACGGTGAAGACCGGGTGTATGCCAAAGAACAGGCGCTCATCGACCTGGTGCGTGCTGAACTGGAACAGAACCGTCCGTGTGTCCTCTACATCCGCCAGACCGACACCCGGGACATCCAGCCGCGCATCGAGATGCTCATTCGCCAGCATGTCCCGGCAGCGAAACCGTTCATCCTCAAGAACACGGTGCAGGCGGAACGGCGTGAAGCGGTGATCGAAAAGGAAATCGCGGCAGGGACAAACGTCCTCATTACTAATCCCATCCTGGTGCAGACCGGACTCGACCTGATCCACTTCCCGACGCTGGTATTCTACGAAATCACCTTCAACCTCTCGACCATGATGCAGGCGGCGGCGCGCTCCTATCGCTTAAATCAGACGCACGAACACTGCAAGGTCGTGTACCTGTTTTACGAGGCAACGATGGAACACACCGCCGTGCAGCTCATGAGCCGCAAGCAGCGCGCCGCCAAGCTGCTGACGGGAGATGTAGGTTTAACCGGGCTGGACGCACTCACCGAAGGCGAGTCGGGCTTTGAGGAGGCGCTACTGAATGCCCTGGCACGCGAGGAGCAGCTTCTCAATCCAGCAGAACTCTTCAAAACAGATCGTGCAGCGGGCGAACTGGACACCGAAGATGCGGGTTACTGGAATGTTGAAGTGGCAGCCGAGCGTATTCCCGAAGAAGCCGGGATGTTCGAGCCGGATGCGCTCATTGAAACCGCCCTGGCGCTTGGCGGAACGATCATCACCGAAGAGCGACCGCGCACGCCCTTCATCCTGCCCAGACCGGAAAAGACCAATGGATGCGCATATGGCGTTGAACGCGGGTGGACTGAAGCTGTCGTCGCTTATCTGGAAACGGTTCATCTGGTCGCCGACGAGGCGCGTTTCGTCAAGCTTCAGGCACAACTCTTCGAGGTGCTGACGCAGGGTGTCCATGCAGACGACGACACATCGCAAATCGTTGGAGTAAGCCACGAAGACTGGCTACCCGAGCATCAGCCGCCCTTGACCAACTGGATCAGCGCGTGGCTCAAGCGCGAACGAATGGTGTTCGCGGGCTGCGAGCAGGAGGTTGCCGCCCAGCTCGTTCAACGGGCGCTAACCGCATTGCAACCAACGGTCGACGAACCGTTCAAACCGCTGATCGTTAAACGACCCAAACGCGATCTGCTCAGGCTGCCCGATGACGTGCGCGAGGTCGCGCCGACACCCGCCTCGTTTCGTCCCCGCCCGCCCCAAACGGAAGGCAGCGCCGTTCAACTGGCGCTCTTCTGAAGTTTTACCAGAAACCCGCGACTTCCTTGCCGCGCTTTTCGCACGTTGTGAGGCTTACTGGACAACCGCCAGCGTGACGCTCACCGCCATTCACCCCAGTGGCAGCGAGCCGACGCCGTCAAGGCATATCCCACTCAACCAAGCTGACCAACTTCACGCAGCACTCCAGCGACTGCAGGCAGCAAATAAACTTGGCTGGGGTGCGTACTTCGCCATCGGACTGCGACGGCAGGGACTGGGACGCTGGCAGCGAGGCGGCAAGAACGACATCCTCGCGCTGCCCGCGCTGTTTGTTGACCTGGACGATCATACCCCGCAGGCGCTGGCGAAGCTGAGAGCCTTCATCCTGCCGCCGTCGTGCATCGTGGACAGCGGTGGTGGAGGCTTTCACGCCTACTGGTGGCTGCATGAGCCAACAGTTGAGCTTGACCGCGCAAGGCGTATGCTGCAAGCGTTGACGGCGTACTATTCCAGCGATGCGCTCTCCGTCGCCCAGAGCCTGCGTTTACCTCAGACCCGCAACACGAAACCTCATCGAGGAGGATTATGCCATGTGATTGATTTCGCTGACCATCACTACACCCTTGCTGACTTTGAGGCGCTGCTGCCAATGCGTGATTGGCCGTTGCGGAAGCATAAAAAACCGTGCATCACCACGCAAACCGTACATACCGTGCAGCCAGTTCGCCCACTCAATCCAGCACTCATGGAAGTGGTTGTAGATGGGCTGTGCCAAAACTATGGCGGCTATCGCAAGGAGAATGGTTACATCGCGGCGCTGTGTCCCTGCGGTCACGTGCAGGATGCGCCGGGTAAGCACTTCAACTTTGACCTGACGCACGGCATCGGCGTGTGCTTCGGCAGACACGGACGCATTCTGCTCAAGGCATTGTGCACCATCTTAGGTATCCAGCCTGCTGATTACGGTGGGCTTTTTGTATCTGAAAGGAAAGACACATGACCCAACCAAAGGAAACACCCAACACCATCCTCACGCTGACGCTGCCAACCCCCGAAGGCGGTGGCATCGCGCCGGAACGGGCGACCGCGACCCTGCTCATCCAGCGCGGCGACCTCGCCCATGTACGGCAGTTTCACTATAACGGGCAGCTGGCGGATCTCATCACCGCCATCCGCGAAGGGACTCTCGAACTCGGTCTGCTGGAAGACAATCCACCCATCATTCCCGAAACGCCGAAAACCCCACCCAAAACAAAAGCGAAACCGAAGCCCACGACTAAGAAAGCCGCACCCACGCCGGCGGTTGAAGAAGAACCGACCATCGACATTCCGCTCAGGAAAGGAACAAAGACGGTCAGGATCAGCCACCTGAAGATCGTCGGTGGTGAGACCGATGCTGCCGCCTACAAACAGGCGGTGCTGATCGCGGCGAAACTGATTGACGGCGGTCTGTGGGACGGCGCTTCACCGATCCGCATCGACGATGTGTACGCAACGATGCGGAAGATGAAGCATCTCACCGATAGCGAGATGGGTCTGTTCAGTCTCGAAGACTTTGTAAGCCTGGGGGATGCCACTCCCCAGTCAGAAAACGGCTCAGACGAGGACGCTGAAATTGCGCTTGGACCCGCGTTAGCCAATGGCAGCCATTCCGAAACGCAATCCGACCAACCCGGTTTGATGTAAGTCCAGTTCGTTCACATTACGAAAGGAAAACAATCTCATGTCTGACCCAATCACCTCCAAACCGCGCGTGTTCAAAACCGGCACCGTCCGCATCGTCGAAGATGCCAGTATGTCAGGGCTGTCGAACGAACAGATTCGTTCGCTGCTCAAGTCCAGCTACCCGGAAGTTGCCAACGCGACCATCCGCGAGAGCCAGCTCGAAGACGGCACGCCGCTGATCGAGTTCCTCCCACAGCCTGGGCGTAAAGGCTAACCGCGATGTTCGGCGCAGGCTTCACTGTGACTTAAAGCATAAACGTCCGTTTGGACACGTTATGCTTTCAAATCGCAGCGCACAGCTTATGTTTTCACCTATCATCTGATAACTGCCGAGGGGAGAATGACATCTTCTGTTCGGCAGTTGTTCCCGTCGCATACCCAGTTCGTCTCTAAACGTTGGGACGCTTTATGCTTCAAAACTTACGACTTTGGACAGGATATGCTTCAAAACCGATACCTAACAAACCCAAAACCGCACCAATATCACTCGATTAGGACAGGATATGCTTCAAAATGAGGACATTTTATGCACCAAGTCACATTCACATTGACGAGCCTGCGGGAGTGCCTGGCACAGGTTGAACCGGTCAAGCTCCTGGGGATGGAACTGCTCAGACAGGGGAGCATCCAGCCCCAGGGCGGCTGGTTCCCAACCGGCATTCCTCGCAGTGAGATGGTCGAGGCGGTCACGGAACTGGTGGGCTACACCCGCCGCTGCGCTTATGCCGCCTCACAAATCAGCCAGCTTGCTTCTGTGCCGCTGACATCCCTGCAACTGATGGAGTACGGCTTATGACCGATTTGCTTCAGGCTCAATACCTGCTTGTCCTGGGTATGAACGCCGATCCACTCCTGTGCCTGGCGAATGCTGTGGCGTGGTTGGATCCGTTCTGGGACGAGTTTGCCGATGAAGACGATTACGGAGAGGACGGCGACACGCTGGCCCTGCGTGTCGTGCGCGACTCCTTCCCGGATATCTACGTGCAGGTGATTGAACGGCTGCGTTCCGGCAGTTCATGGGACGAGATTGAACGTCTGGTATGCGGCGAAATCGAGAAGCTGGGTATCCCGCTGGAGAACCTCGAGTTCATGCCCTACGGTATCCCCATGCCCGCTTACGGCGTAACCCTCGAAGACCCGGAGTTCTATCAAAGCCATGCGGATGTTGTTCCGGTTGTGCAGGCATTTGGCATTGACCCAACCGCGCATCCCTACCAGGTCGAACTGCCGGAATGCGCCCACATCGCGGGGCAGTCTATCGCCGCCAGCCTAGACGATCACCCGGATGAAGGCTATCGCAACCTATCGTGGTTGATGCAGTGGTTGTTCTCGTGTTCGGGCAACTCCACCATCGACTTTGACTATGAAACGATGTGCGAATTCCAACCACTGTCATGGGAGCGTAAGAACATCGATTTCGCCGCTGCCATCATCCACGAAGCGGATGAAATCATCGGTTTTGCCCTCAGTGGGCTGAAATTCCTGCAAACACATCCCGGCGTTCTAACCGCGCTGCGCGACAACGTGCAGCGCATCTACAAAGCAATCAGCAAATTGCCCAAGGAGAAACGTCATGACAACCCTCGCGTTCGATGTGTCTGGCCGAGCGTTGGCGCAGGCATTGACCGAACAGCCCTCGCTTGTGCTTAGGTTTTACAGCTACGGCGTGATGCTCGAAAAGTGGGACGGCGACCGGGTGGCTGAATACCCGGTAGATCCTGCTCAGATCGCGTTGGCGCTCTCAGCCAAAGTTGGATTCGACACGGGATTGATGACCGGGAACACCTTGCTGGTACGGTACGAAGGTGTAAAGAAAACCGTCGTCGAGTATCGTCCGCCGGGTAAAACCGGATTGTATTTTGAAGGTTCAGAAGTGCCGCTGCGCGTGCCGCTGCCCGGAATGCTGATGATCCGGGTGACGGCGGATGACAAAACGCCGCAGCATCAGGTCTACGCGGTGAAGCAGCGCCCAGACAAGCTCGACATCCCGCTGTTTCACCTGCCGCTGCCGAATGTGTTCACCAGCGGCAGCATCTGCTGGGGCAGTGTGCCAACCGTGTCCGAAACGGCACTCAAGGGCAGTTCGTTGGTCGATGACTGGGCGGTGTTCCTCGGCAGTCGCTTCGGCGATCACGGCTGTAATGGTAAGTCGAAGTCGCACCCGCAGGACATCCGGCAGAAGCTCATCCAGATCGAAGGGCGTAAAGCGCGGGTGTATCCGAAGTCCGATTTGATTCCGGTGAAGAAAACCCTTGCCCAAGTGCTGGGTGATGATCGTCAGTAAAGGGGAAAAAACGATGGGTTACGATTGTTATCTGACTGTACAGGCGCAAATCTCTGACTCAGCTACAGGGCAGGCGGTTCTCGATGTGTTGGAAGCCGATGAGGACTGGGGCGTATTCCCGGTATCCGAGGTCGGAGACGACCATCTTTACTTTCAGTGGGAAGGGCGCAACCGGGATCAAGAGGCTGTATATGCACTGCTGGAGCCGGTAGGACTGCGCCATGCCATTACGTTTGAGGTGGCATACAGCAGCGATTACGACAGCGGGTTGCGTTTCTTCGTCGGGGTGGATGCTCAACGACTCAATACACTGCATCAGCTCGACCAGATAGTGGACGTGCTTCAAAACCTGCTGGCACCGCCGCCTCAGCAACTGATCCCGGTATTGAAGACTTGGCCGCGGCGCGCCGACCTTGAAACGCTTGTGAACGCACTTCATCAATTGCTCTCTGAGGCAGGATGCACACCATCATGAATGTCTTTGACCCTTTCATGCATCTCCAGTCCGTGACTGTCGTGGGCCTGGGCGGTACAGGGTCGCAGGTGGCGCGCAGTCTGGCACGAACCCTCTACGACATGCGCCGCGCACGTCTGCATACGCCGTCAGTCGTTCTCATTGACCCAGATGTTGTCGAAGAGAAAAATGTCGGTAGACAGATGTTTGCTGCAGGCGACATCGGCCAGAACAAGAGCCGGGTGCTGGCGCGTCGCTTCAACCAAGCGCTCGGCCTCGAAATCGAAGCTATCGATCAACCAATAGATGCGAAGCGGCACATCGAGCGGCATGGCAACCTCGTGATCGGTTGCGTGGATAATCATCTCGCCCGCCGCGAATTAGCGAAAGTCGAAGGCATCTGGCTGGATGCAGGCAATCACTTCGACAGCGGGCAGGTGTGCATCGGTAATTCAACAGATCGTGAAACCCTGTTGCGCCACATCAACGGCGATCAGGGCAAGTATCGCTATCTGCCCAGCCCGGCGCTGCTGTTTCCCCAACTGCTCGAACCGGAACCCCAGCCCGTGCCACAACCAACACTTTCTTGTGCCGACCTGGTTGCGCGCGGTGAGCAGCACCTGCTCATCAACGATCTCGTCGCCTGTGTCGTGGCGGGCTATATCTACAAGCTGCTGCACCGCCAGCCCGTAACGACCTTCCTCAGCTACGTCAGCGTGGACGGATTAGCCGTCCGCAGCCTGCCGATTTCCCGCGACGACCTCCTGCCCTATCTTCACGCCTAATTTTTCTGATTTTCCTTGCACAACCGAATAAGACAGAAAGGATGCTCATCATGCGTTTCTGGGAAGACATGCAGAGTAAATGGGGCTTCTCCGATGGCGATGCTGTGCCAGACGGGGTTGAAGTCTACCGCAATATTTACATCCGTGCCGTGAACCAGCTTGCGATAGAGCTTGGCAGCGATGTCCGCGTCGTCGCCTATGACCGCTTCGGCGTTCACAACTGGTGTCTCATCCTGATATACAAACTCGCTGATTTACAGGCTCATGATGTCGAAGATTTCACAGCACACACCGACATCAATGCGGAAATTGCTCAGACAGATGAGGCATTGGAAGAAGCCATCCGTCAGGCGTATGAACTCGATCTGGACAGCTTTGCCGAAGTCACGGTCACGCTGTCCGATGATTTTGAAGGCTTTGTGACACAGCTTCGCTCAATCAAAGAGGGCGATCCGCTAATCGTCCAGGTGAACGATGAGGCGCAGCATTTCTATCCGGGTGGTCGAATTCGTCTGTTACAGGACGTGACCGCTTTTGACCGCTCCGTGCTGTCAGCGGGGCGTGAGTACGGGATTGCGTGGATCGAACATCGGGCTGGACTGCTTAGCATCACGCGGGAAGGAGGGGAGAACCCTATCGCTTTTGCGCCCGCAATCTCCGCTATCGTCCTCGAAATCCCGGCTGAGGTTCGCACCGAAAGTGAAGATTGTGCTGCCATCCCGCCTTATCACCTGCGTGATATGGATGACGAAATTCTGGACGAGTTTGGTCGGCTTCATACACTGCCGGAGGTGCTGGAAGCGATGAAGTGCGCGGCTAATGCGTTAGGGACAGCCGTTCAGCTCATCAATGGCTATGGCAACAGCGTACTGTCCTGTGAACTGGATGAGGAAGGGCTGTAGTTATGCTTCAATGCGAGCGCCAGAACTTCCACCACTCTAAACTGCCGCCACCGGGCGCAATCGGCCGGATCGTTGGGCTGTCCACTGTCAATTCATGCCGTAAGTGCATCGTCGTCGCCTATCCCCTGTATGACAGCGCCGACTACCGCTACAGCATCGGCATCCATACGATGTTCGTCAGGTTCCTTGACAACGGTGAAATCGCGCGCTTCAGCGGCATCTGGTTCGAGGCGCTTCAGTAGCGGATTGCCAGTCTCGATTGGTAGTTCGTCCTTTTCCTCAATACGCTACGCTGGCACATCACGCGCTCACGTGACCAAGTCCATCAAAACTCATTCACCGATCCGTGCATACCATCAGTTTCAGTCAAATCTTTTAGCCATTTGAAGGGACAATCTCATGACTCAAGACCCGAATGCCGCTGCGTCGCAGCGATATCATGACCGCTTTGAGAATGCTCGCTACACGGCGATTGCCGAATTCGTTGCCTCCAATCTGAACGCAGACCGGGATGAGGAGCGTGTGGCCGATCTATTGGTCGCTGTCCAGAATGCCGCGTTCGAGCTGTGCGGTCACTCGCTGCACATGGGTGCGTGGCACACGCTTGCTGTCCGCTGCGGGCAGCACTTCCTCTCGTTTCATACCGTCGATGCCATCCGCGACTTCCTGCGCTTGTTCGCGCCGGATGGTGTACGAATCGATGACTTCGAGTCCACAGCCAAAGCGATGCTGCGGGCTTACAGCGGGCTGGACGATCTCAAGTCCGCTACGGCGCACGCGAACGGTGTGCATTCGTGGCAGGGTCGTATGGCGTATGAACTGCTCGCCGCTGTCGATTACCTGACTCACGCCGCGATCCTGCTGCTGGCGCATGAGGACGATGGGTATATTCGGGAGAAGCTGCACAAAGGCTTGAACCGGATTACGGGCGGACTGTACGAGGGTATCCGTCACAGTCCCCAACCCGAGATGTTCAACTTCAGAAGCACCTACTTCCCGACGGAAAAAGATCGCTTCTAGCGCCTATTCCAGATCAAGATCAAGCGAGTTTGTGGGCGTAAGATCATCGGAGGTTAACACCTGCCGCACCACTTTCGAGCGACGGCGCAGGCTGTCAAGCAGGTTGGAGTCAATCGGGTACGGTCCATCAGCAAGATTGATGCCCTCACGCTGCAATTTCTGCACCGTCAGCATCCGCGCGGCAATCGCCGTCTGATCGCGCAGGTTGTAATCCCGCTCTACTTCTTCGGGTGCAGCGGCATAGTTTACAGCAAAACCAAAAGCTGGCTGCGCCCGGAAGGTCTGGTGATAGACCGCATTGAAATCAAAGGTCAGGTACTCCCCCCGGTTGAGCGGAATGCTGAACGCGGGAATGGGTTGATCCACATCGAATGCCGCAATCGCGCCGCTCTGGGGATCATCCGGCGGTTGGCGCGGGTCAATTAGCCAGAGGTGGTAAGGATGCGCCTCATCACGGGGCTTCTGGTCGCGTCCCGGTGGGCGGTAATCGGGGACGGTTTCTAAGGTAGTCGAGACTCCATGCAGATAATCGATTTCGACGAATACCAGCCAGTTCGCCAGCAGCGCCTCGCGTTTGGCGATGTAACTGGCATAGCCCGAACCGGCTTTGTTGGATGGGGACAGCAGTTCAATCCAGGCGACGGGCTTTTCGCGCTGACTGCTTGCATCCTCCGGCAGTTCATAAATCTTGATCGCTGTTGGGCGTTTCACATCGACTGGCTCACGTTCCAACAGGGTTGAGGCAGGCACATTCAGCGCGGTTTGTGCCTGTGGCACGGCAAAGGCGCGAGGGGTAGCACTTGGTCGTGACAGGTCGCTAATCAACACATCCGAGATCGGGGAGATGGATTCGTCGAAGTGGCGAATTTGCAGCGAGCGTTCCTGTCGCGCGATGTAGCCCATTTCCGGTAGGTAGGCATTCATCGCCCGCGTCAGGTCGGTGATGTGGCTGCTGTGAAACTCCTCCCAGCCTTCGGTTTCCGAATGCAGGAAATGGCTGTGCAGATGGGCGTTGATGCCCAGATATTGGTTAACGGTTGAGATTAATCGCTGCTCTTCCCTTGCCATAGCCTGAACTCACATCTCCTATTTCATCTATTATATGCCTTTCCGAGTGAAACACCGCCAATCTGAGATCCGATTGTAACCAATTTTAACGGTAATCGACTGTGAAATGCGGTACTATGGTAAAATGAGGGGTTCGCCCCGCCACGCTTGCTCACGTTCAACCGGACAGTATGATATGAATAATTTTAGCGAAAAAGTTAATTTTCTATGGTCAATCGCCGAACTCATCCGCGACGTTTTCAAGCGTGGCAAATATCAGGATGTAATTCTGCCGTTTACGGTGCTGCGCCGCATTGATAGTGTGCTTGCCCCTACACGCCCGCAAGTGCGCGAGGTTTACGCCAGCATTGATGAACGGTTGAAAAACCGCGATGCGCTGCTGACAAAAGCATCTGGGTTCGCCTTTTACAACACCTCCAACTACGACTTCGACTCGCTGCTGGGTGATTCCAGGCAGCTTGCGCGCAACCTCCGCAATTACATCAACGGCTTCAGCCCCAACATGCGCGAGGTGCTGGAAAAGTTCGACCTGTACAACACGATTGCCAAACTCGATGAAGCCGGGCTGCTGTTCAAAGTCATGGAGCAGTTCCGTAAAATTGATCTGCATCCAGATCGCGTCTCGAACCTGGAAATGGGTTACATCTTTGAGGAACTGATTCGCCGCTTCAACGAGGCGCTGAACGAGAACCCCGGCGAACACTTCACCCCGCGTGAAGTCATCCAACTGATGGTAGAACTGCTGCTCCTGGACGAAGCCGAACGGCTGGCAGAGCCTGCTTATGTGGCACTGGTGTATGACCCGTGCTGCGGCACCGGTGGCATGTTGACTGTCGCCAAAGATCGTATCATGGGCATCAATGCCGCTGCCAATGTCGCACTTTTCGGTCAGGAAGTGAACCCGGAAACCTTTGCCGTATGCAAATCTGATCTTTACATGAAAAGCGCCGATGGACGCGATGCCGAGAACATTATGTTCGGCAGCACCCTGCGCCACGATCATCATTCTGCCCTCCGCTTCGACTACATGATCGCCAACCCGCCCTACGGCAAGGACTGGAAGCAGGATGAAGAAGCCGTATTAGAGGAAGCGGGGAAAGGCGCTAATGGGCGTTTCCCGGCAGGGACACCGCGCATCAGCGACGGGCAGATGCTCTTCTTACAGCACATACTCACCAAAATGCGCGATCCTCAGGAAGGCGGCAGCCGCGTCGCCATCGTCATGAACGGCTCGCCGTTGTTCACGGGCGATGCGGGCAGCGGCGAGAGCGAAATCCGGCGCTGGATACTGGAAAATGACTGGCTGGAAGCCCTCATCGCCCTGCCTGAGCAACTTTTCTATAATACAGGCATCTCGACGTATATTTGGATTCTCAGCAACCGCAAGCCACAACACCGCGCCGGGAAAGTGCAGTTGATTGATGCTTCGGGGTTCTGGTCGCCGATGCGGAAAAGCCTGGGGCAGAAACGGCGCGAAATCTCGCCGGACAATATCCGCCAGATTCAGACGCTTTACCGCCAATTTGACCAGGTGGACCCCACCGTGTCGAAGGTGTTCGAGACCATCGACTTTGGCTACCGCAAGGTGACGATTGACCGTCCGCTCAAGCTGAACTTTCACGCCACGCCGGAGCGTATCGAACGGCTGCGCGAACAAACCACCTTCCAGAACCTCGCCAAAAGCAAAAAACGCGACCCCGAAGAACGCGAGGCTGAGGAAGCTGCCGGACGCGCTGAACAGGAACGCATCCTGTCCATGCTGGCTGATCTACCCGGCGACCTCTTCAGGAGTCGCGCTGCGTTTGAGAGAGTACTGAAACAGACGGCGGTAAAGCATGATTTGAAGCTGTCCGCCGCCCTGCACAAAGCGATTCTGGCGGCGCTGGGCGAGCGCGACGAGGGTGCCGACATCTGCCGCGATAAACAGGGCAGACCGGAAGCCGACTCCGAACTGCGCGGTTACGAATACATCCCGCTGCCTGTGGTCGAGGCGATGGAAGGCTACACCACTGCCTACATTGAAGACCCGATAGCGGTAGAGCGCGTGCCGCTGCGCGAGTCGATTTACGACTATTTCAGCCGCGAGGTGCAGCCGTATTTTGCTCAGGGCGAGGTGTGGATCAATACCGACATCCGCGATGACCGCGATGGCGAGGTGGGCAAGGTCGGCTACGAGATCAACTTCAACCGCTACTTCTACCAGTACCAGCCGACGCGCCCGCTGACCGAGATTGAAGCGGACATCAAACGGCTGGAACGCGACATCCTCGACATGCTGCGGGAGGTGACGGAATGACGCAGGTACGCCAGCGCGAAGCCCAGCAAATTCTTGAGTCGATGGTCGTTGCCCGCTATCAGATGTATCCTGCCTACCATGACAGCGGGGTTGAGTGGTTGGGCGAGATTCCCGCACATTGGGATACTGTTCGGCTTAAACTTCTGTGTGAAATAAATCCGAGTAAATCCGGGCTGTCAAATGCTCCAACAGACATGGAAGTGTCTTTCTTGCCGATGGAAAGCATAGGCGAGAATGGGGAATTGGATTTAAGTGAAATCCGTGAACTTGATGCCGTAGGCAGTGGATACACCTACTTTCGTAATGATGATGTCATTATTGCCAAGATAACGCCTTGCTTTGAAAATGGGAAAGGCGCTCTGGTTAAAGGGCTTGTAAATGGGATCGGATTTGGCACAACCGAGCTTTACGTACTCAGAATCAAATCTCAAGTCATTTCTGAGTTCATTTACTACCTGACTCGTTCTACAAGCTTTAGATCACCGGGTATTGCAATGATGCAAGGTGCTGCGGGTCAAAAGCGGGTCCGGGCTGATTTCATCGCTGATTACCCTGTCAGCCTACCACCTAAAAATGAACAATACGCCATCGCCGCCTTCCTTGACCGCCAGACGGCGAAGATTGACGCGCTGATCGCCAAAAAGCGCGAACTGATCGCCGCCCTGCACGAAAAGCGCAGCGCCATCATCAGCCACGCCGTCACGAAGGGGCTGAATCCCGACGCGCCGATGAAGGACAGCGGGATTGAGTGGGTAGACACTATTCCTGCTCACTGGCAGGTTCAACGTCTGAAGTTCGTCGCAGATGTTCGGAGTGGCGTTGCCAAAGGGCGCAAGTTTGAAGGCGTAAAAACGGTAGAACTGCCTTATCTGCGTGTCGCAAATGTGCAAGCAGGACACATAGACCTATCAGACGTTGCTGAAATCGAGGTCACAGTAAGCGAAATTGAGCGTTATTGCTTGAAAGTTGGCGATGTTCTGATGAACGAGGGTGGCGATTATGATAAGTTAGGGCGCGGCGCGGTCTGGCAGGGGCAGATTGAACCCTGTCTGCATCAAAACCATGTATTCGCAGTCCGTCCCTATCAACAAAGTCTCTCACTCTGGATCACCACGCTGACGCTTGCCCAATATGCACGATTTTACTTTATGATAAATTCAAAGCAGAGTACCAATCTGGCTTCGATCTCGTCACGTAACCTGAGTGAGTTCCCGGTGATTATGCCGCCCCAAAGCGAACGTGAGCAGATACTTGGTTATATTGAAAATGAAACCAGGCATATTGACCGTTTAACTGCCAAAGCCGAAGAAACTATCGAACGCCTGCAAGAGTACCGGGCGGCGCTCATCTCGGCAGCAGTCACGGGTAAGATTGACGTGCGGGGAGCATAATAGTTTTGGCACGAAAAGCAAAAACCAAAGTATCCGATCAACGTCAGTTACAGATGTTTGTAGAGCGCGTTCAGGAGCTTGTTGATACGCGCATGATGCGAGAGCGCCAGCTTCACAACTATAATCCGCGCATTAAATGGGGTATTGAAGCAGGTGTTTCGGTTGAAGCACAAGAACCTGATGAGGATGACTTACGATCTTTTCTCCTGACGTTCCGACACTTTGTAAGCCAGGACGAACCAGTCTATGTCTACAATGTATTCATTACGGCAAATAAGCGCCTGAAAGCGGCGTATGGGGATAAACGCAGTTTCTTGAGCAAAGCGCGTGAAGAATGGCAGAAAGCAGAAAAGGGATTAGAGGCGTTTATCGTTGATCGTGAACATCTCAAAGCCGATTATGTACTTGATCTGTACATCAACGGGCGGTATTTTCACAACGACCCCGACCATGCCGATAAGCTCAAAGAACTGGAGAAGTATCCAATCCGTTTGGACAAGATGCGCTTCTTGCTCTCCTTGCAGGATTTCACCCATATCATCATACAAGTCGGCAATTTTGTCGGTTATGCACTTAACCATGATTGGTTCGATTTTTCAGATTCTTAGATGTCCATATCGGCGGTTAACAGCCATAATCTGACCGACAGAAGCGGTGTGTTGTATCGTAGAGTAAAGGAAATGACCAGATGGACACTGTACGCGAACAAATCTTAGAGGAAATTGACCACCTGACACCCGACCAACAGGCGCATTTGCTGGCGCTGGCACGCCAACTGCGGCAGTCGAAACTGCCACTCGGTACACCCGGTGATGTGTTGTTGGCGGCGCGTGACCGCTTCACCTTCGCCCCCGGCGACGTGGATGAGATGATGCAGGCGATTGAGGAAGGCTGCGAGAACATTGACTGGGACAGTTGGCGCTAAATATCTGCTGGATACAGTAATCGTCGCAGGCTATTTCAACAATGATGCTGCCATTCAGGGGCGACTTACGGGCGTGACCATCTATGTTGCCAGCACGACTATTGGGGAGTTGTATTTCGGCGCGTACAAATCACAGCGCGTCGCTCAAAACGTCCAGAACATTCGAGAGTTTGTTCATGTGGCGACGGTGCTGCCTGTCACCGAACAGACCGCCGATGGGTACGGGCAGATCAAAACGGCGCTGCAAGCAAAGGGTCGCCCCATCCCTGAAAATGACATCTGGATTGCCGCAGCCGCGATGGAACACGGGTTAATCCTCGCCACCCGTGATGCCCATTTTCAGGAAGTAGATCGCCTCACTGTAGAAGTCTGGTAAGCAAAATATGGTTGATGTCTCCGAAAAGAACTTTGAAGCCGCAATAGAAGCGCATCTGCTCACCGCCAATGGCTATGAGCGCCGCACCAGCGCCGATTACGACCCGGAATTATGCCTTATCCCGGATGATGTGATCCGCTTCGTGCAGTCCACTCAGCCAACGGAATGGGCAAAGCTCAGGCAGCAGTATGGCGAAGCTGCCCGCGACAAGTTTTTGTACCGTCTGTGCGAGCAGATCGAAAAGCGCGGCACGCTCGATGTGCTGCGGAAGGGCTTCAAGGATGTTGGGGCGCGTTTTCAACTGGTGTTCTTTCGCCCCGCCAGCGGCTTGAACGCCGAGACGCAGCGGCTCTACGCGGCAAACATCTTCAGCGTGGTGCGTCAGCTTTATTTCAGCCAGAAAGACCGCAAAAGCCTTGACCTGGCGATCTTCATCAATGGACTGCCGGTATTTACAGCCGAGTTGAAGAACCCCTTCACCGCCCAGACGGTGCAAAACGCCATGCGACAATATAGGCGTGACCGCGACCTGCGTGAGCCGCTGTTTGCTTTCGGGCGCTGCCTGATTCACTTCGCGGTTGACCCCGACCTGATCTACATGACCTCGCGTCTGGACGGCGAGAAGACGTTTTTCCTCCCCTTCAATCACGGGCGCAGTAACGGCGCGGGCAACCCGCCGCGCCATGATAACTTCGCCACCGCCTATCTGTGGGAGGACATCTGGACGAAAGACAGCGTGCTGAATTTGCTCGATCAGTTCGTGCAGGTGGTCGAGGTCGAAGACGACAAGGGCAAGAAAACAGGCGAAAAGCGGCTCATCATCCCGCGCTATCACCAGTTGGACGCGGTACGCCGCCTGATTGCCGATGCGCGTGAACGCGGGGCAGGTCAGCGTTATCTGATTCAGCACAGCGCGGGCAGCGGCAAGAGCTTCTCCATCGCGTGGTTGGCGCACCAGCTTTCTACCCTGCACAATGACGGCGACGAGCGTGTGTTTGACTCGGTCATCGTCATCACAGATCGGCGCATCCTTGACCGGCAGCTGCAGCAGACCATGCGCCAGTTCGAGCAGGTGATGGGAACGGTAGAGAACATTGACGCGACCTCGCGTCAGCTTCGCCAGGCGCTGGAAGATGGCAAACAGATCATCGTCACGACGCTGCAAAAATTTCCGATGATCGTGGCGGAAGTCGGTCAGCTTCAGGGCAAGCGCTTTGCCATCATCATCGACGAAGCGCACTCCTCGCAAAGCGGCGAGAGCGTCAAGAGCCTGAAAGCGGTGCTGCAAACGTCCGATCTGGATGAGGCAGAAGCCGAAGAAGGCGACGACGACCCGCCGGATTATGAAGATGTGATCGTCGAGGAAATGCGGAAGCGCAAGCATCAGCCTAATACCAGCACCTTTGCGTTCACTGCGACTCCGAAACCCAAGACGCTGGAACTGTTCGGCACGAAGCGACCCGACGGCAAATACGAGGCATTCAGCCTGTATAGTATGCGTCAGGCGATTGAGGAAGGCTTCATCCTCGACGTGCTGGAAAGCTACACGACCTATAAAGCCTACTGGCGGTTGCTCAAAACCATCGAAGATGATCCGCA
The DNA here is from genome assembly GCA_029975765.1 of Aggregatilineales bacterium. Taxonomy (GTDB): domain Bacteria; phylum Chloroflexota; class Anaerolineae; order Aggregatilineales; family Phototrophicaceae; genus CFX2. The sequence continues at coordinate 23,034 of JARKOK010000089.1, forward strand.
GTACGAGAGCGGCAAAGCCAAATCCCTGCTGCGCCGCTTCGTCGACCTCCACCGCCATACGATTGACAAGAAGATCGAGATCATGGTGGAGCATTTCCATAACCACATCGCTCACCAGATCGGCAGCAAAGCCAAAGGGATGATCGTCACGCGGTCGCGCCTGCACGCGGTGCGCTATTTTCTGGCGTTGCGGAGCTACCTGGCGAAAAGTGGGCATCCCTATCAGGCGATGGTCGCCTTTTCCGGTGTCGTCAAAGACGGCGCAGGCAGTTACACCGAGGCTGGACTGAACGGCTTTCCCGAAACGCAAACGGCGGAGATGTTCAAGCGGGATGAGTATCGCTTCCTCGTCGTCGCCAACAAGTTCCAGACCGGCTTTGACCAACCGCTGCTGCATACGATGTACGTGGACAAGCTGTTGAGCAGCGTCCACGCCGTGCAAACGTTGTCCCGGCTCAACCGTACCCATCCGGGCAAGAGCAGCACCTGTGTGCTGGACTTCGCCAACGACGCCGATCATATTCAGGCGGCTTTCGCGCCCTATTATGAACGCACGCTCTTAAGCGAAAGCACTGATCCCAATCTGCTTTATGATCGTGAGACCGAACTCAAGAGCTTTGAACTCTTCACGGATGTCGAAGTCGATCACTTTGCTCGGCTTTATTTCATGCCCGGCACGACACAAGACCGCCTGCACGCGCCGCTTGATCCGGTTGTAGAACGTTTCAATGACTTGAGTGAAGAGGCTCAGGGGGATTTTCGCAGCAAGCTGATGGATTACATCCGGCAGTATGCTTTTCTGTCGCAAATCCTGCCGTTTGAAGATGCTGATCTCGAAAAACTGTATGTGTTCGCCAGATTTCTGCGTCGTAAGCTGCCTATTGAGCGCGATGAACTCCCGCTCGAAGTGCTGCACAGCATCGACATCGAGTCGTATCGCATCCGGCAAACTGGCAGCGGCAATTATACGCCCGATCATGGTGATCCCAACCTCGATCCGCTGTCGGGTGTAACGGGTCGATTCCGAAATGACGATCCGCGTGAGGCGTTGTCGCTCATTCTTCAGGAACTCAACGAACGTTTTGGCGTGGAACTCACCGAAGCAGACCGAGTGACGATTGAATATGTGCAAGAGCAAATTGCCCAGAGTGGCGCAGTGAGCGACAGCCTCAGAGTCAACCCCATTGACAAAGTGCGGCTGACGTTTGAGCATGTCGCAGGCGATGTCATTCAGGATGTCTACAAATCGAACTTCAATTTCTATCGTCTCGTGAGCGACAACGAGTCGTTTCGTGATGCGCTGTTTACCTGGCTTTTCGAGCGATATTTAGAAAGCAAGGCATCCTGATCTTACGCTATTTCATGATCATGGAACTTCGGCGGTTGAGCGCGCTCCGGCAACAGGTCATCTTCGCTGATTTCCCGCCAATCCTGGATATGCGCGCCATGTAAACGCCCCCAGGTTTTGGCGGCGCGTTCGGTGCGTTCCGGTCCCACCTCCGCCAGCATCCGATTGAACTTTTCGGTAGCATCCCCTATGTAGGCACGCCCATCTTCCCCCTGCATCCGCATCAGTTCGAGATGTTCAAAACGCAGGGAACCATCGGGGTTTTCGTGATAGCGCACCACATCCAGGCTGTAGGTATCAGGCGCAGTGTCAGTGATGTGGGGCGGATTCAAGACCGGGCCTGCACGAAAGCAGTAGTTTGCACTGCGTCCGCCCAGATCGGGTAAAATCGTCGTCATCGTGACTTCCTCCGTTTAGAAGATGAACGGTGAGTGGTGTTAGCAGTTTCCAGCGGACGGGTGTAGCGGCAGTCAGGATAGCCTGAGCAGCCGAAAAATGAGCCGTTTTTGCCTGTGCGCTGCCTCAGTGGCTGACCACATTCGGGACAGACTTCGCCCACCGTTGACGGCTGCTTTGGGGATGTTGTGGGAACTGCCGCAACCGTCTGAAGCTGCGGCTGAAGGGTCTGCCAGAAACGGCGCAGCACTGCCACCCAATCGGCGCTACCATCGGCAATGGCGTCCAATTCAGTTTCGAGCCACGCCGTGAAGTCATAGGCAAAGAGATCGGCGAATTGCGTGATCAGAAACTCACAGATGACCGCGCCGCGCACGGTCGGCAGCAGTTTGCGGTCTTTGCCCACTTCGATATAGCCGCGTGCTTTGAGGGTGGCAAGGGTACTGGCGTAGGTGGAAGGTCGCCCGATGCCCTGTGTTTCTAACGCCTGAATGAGCGACGCTTCCGTGTAGCGTCCCGGCGGACGGGTAAAACGCTCCACCGGACTCCAGCCCGTGAGCAGCAGCCCTTCGCCCTGTCGCAGTTCGGGCAGCGGCTTGATGTCAGGGTTGTCCCCTGAGTCAGCCTTTTCCTCCTCATGGGCGTAGACACGCAAAAATCCCTCGAACAACGGTGTACGCCCTCTGGCACGGAACACGGCGGCATCATCGGCACTGACCATAACCATCGTTTCGGCAAACTGCGCCGCTGCCATCTGACTGGCAAGGAAGCGGCTCCAGATCAGGGCATACAGCGCGTGGAGGTCGTCGGACAATGCCCCTTTCACCCCATCCGGTACGCGTGTGACCTCGGTCGGGCGAATGGCTTCATGCGCCTCCTGCGCGGACTGCTTCGCTTTATAGCTGGGCGGCTTCGGCAGCAGATAAGCATCACCATAGGCAGCGCGGATGAAGTCGGCGGCGGCGCGCTGCGCCTCCGGCGCGACCTGAACCGCATCGGTTCGCAGGTAGGTGATGAGACCGAAATGCCGGCCACCCAGGTCAACCCCCTCGTAAAGTTCCTGCGCCAGCCGCATGGTCTTTTCGGGGGCGAAGCCCAGCAGTGTGGATGCCGCCTGCTGCAAGGTGCTGGTGGTAAAGGGTGGCAGCGGATGACGCGCTTTCTCCCGATGGGCGATGGACTGCACTGAAAAATGGGCAGCGCCCAACGTGGTCATGATCGCGCGTGTGGTCGCTTCATCCTTCAGGGCAACCTCTGCGCCGCGCCAGCGCATCAGCCGCGCCGTGAATGTCCCATCGCGCGCTTCAACATCCACATCCAGCGTCCAGTATGCTTCTGGCTGGAAAGATTGAATCGCCCGTTCACGTTCCACCACCAACCGCAGTCCAACCGTCTGTACGCGCCCGGCGGAGAGGCTCTCGCCCTCAAAGCGTCCCCACAGCAGCGGCGAAAGCTCGTACCCGACCAGCCGATCCACGATGCGGCGCGCCTGCTGTGCGTTGACCAACGCTATGTCAATGCGTCGCGGTGACTGGAGCGCCGCTTTGACCGCCGCTTCGGCAATCGTGTTGAAAGTGACGCGAAAGACCGGGCAGTGCGGCTTGAGGACTTCGACCAGATGCCAGGCAATCGCCTCACCTTCCCGATCCGGATCGGTGGCGAGATACAGCACAGCCGCCCCCTTCACCAGTCCCTTGAGCCGCCTGACGATCTCGCTTTTGCCCGGCAGCACCTCGTAGTGCGGGCGCAAGCTGCCCGGCTCAATCCCCAGTTCACGGTCGGGCAAATCGCGGACGTGACCCAACGAGGCGGCGACGATAAAGTCGTTGCCCAGGAAGCCGCGAATGGTTTTGACCTTCGCCGGGCTTTCGACGATCAGCAGTTTCTTAGCCATCGGGGATGCGCTCCGGCACAAACAGCCCATACTCTTTGAGCAGGGCAATGTCTTCAGCCACCGAATCAGGCGCTGACTCCGGCGGCGCGGCGTCCTCGCGGCGTGCTGACAGGCTGGCAAAAGCCGCTGCGGGAAGATGCTGGCGCAGCTGGCGCAGGCGCAGTTTGAGGAACAGCGGCCACTCGCGATAGGCGTGATAGGCCTGCTCTTCCAGTTCCTGCCAGGGGCTGAGGGGAGATGAATTGCGGCGTGCCATCCTCACAGCTCCACCTCATCGCGGGTGACAGCCGGGAGTGGCTGCATATCCATCTCCACCGTCGGTGTGGTCGGCTGATGCTGACGATCCAGCTGCGCCGCGTCCACCTCCTGCCATTCCTGCGCCGGTTGTGCGCCGTGGTCGCGCGTCCAGGTGTTGGCGGCGGACACGGCTGGTCCGACCCCGTGATCGTCCATCAGGTGGTTGAATTTGCCCGCCGCATCGTCAACGTACCCGGCATCCTGCACCTCGACGCGCAGGTATTCCACCTGCGAGAAACGATATGCTGCGCCCTCGCGCTCAACGTTGACCAGATTGAGGCTGTAGGCCTCAACCGTCTCGCCCTGATCGAGCGCCGGACCCGCGCGGAAGTAGTAGCCCATATTGGCCTCAAGTTCTTCCTGACGTTCGGTCTTGAAGGGATCGGGCGGGCCTTCGGTGAACAGGCGCGGATCGGCGCGCTCATCATCCAGCACGCCGTTCTCGACGGCGATGCGTTCGACCTCGCGCATCTCCGCCTCCAATCCCCGTTCTTTGCCCAGCGTCTGGAGCATTTCCTGTTCGGCACGGGCATCGCTGGAGCGGTCATACTCGCCCAGCGCCAGCGATTGCAGTCCGTGTTCGCCATCGACTTCCCAGGTCTTGATGCTTTGCAGTTCCACCGTCCCCTGCGGCTGCGCGACGATATCGTAGGTGTAGTGCAAGCCCTGAAGTTCCTGCTCCCGCAGGGTGGTGAAGGGATCGGGCGGGCCTTCGGTGAACAGCCGTCCATCGGGGCGTGTCGGGTCGAGTTCGCCCGCCCCTACCGCACCGCGTTCTGCCTCGCGCATCGCAGCCTCTAACCCCTGATCGGCTTTCAGCTCAACCAGTTCCATCTCGGCATCCAGCGCATCCTGGAACTGGTCGTAGCGCCCGACGATCAGCGTTTGCTGTCCTTCGGCCCAAGACTTGGTGAGTTCGACCAGCGGCCCCTCGCCGGGATTGATGCCGCTGGCAAAGTAGTAAATCGCACTCTGGTCGTCCAATTCGTTCTGATTCGCGGAAATGTCACTCATGACAAAAGCTCCTTTATGCTTCACGTCATACGAAAACGATAGAATTCCCCTTCGGAGGGGCGGTTGTAGAGATACCAGATGCCCTCTTCCTGCACGTCGAGCAGGAAGTGAAAGCGCGGCAGATTGGCGATGATCTCGCGGTGCTGGGCATTGAAATGCTGGAAGGCGGCATCCTCGTGGAAGACGTTCAAGCCCTGCCGCTGGTTGAAGATCACGCGGATTGGGCAGTTCTCGAACACCAACCGCGCTTTCTGTTCGAGGAACACGCTCATCTGCTGATCAATCACCACCAGCTTTTTTCGGCGCGTGCGGAAGGTCTTCGCCGCTTCAATCAGGAAGTCGAGCAGCGACGGATGGCGCATCAGGCGGTAGACCTCATCGACAGCGATGATGCGCGGCTGCTCGTCGGACAGGCTGTCGCGGCGGATCGCGCTCAAGACCTGGGTGTAGGCTATCGCCAGCATGATCGGATCCTGCTCCATCTCGTGGAAAGAGAAGACCTGCGGCTGGGCCTTGAAGCGCGACGAGAGGTCAAGGTTGGTCGGTCCGTTGACGAAGGCCGCCCACGGGCCTTTGCCCGTGCACAAGCCCGCGATTTCGTCAGACAGGTCGCGGGCGATCTGCTGGATGTGCGGCTTGTCGCCCAGCCCGCTCAGGACATCGCAGACCGTCTCGGTCAAGGGAGCGATGTCCGGCGTGACCGCCATCAAATCGGTGAAGCCGCTGTAAAGGGTTTCCAGCGCCTCGCCGAGCAGCGCGCGTTCCTGGTTCGCTTTCTGTGTACCCGAAAGCTGCCGCCCCAACAGGGTTTCGTAGAGCCGGATGGTGTGCGCTTTCTGCTCGACCAGCGTCGGGAACATCACATCCTGGGGATTGAGGCAGGTGTGCTGTGCGCTCATCACGTACCAGGGCAGCCCAAAGGCTTCGGCGACGTGCCGCCCGTGTCCCATCGGTTCGAGCAGCGTGAAGGGCACGCCTTCCTCGGCGTACTGGCGGGTCAGCAGGCAGTTGAGCGCGAATGTCTTCCCATACCCACTCACGCCCACCCACACTTCATGCGTTGCCCGCCGATCACGCCACGAGTTGTGGAAAACGGGATAGCGCCCGCCTGCCGCCTCCCCACGCAGCGTCCCTTCCAGCCCCGCCAGCTTGCGATAGCCCAGCGGCGCGAACAGCAGCGCCAGTTCGCGCGAGACCAGCGGCCAGGTGGTATGCGGGATGAGGAGGTCCTTGGATGCGGCTGTGGTGAAGAATTTCGCCGCTTCCGACTGCGCCTCGCCAATCTCCGCCCGCAGCAGAAACCAGGGTTTGACGAGGTGCATGACCTCGTCCACACGCTTCTTCAGTGTCTTGCGATCCGGGGCGGCGATGGCGATGATGATCTGCACGTCGTGGAGAGAATCGCCGAGATTGAGTTCTTCCAGTGCCTGACGGCAGTCGATCACCTTCTTGACCGAGCGGCTGTCCTCACCGCGTGTCGTCGCCAGATGCACCGAATAGGCCTGCACCACGCTCTCGATCTCGTTGATGGCATCATTGCGATCCCAGGTCTTGGGGATTTCCACGCACAGCGCCAGCGGGAAATCGGTTCGCAGCAGCTGCGCCAGCGGACGACCAAAATCCCAGACCGTCGGCTGAAACTGGTAGCTGGAGAGGAAGGCGAAATAAGGCCGCCCACCGGGACGGCCTGCCGGAGCCAGATGCCAGCCGCGATAGCCGCCGCCCGGTTCACAGAGTTCGTAGTCACCCTGGAACAGCGCGGGCCACGGTGCTTCAACGGCGGTGGTGTCGAATGAGCCAGACACCGACCGCGCCAGTGTTCGCCCACTTTCGTTGGCATCCAGCCAGACCGCCAGCCCACAGATGGCACGCTGATAATCCGCCTCCTGCTGCAGCAGTTCGTAGTGGCGGCGGTATTCCATCAACAGCGCTGCCCGTCTCGGCTCGACATCTGTTTGTGCCTGCGCTTTCACCGTTTCGATGCGCGGTGAGAGATCAGCGGGCAGCTGCCAGGTGACGAAACGGGCGGGACCCTGCAAGCCGCGCAGCCATAGGCTGAAGCGATTTTGCAGCGCCTGTAACCCTTCCGGTGTGCCATGCAGCACGATGTCGAAGGGTTCGATAAGAACCGTGCGCGGGACGCGGTGTTCACCGCGCCGCAGCCGTGCCGCCATCGCGTCTCCCTTCCCATTCCACCAACCGCAGCCCGCCCGCGCCTTCTAACTCCTCCAGGCTGGCAAACAAGATCCATTCGCCCAGATCGCCATCGACGGACTGCATTGAAGCGGCAAACAGGCGTTCTCCGCGCAGGTAGGCCGCTGCCGGGTTCAGGCTCAACACCTGCGCCATCTGCGCACCCAGCCCGTCGCGCCGTTTGGCAGCGCGCAGGACAATCCCGCCGCGCCAGCCCAGCAGCACCCGCTGCCACAGCGGCAGACCTCCCGGCGCGCCCGACAGGATCAGCAGCCCGGCAAAAACCGCGATCAACGCTGGAAGCGACAGTCCAGCGAGCGGAGTCAGGCGCAGCAGCATGAAGATCAGCACTGCACCCACGCCGCAGAAGATCAGGCGTTTCATCGAGATGCTGCCGAAGCCTTTCTCCTCGCGCAGCCGGACGTTGGATTTAAAGTGTGCTGCCATCGGTATGGATAACCTCCTTTCCAAGAGGACACTGGCAATCGCAATGCCCTCTCATCGGTTGGTAGACCTTCATCCCCCAATCCCCAGCGTCGCCAGCCCGCCGCCGCCGACGAAGATCAGCAGCAGCAGACCAATCGTCACCTGACTGGCGGCTTTGGGATTGTCGCGCTTCCAGTCAGAGATCAGCGGCCATGACGAGCCGAGATACAGGATCGCCAACCCGATCACGCCGATCACCGCCAGGCTGCCGCTGACCAGCAGCAGCAGCGCCTCGAACTCGGTGAAAAAACCTTCAATCGTTGTCCCTAAGTCACCCATCTGTCGTCTCCTTCACGTGTCTGATTTATCGGTGCCCCAGAAAAAAGTAGAAATGGGCATCACCTCCCTTCGGCGATGTGCAGGGCGTACTCACGCCCCAGCAGGAACAGCCGCCCATAGGGTTCGCCGTTGTAGGCGAAGGTCAGCGCCAGATCGAAAGCCGCATTGGCACCGACGGAGTCGGGCAGTTCCCCCGCGATGGGCGGCGACTGCGGACCGAGCGGCAGCGGCGCGTAGCCCAGGACAAGCCCGTTTTCCAGCGCCTCCAGCGCGACCGGACTGGCTTGGGGATTGAACACGCGCGCCTCAACATAGACCGCCGTTGCGTCCGTGCTGACCCGCCGCACCTGCACATCCAGCCCTTCAACGGTTGGGGGTTCAGGCGGTAGGGTGAAGCCGACGGCGAACGCCGTCGTATCGCTGCCGACGCCGACCAGCAGTCGGGCATCGGTCAGGTCATGCCGGGCGAGGAAACCGAGAGTCACGGTCAAGGCCGTGTTCGGAGGGATATTTCCCGGCAGCGTGCCAAATGCGCCCTGCGCCGAAGCCAGGGCATCGGGGTTGAAACGGTTGCCAGCAGCATCCTTCAGCGTCCAGTTCACGCCGCTGGTTTGCAGCCCTGCCGCGCCGGTGATGATCTCCAGATCGACCCGCGCATAGGCAAGATCGGGTGGCAGCCCTTCCGGGGTCGCTAACGCCGTACCGACCACTGCGATACGCACATCCTCCAGTCCCGTGATTGCGCCGCTCTCACCCGGCGCGATGACTGCCGCCAGTTCGCCTGCGCGCAGGCGCTCGACTTCCTGCTCCACTGGATAGGCAGCCGTTACGACCCAGCGCGTTTCGGTCAGCGCACCTTCCGGGTCGGTCTCGCCGATCAGCACCAGCGCCAGACCTGGTTCGACCTGGGCAAAGATCATTGCCTCCTGCCGTGCCACCTGGCGGGTGTCACGGTAGGTGAAGTCCAGGACAGCCCCGGTATTCATTTGCAGTGCAAAGCGCGCACCGGGCGCGAGCGCTGTCAGCAGATCGCGGTTCTCCGGGCTGAAGGGCAGTCCCAACACCGGACGCACCAGCAGACCCGACACCCAGGAAGCGACATCGGGATTGGGATCGAACTGCCAATCGGCGGTCTGCACGGCGCGCGCCTGCACCACGAACACGCGCGGCGCGCTGCCGTCTGCCGGGTGGACTTGCAGCAGCACGGGGTAGTAATTGCGACGCCGTCCACCATCCCCCGCCCGGATCACCGGGTCGGACTCTTCCAGCGCCAGCGGAGTCGGGGTTGGGCTGATTTCCGGCGTCGGCGTGAGGGTTTCGGTTGGGGTGGTCAGGGCGGCGAGCGTGTCCGCTTCATCACGAGTTCCTCCAATCAGTGAGAACAGACCAAAGAGCAAGAGTCCAGCCAGCGGCAGGAGCAGCAGTGCCAGCACTTTCGGCGGACCTGAAGGACGAGTGACATCACTGTGTGCCTCCGGCGCATCCAGCGGCTTGCCCCGCCGGGCAGCCGCGCGCACCCGCTCCGGCACACTCGCCCAGCGCGACCCGACCGGCACCAGCGCCTGTTCGCGGTAGGCATCGATCAGGCGGCGCAGCACTTCCAGTTCGGCGGCATCGTCGGTGCTGGCACCCGCCGCGCGGACTTCCCGCTGATACACGCGGCGGTAGTAGTCCTGGCGCTCGGTCGGGACCGCATCCCACTGCGCCAGCAGTTTGTCACCCTCGCTGCGCGTCATACCTCGCCTTCCATTTCCAGCGCGGTCATCACCGCCCCTGCCTGAATCTCAGGGCGAATGGCCGTCGGCTGAACTGCCGGAACGGATGTAGGCTGGACGCTGCCCGTGACGACTCCACGCGGTAGGGCACGCGCAGCCGCTTCCAGCGAACGCAGAGCGCCGTTAAGTTCATCGGGCGAGCCGCTCCGCTGCGCCGGGCTAGAGCGCAACGCATCCCACAGCCCGTCCGGGAGATGTCCGCCCTGGCGCACATCCACGACCACCTGCGCCGCCTGCTGTGGGGTCAGGTTGAGCGCAACGGCTTGCGAAACAAAGTGCCCGACAGCGGCGGTATGGCTGCCGAAGGGATGGTGCTGATCCGGTGGCAGTCCCGCGCTTTGCGCGACGGTGGAGGCGGCCTGCTCAAAGGACAGCGGCGCAGCGCCGTTGGTCTGGCGGTAGCCGCCGACCGCTGCGCCAATCGCCTGTGCCAGCGACGGCAGGTCGATCACCTGCTGCCCCGTATCGGCGGTCAAGCCGCGTGTCAGCGTCCGCAGCGTGTCGGTACTCAATGGGGCAGAAGTCGCGCCAACCAACTGTGTTTTGAGGGCGTGCAGGAACTCGTCTGAATTCGGACTCAGGTTGGGCTGGGTCGTCTGCAAATTGCGAATGGCGGCAGCGACTTCGGCCATGTCATCTTCGGTGTGGGCATCCAGGACGCGGGCCACCTCCGGGGCGGCAGTCGAACCAATGGCATTCTGCAATCCGGCATAAGCGGCTGCCCGATCGGGCGCAGCGTAGTAATCACGTACTGCGCGCTCAGTGACAGGTGGCTCACTGGAACTGTCACGCCCCAGACGCTCGCGCTCAGCGGGCAGCGCGCCGGCAGCGGTAATGACCAGCCGCAGATCTTCTGCTGAAAACGCGCGGGTAGTTTCATCAGGCAGGCGCTGCGCTACTGCCGACTGAAAAGCCGGGCTGCTGGCGGGCAGCGCTGGGTTGGCGGCGCGGACGGCTTTCACCGCTGAAACGATCTCCAGCAATTCATCTTCGCTGTGCGAGTCCATGATGTGCGCCATCTGCGGCGCAGCCGCGCCAAAGGCGCGTTCCATACGCACCTCACGCGCCTTTTCCGAGCGGGGATGGTAATAGTCGCTGACCGCTTCTGCCGGGTCACTGGCTGCCGCGCGCTGGGCATCGGCGCGACGGGGTGGAATAACAACGCCGCCAACGATGGGTCCCAACGCTGAACGCGCAATCGCCCCTTCGGTGAACTCACCCGCGAACTGCCCGATGCGCGTCTCCCGCAGACCGGGCAGCATCGAGGTCATGTAGGCGGCGCGCGACAGCGTGGGGTTGTTGCCAAGCGCGATGCCCGCCGCCTGCGTCAGGTTGCTGCCCGTCGCCAGCGCCATCGCGCCGCCGGCAGCCCCCAGCGCCGCACCAGTCGCCATCCCGGCTGCGCTTGCGGCGACACCGCCGGGGGACAGCATCGTCCCACCCGTCACCTGTCCCATCGCCCCGAACAGCCGGTTGATGCCGTTCCAGATGGCCTTGAACGCCGCCAGCAGCAGGATGAAGACCAGCACCAGCCCGACCAGCACGGTGCCGAGTGTGACCACCGCGTTGCCCGTGACCGCCCCTACCAGCACAAAGCTGATGATGAGCGACAGGAACAGCGACATCAGCACCGACTGGACGAACAACTCGATCACCAGATTCAGCACACTCCACACCAGCACCTCGGTGTGTTTGAAGAAGGCGAACAGGATGGCGATGAAGGCGGAGGCAAACGCCAGTCCCATCGCAATCGCCAGCGCCAGGTGGATGATCTGCTCCAGCACCCCGAAGACGGAAATGAAGCCGCCCATGAACAGCCGGGCGATGCCCTGTATCGCGCGTGCCAGCGATGCTTCACGCGCTTCACGCGACAGGTCGCCGAAGAACGCCCCGCTGGTGGCAAAATCGAAGTAGCCCGCTGGCGCAAGATACGACCAGGGCAGACGCTCAATCGGATGCGGCGGATTGGGCGGCGCAATCACGTCATAGGCATCCGCGCCGAGGTAACTCATCGCCACATCCAGGCCATCCACGTACTGGTCGCTGGGCAGAAACGCTCCAAATTGGTTGGTCGGCGTGGGGATGTCGGCTTCCGACCCGCTGCCGACCTGATCCAGCGCCGCCAGCGCGCCGCCGCCTTCGCTGAGCAGGCTCAGCCCTTCCTCGTAGAACGCGCCAGCAATGCCGCGCCGCATTTCCTCGACACCCTGGTAGAGCTGCGGGCTACCCTGAAACAGCAGCAGCGCCACCAGGAACCAAACCACCGCGCTCTTGAACTCGACCACGCGAATCCGCAGGAACACGCCCATCAGGTAAGTGCCCGCCAGCACCAGCAGCGCGATGGTGAACACTGGACCGAGAAAGACCTCGGTCTGTGCGCCCAGCGAACTCAGCAGCGGCGTGAAGGCCTGGTTGATCAGCCAATCGGTGATCGCCATCACGACGTAGCCGGTTAGCAGCACCGCCCGCTGCAAGCCCCACAGGACAGCGGCTGCCTCGTACAGGAAACTGTAGAGCATCTGCATTACAGGAACCACAATCGCGCCGTCTAACATGCTCGCCTCCTGCCTATTGCCCGCACCAGGTACACCAGGGCGGATACTGCGGCGTCCGTGAAGCGGTAGGCGTAGGAGCGAGGGCACTGGGTGTTGGCACGATGACACCCGAACCGGGGTTGATGGCACATTCGGCGCTGACATCGTTCGCCCAGTAGGCGACATTGCCGCCCACCAGGTCGCCGTCGCGCCCATCCGCCAGCGGATCCAGCACCCAGCCAAACCGAACCGGTTCGCCGATGGGCGTGAACGCGGTCAGGGTCAGGCGGTAGACCTGTCCCGGCTGCACTTCCAGCACATCCAGCGCCTCCGGCAGCAAGGCGATCCCGGCAGCGTGCGCCGCTTCCGCCGATGCCCACCACTGCCCGCTGCGCGGCGTACCATCCGCATTCACCTCGGCGACGAACACCTGCCCGCCGGGGATGGTGGCGTACACCACCTGCCCGACGTTTTCGATTTCAATTTGCCAGGCGATCACCTGACGCGCGGCATCCAGCGGATAGACCGTGACGCTTTCGATCCGCAGGCGCAGGCTGATTTCCGACTCGAAACCGCCGGTATAGACATCTGCGCCCAGGAAGAAGCGCCCGGTCAGGACGTAAGGCGTGGGTGTCGGCCACGGAGTATGGGTGGGACGTGGCGTACTGGTCGCGCCGGGGACATAGTAGCCCGGTGTGCTGTAGCTCCCGCCCGGATAGGGCGTATTCGTCGCGCAGACGGAGCCGTTCCAGGTGCAGCCCGGCACCGGGGTATAGGTGGCATAACCGGAAGGGGGTCTGTAAATGGGCGGCTGCGCCTGCGTCGGTGCTTGCGTATGGGTCGCCAGCGGCGTACTGGTGGCGCAGATGAACTGCGGCAGGTCGCGGATGCGGACATTGCCCGCCGTCGCTGCGCCACAGGCGAGTACCGCTGCCAGCACCATCAGTCCGGCGAGAACTATCGAGAAGGTGGGACGTTTCGTGTCGGTCATGGGATCAACCCCGGCTGTGTGCCCGCCTCCAGCAGAAGCGTCCAGCGCGCCGTTTGTGCCCGTCCGCGCGCGGATCGCACGTTGAAGGTCTCGCCCAGGTATGGCACGACGACGGTCACGGCATTGGTGGTCAGCGCTTGCAGCGTGACGAAGCCGCTTGCGTCCGTCAGCCCGGCAGCCAGCGGCTGATTGGTCGTCGCATCCAGCAGTCGCACCGACATCCCCTGCACGCCTTCGTTGGCATCCGCGCTGTCATTGCGATTCAGG
>JARKOK010000107.1 GCA_029975765.1 Aggregatilineales bacterium
GACAGACCGCAAGATACTGAGTATCACCCGTCACGTCATTGTTGTGGCCGACCACACCAAGTGCGGGCGCACGTCCAGCGTGCTTGTCGCTCCGCTGAAGGTGGTCAACACCCTTGTTACGGATGATCTCGCGCCGCCCGACTTTTTGTCGGCACTGTGTGAACTGGGTATTGAGGTATTGGCGGTTTAACACCGTTGTGTAGCTGAAAGGATACCGATTATGGCAGTTATCAAGCAGGACGAAACGCTTTCACCCCTCTATTTGTCGGACTTCAAACCAAAGCCGAAGCTGGTCACGCACGAAACGCAGGTCTCTCGCCCGCGCTTTTCCGTGATTGACGCTCACAATCACCTGTCGCTGGATGGATTCGGCGGGTGGGACACTCGCCCCGTCTCTGAACTGCTCGATCTGCTCGATCAGGCGGACGTGCGCGTTTTTGTGGATTTGGACGGCGGCTGGGGAGAAGATATTTTACAGACGCATCTTGACCACTTCAAAGCCGCCGCGCCGGAACGCTTCCGCATCTTCGGTGGTGTGGACTGGACGAAATGGGCCGAGCTAGGCAACCGCTTCCCCGATTGGGCGGCAGAACGGCTGCGGGCGCAGGCGGCACGAGGCGCTCAAGGGCTGAAAATCTGGAAGATGCTCGGTTTGTCGGTCCGCGACCAGAATAACCAACTGGTGGCCGTTGACGATCCCCGCCTGGATGTGATCTGGGCGACGGCGGGAGAACTGAAACTTCCCATCACGATTCACATTGCCGACCCGGTGGCCTTCTTCGATCCGGTGGACAATACCAATGAGCGCTGGGAAGAATTACATGACCACGCGGATTGGCAGTTCCCCAGCCCGCCGTTTCCCCCGTTCCTGACGGTCGTCAACGGTTTAGCCGCCGTGGTCGCCCGTCACCCAACTACAACGTTCGTCGGCGCGCACGTTGGCTGCTACGCCGAAGATTTGAAATGGGTCGGAAACGTTCTGGATCGCTGTCCGAACTTCTACGTGGACATCAGCGAACGCATTGGGGAATTGGGACGCCAGCCCTACTCAGCGCGGCGCTTCTTCATCCAGTACGCCGACCGGATTCTTTTCGGTTCGGATCGTCCGGTGGAAGAACACATCTACCCAACGTATTATCGCTTTTTAGAAACCGACGACGAATATTTCAATTATGGCAATGAGGAGGTTCCCCGACAGGGGCGCTGGCGCATCTACGGATTGTACCTGCCGGATGATGTCCTGGAAAAAGTCTATTACCAGAATGCCGCGCGGGTCATGCTCGGCATCTCATAAACCCGCCAACCAACCGCCGCCACGCACAGGGACACCGGCTTCAGGCTTCCATGTCCCTGTGTCTGCTTGGCTGATGAGGTTATGTAGTTAACTTCTTAATTCGGATACTGTAGGGACAGGCTGTGTGCCTGCCCTGGGGCGACCACGCAGGGTCGCCCCTACGAATGAATATCCGGTTTAATTGCGTTAACACCACTACATCACCTGAAGCTGGAATAGCTCGACGGCTGCACCCAGCACACCCGTATCCGCGCCGCCTTCACCCAGTACGATCTCAACATCACGGAAGTTCCCGCCCGTGTTCGCCGCCAGGTCACGGAAAAAGTCACCGACCAGGCGATCAAATTCCAGGCGGCACGCATCGAGCAAAACGACCCCGGCAGAGGCGGTGCCACCTGTCAGCGCGATTCGGTGGGGATAAAAAATGACACTCAGGCTCGCCAGGGTTTGTCCCACCCAGGTTCCAACCTGAGTCATGATCGCGGCAGCGGTTGCATCAAGCCCATCTCGTGCGGCTGAGATCACGTCGTGCGCTGGAACCGGATGTCCATAACGTTCGCGTGCCAGCCGTTCGATCCCCGGTACACCGATAAGCCCCTCGGCAGAGCCGCAGATGCCATTAGAGTCACGCGGCGCGGCAGGGTCAAGGATGATCAGGCCGGTATTGCCAGAGTTACCACCGTCAATGATCAACGGCTTGCCCGCGACGATCATCGCCGCGCCGAGGCCAGTGCCCATCGCCAGACACATAAAACGCTCAATGCCGCTGCCGCAGCCAAAATAATATTCTCCCAGCGCGTGCGCGGTCAGGTCATTGTTCATCACGACCGGCAGCCTATAACGCGCTTCAATCCTGCCGCGCACATCAACATTCCTCAACGCGGGTGTATTGCCGGCGATGATTGGGCGGCGGCGTTCCCGATCAACTTCGCCATGTGAAGAAATGCCGATACCGATGAGCGAATCACGGGATTGTTCAACCAACCCGTCCGTCACTGCGAATAACCGGGTGAAGAAAGGCTCAGGGTCAGTACCGCGTGCCTCGGTCGGGATTTTGTCCCGGTGGGTAATCGTCCCATCCGGCTGCACCACAGCTAATTTTGTCGCCGTCCCGCCGATGTCGATTCCCAACACGGTTCTCATGGATTTACCCTCAGGAACGGTTAGGAACATAGGCGAGATTATCCGGGTCGAAGCCGCGTTTTACGGCCTGTAACCAGCAGATGCGCTGGAGCGGAGGCAGATACAGGATCGCGCGGCCCCACTCCGGGACGCCTGACGCCAGTGTGATGGCATCTCCATTGATGGGCGGGGCGAGGGTCGCCTCTGCCAGTGTCAGCAAAGGTACCCCGTACTGGCGCAAGGTATCGAGCGCGCGTCGTTCCTCATCACGGGCGCTTTCGGACATAAGCGCGATCAGTTGGGTATGAGAGTCGGCGGCATAACGCGGCCCATGCAGGTATTCCAGCGGCTGGTAGGCGGCGCTGAACAACTTTGCCATTTCGGTCATTTTCAGCATCGCTTCGCAAGCCAGGCCATACAACGCGCCTGACCCTAAAAAGACGAACTGGGTAATGGAAAGGTCGCCACCCAGCCGCTCAACCGTATCAGCCGATGTTTGTGTCAAACGCTCCAGCCGTTCAGGCAGGACGGACAGCACCCGCCAGTCGCGCCCGCTGAACAGCGCCGCCAGTGCTGTAGTTGCGACCACCATACTGCTGAATGATCGCGTCTGTACCCGGCTTTCTTCCTGCGCCGTATCAATTGCCAGCAGCACATCAGCAGTCTGTGCCAGCGGACTCTCGCTGTCGCACGTCACCACAACGATACTGTGCCCGCCATGATTTCGAAACATCTGCGCCGCCGCAACCGTTTCGCGGGTCGTCCCGGAACGCGAAATGCAGACCAGCAGCGTTGTCCGCCGTGCGCTGATGAACATCTCTGGAAACAACATCAGTTCTGTGGCGGATACCGCACGGGCGGTTACACCGGTCCCGGCTTGCAGCAGGGCCGCACTGATCACACCCGCATAGTAGGTGGAACCGCAGCCGGTAAGAATGATTTCATCAAATGCCGTATCCGCCCACAGCCGCTTAAGTGCATCCGCCTGCCGCTCGAACTGTTGCAACGCCTCGACCCACTGGCGCGGTTGGCTTTCGATTTCAGTAAGCGTTTTTGTTCCTGTCCCCACGTCTGAAACTCCTCTGGATATGACAGGTGAAATTGTAACATCTGACGACCATAATTGGCTGTCTCCGCCGAATTTGTCATCAGTTATTTTAGCGTGGGTTTACCTCAAAAGGCGGCTAAGCTGTAGCAGGTTTTGGCGTACTCGTAATGCTGTTAGTATAGGTCAGGCGGGTGTGGAAGCGGGCAGGGCTGCTCAAGTTGCCATCAGGGTGAGTTACGGTGATGGCACTCTGGCTTCGGAGGGATAGCCCTGGTTGAGTTGAGGATACATCGTCTTATCCTCAACTCAAAGCACCGGAAACGGCGCTTTTTGTTCCCTTTTGGCTCATTTATCCCCTCGAATCAGTTTCGGATAATACTTTTGGATAGAGGGCCGAAGTCCGGTCTACAGCAGTGATAGGTGACGGAGCAAATCGTCACTTTTCAACCTTCCGCGCCTTGTCTGACCGTGCGTGTCTTACACTGACCGACGTTGGTAGCGCGCACCGGTGGCTGAAATGGCGCGCCAGCTAAAACGCTGGCACGTCAAGCGACCGTGAGGCTGATGTGCCCTGCTCAGGCGCAGCACCGCTGACAGCCCACCGAGGTGCTCGTCAGCGCGTGAACGCGATTGGCCGCGCTCATCCATCACACCCGCCCTGGTGCATGTTCAGAGCATATAGGTTGAATGTAGGAGCGCATGGCCGTGCGCCCCTACGGAAAAACATCCGACGGAATTCATCTGTTTGTACTTAGCGTGGCTCTCAGGCTGTCTTATAGATATGCCGCAGCGCCGACTCCACATCCGGGTACTGAAACTCGAAGCCTGCCGTTTGCAACCGCGCGGGCTGCACGTAGCGACCTTCCAGCAGCAGGGAGGCCACCTCGCCAAACGCCAGCTTAAAGGCAAAACCCGGCGCGGGGAAAAACGCTGGCCGTCCCAGCACCTTGCCCAGCTTGCGCCCGAACTGCGCGTTGTTCACCTGCTCCGGCGCGACCAGATTAAACACCCCGCGCGCGGTGGGTGTACCCAGCAGAAAGCGGATCGCGGCGGTCACATCATCCAGCGCCACCCAGGGGAACGGCTGCTGGCCGCCGCCAATCGGGCCGCCGGCGAACAGCTTAAACGGCAGCGCCAGGCGCGGCAGCACGCCGCCGTCTTTCGCCAGCACCACCCCGGTTCGCAGCACGCAGCGCCGCACGCCCAGTGTTTCGACGGGCGCGGTGGCCGCTTCCCATTCTTTCACAACGCTGCCGAGAAAGGTGTTCGAGCCGGGGGAGTCTTCGGTCATCGGGCGGTGATTATCCACCGGATAATAATCCACACCGGACATCTGAATCACCACTTCCGGCTTAATTTTAGCCTGGGTCACGGCTTCAACTACCGCGCTGCCGGCGTTCTGGCGGCTTTGCAGGATGGCCTGCTTGCGTTCGGGCGTCCAGCGTTCCGGCAAAAAGGTACTGCCGGCGATATTTTCGCCCGCCAGATTAATGATCGCGCCCGCGCCATCGGCCAGGTGTCCCCAGCCCTTCGCCGATTTGGCGTCCCACCCTTCGACACGCACCGCGCCCGGCAGTCCTTCGGCCAGTCGGGGACTGCGGCTGAGGACGATCACTTCATGTCCATGCTGAACCAGATCGTTCGCAACGGCTTTGCCGATTAACCCTGTTCCGCCGGTAATAATCACGCGCATGGTGCTGCCCTTCTGTTTCAGGTAGTTGTTCACGTCTTGTACAGGTATTGTAAGCCTCAAGGCGGCGGGAGTCAATTATTGCTCATGAGGTGTTTAGGTAGTCAGACGTTACGTTTATCTGTATAATATTTCACAAGTGCTGCCTGTAGATGGCGCTGGCACACATGCAGCTTCCCGCGCGATCATCCCTCACCCAGGAGACAAGCGATGCCTATCACGGTGGAACTCATTCGACAGAATCGTGCCGTCCTGCAAACGTACTGCGACCCGGTGGACGCGGCCCAGATGCACGAGTTAAAAAACCGGATGCAGCAGGACATCCTGCCGGCGGCCAGTGGCAAAATACACATCATCGCGGACTTCCGGCAGGTGAAGAATCTTCCCGGCATGATCCTCAGCAGCGGCGCGCGGATGCTCAACACAGCGCACCCCAACACCGGCACCATCATCTTTATCGCGCCGAATGCCTTTATCGGCAGCATGGCCGGCATTTTCAGCCGCATCGCAGCGCGGCACACCTTTAAAATGGCGCAGTCCCTCGATGAGGCGCTGGAAATCATTGACAGCCTTCTGGTCAACGAGCCAACTTAATCGCCGGACTCAGGGGCTGCTGATGGTCATTGTCCCCAGCACCAGATAATCACCCTCGCCCACCGGCAGGCGAGCGTTGGGCGCGTTCAGATCGTACAGACCGGTGATCAGGGTATAGTCACCCGCTTTCAGGCCGCGCGGCAGCAGCAGGCCATGCCGGTCGGTGATCGTTTCGCCGGTTGTCCAGCCGGTTGTCAGCGCCGAGCCACCGCCGGGTTCGCTGTCACGCTGGACGGCCAGCACGCCGCTTTCGTCTATTAGCTGCACGAACACCTTGTAGCGGGTATCGAGCGGCGTGTCCGTTTGCCAGTCCAGCCGTATTTGCAGCACATCGCCGGGTTTGAAGTGTGTCTCGCTGAGGGCATAACCCACCAGCGTGATCGCTTCTCCAAACCGCGCCCCGGACGGTGTGAGTTCCGGCAGGTCGGCGGGAGCAGCATACCGCGCCAGCCGCACGTCGCCGTACCACACGTTTTCGCCCGCCTCGAACGCTTCGGTATCGAGCGTCGTTTCCACCACGCGGTTCGGATCGCGTTCGGTTTCACCCCAGAACACGGCAAAGATATTGTTGTGGCTGCTGATGATGTCGCGTACTTCGGCCTGCGCCGCCGCGTCGTCACCACCCAGGCCGCGCGGCAGCGGGTAAATCGGCGTTTCGCCGGTATAGTAGTAGCGGAACACTTCTTCCTGATTGGGCGCGTCGAGGATGATGGCATCATCCGGCTGCGCTTCGGCGGTGATGACGGCAGCGATGGAGCGGTAATCGGCGCGCTGGAAGCGGACATCATCGTACAGCAGACTCACGCCGCGTCCCACGTCAACCAGCACCACACCCATGCTGATCGCCACCGCTGCCATCAGCAGCGGCGACGGGCGTGGGCCGGTGCGCGCCGCCCACCACATCACGCCCGCCGCGCGCCCCATCCACACTGCAAACGCGATCTGCGCGGGCAGCAGGAATTTGAGGTTGGCGGGACGAAATAGCCCCAGCGCCAGAAATAACCCGACGATGACCACCAGCGCGATCACCGGAAACAGGATGCGCCCCCAGCGCGGGCGCGCCGCGCCAAACGGCACCAGGGCAACCGCCAGGAAGATCGGCACGTAGGGCAGCGTGGCGGGGGCAGCGGCCTCAAAAGTGAGGCCGTAGGCCAGCCAGCCCAGAATCGTTTGCAGCGCGTCGCCCACCGGCAGTGCCTCGCCGGTATTCGGCCAGGTTGTCACCTGTGCCCACGCCGTTGGTAGCCAGGGCAGGAACAGCAGCAGCGCGAGCAGATTGGCAAGAAAGAAAGTACTGAGTGCTGAGTACTGAGGGCTGAGTTTAAAGTTCCGAGTTCCGAGTTCTGAGTTATCAGTGATCGGTTTTTCTGCATTTGACTGAGAACTGAGAACTGAAGACTGGCGACTGAAGCCTACCCACACCACCGTAATCACCGCCTGCGCCAGTGTAACAAACGGGTAGGCGTACTGGGTGTACAGCCCGGCGGCGTTAATCAGGCCAAGAGCGATAATCCAACGCCAAACCCTACCCTCTAACCCCGCCAGCCGAGAGGGGGAAGAAGAGCCGAAATTATCCGCGTTTGCTCCCTTCCCCTGTTGACGGGGATAGGGGTCAAGAATATTCGCCAGCACCCACAGCCCCGCCGCCGACCACAGCGCCAGCAGGGCGTACATGCGGGCTTCCTGTGCGTAATGGATGTTAAACGTGTTGAGCGTCACAAACAGCGCGGCGACCAGTCCGGCGAACGCGCCAAACAGCCGCCTGCCGATGGCATAAGTAAAAGCGACGGTCAGCACGCTGGCGAAAGCCGACAGCGACCGCAGCGCGAATTCGGTATCGCCGGTCAACTGCCGCCATACCGCCAGCAGCCAGTAATACCCCGGCGGGTGAATATCCCGCGCGGCATTGGCAGCGATGTCCGCGAACGAGCGCGTGGCCTGCACGAAGCTGCTGCCCTCGTCGTTCCACAACGACTGCGTGCCGAGATTGTGCAAGCGGAGATACAAAGCGGCAAGAACAATAATTAACGCGAGCAGCGGAGTGACCAGTTTCCAGTTACCGGTTTCCAGTATTTTTCTGGCAACTGGCGACTGGGAACTGGCAGCTTTGGACTGCCGACCGTTGACTGACGACTGTCTCCCCCTCTGTGCCTCTGAACCTTTGCGTCTTTGTGTTATGTTCTTCTGTGGTTTTTTGGTCATTTTCGCCGCTCCCGCAGCGCCGTGATGATTACATACAGGGTCATGCCGATCAACACCGCCGCGCCCCCGGCCAGCGGCGCGATATTCTGGTAGGTGCGATCAATTACAGTGATGGAGTCGAACACAAGATTATCTCCGGTTTCACCTAACTGGGTGTCAATTTTTGATGTTATCAATGAATGGCTGTAAAAGGTCTGCTGCCAAGCTCCATCATCAGTTGGTTTATACCGCAGGATAAAATCGGTGCCATAGGCGACAAAGGCTACAGTATCGGTTCGAACAGCCTCACCAAACTGCGCGCTTTGGTCCGGCACTCGTTCGGCCTCCTGCGACAGTCCCAACCCCCAGCTCTCCACCTGATGCACACCGGGATACAGCACCGGCCTTTGGGACGTAATGTACTGCTTCATGCTGTCGTAGACGGGCAGCGGCGTGAAGTCCGGCTCGACCATGCGAAAGTAATACCACGCCTGATTCTGGCGGCTGTCGTCCTCATGTTTAAAGAACCAGTAGAAGATCACGCCGACCCAGGGCCATTCCTCCTGGGCGCGCTGGTAGGCCAGCGGCATATACCGCGCGGCCTGCTCCTCACTCACGATGCCGAAGTTGCCGTACTGGATTTGCACGATGGCCGGGTCTTCCGGCTGCGCGTTCCAGGCGGCCTCGCTGATCCAGATCGGTTTATGCGCGTCGCCGTTCGCTACCATGATGTCGCGGATGTAAATGTGCCGCGCGTAGGTCAGCGTCGTCGAACGCAGGCGGCGGTCGGTCGGGCCGCTGTAGAAGCCGTACCCCTGTGCCGACATGACATCAAAACAGTTGCCGGCTCCAGCATCATACATACGCTGTAAAAAGATGAAATCGTTGAGGTTCTCTGGCGTCAGCGATACCGTCGGGGACAGCGGCCCGCTGATGACGACGATGGCCGGGTCAACCGCCTTCAGCGCCGTGTACGTCCGGCACAGCAATTCGGTATAGGCTTCGGGGTTGACCGGCTGGTTGCCCCATTCGGGATAGATATTGGGTTCGTTCCAGATTTGGTAGTAAGACAGGCGGCCTTTGTAGCGTTCAGCCACCGCGACGGCGTAGTTGACAAAATCCTGCACGTCGTCGGGCGGCGCGGACGAGCCAATGTCCGGGTTGGCATGTGTCCACGACGGCGGGTTATCCAGCCGCGCCATAATGGTCAGGTCGTACTGCTCGGCCAGATCAACGATGTTGTCATATTTGTCCCACGCGCTGACCACGCCAATCGCGTCCACGTTGCGGCGGTCGTCAAAATCGCCGCGCCCGTGAATTTCGATGTCCTCCCAGGGGAACTGCTGGCGAATCCACTTAAAACCGGCATCGGCGATCATCTGCACCTGGCGTTCGCGTTTGGAAACTTCGACCTCGGTTTGTAAAAACGTATTGACGCCGTAGGGACTCATCTCAACGTGCTGAATCGGCACATCAGGCGCGGTATTCGGCTGCGGACGGGTGAAGTTGCCCAGGTATTCGACGAAGCCGCGAAGCTGCGCCAGCGGCGTTTCTTCGCCGGTCAGTGACCACAGGCCGTTCCAGACCAGGCCGCGCGACCGTAAATCCAGCGCCAGCAGGACGGCCAGCACGATGAAAACTGCGAAGCCGCCAGCCAGCCAGCGGCGTTTGTGAGAAGGTTGAGTATGCATAGTGGGGGGATTATACCCGCCAGGCCGCACCGGACGCCAAGAGCGAGATTTGCATCTGGCGTATTTCATTTCAGGGGAGACCGGGCTTGTCCGGCGGGTGAGAGTGCCGCCAGGCACTTCCCGCGGCAGCCGGACGTTTCAACGTCTGGCGACACGGTTCAACCTTATCCACAGTTTGTGGTATACTACAAGCAGCATTAAGGGTCATCCAGCGTGAGGAGGATACCGGCGATGACAACGAACGGCCAGGCCGATAATATGCAGGACGTGGCGGAAGACCTCCAGCGCGAACTGCGCGAACTTCAGCGCCAGTTGCGCGGACGCGCCAACGACGTGCGGAAGGAAGTCGTCAAGCAGTTGTACACCGGGGCGGACGCGATTCGCAAAGAAGCCCGCCAGTCGGATGCCGGCGACGAGGCCAAACGCAGCGCCGACGAAATCGCGCGCGGGCTGGAAAAAGCCGCCAGCTATCTCAACAGCCGGTCGGTGGAAAACATGGGCGAAGAGGCCGTGCGGGTGGTGAAGCGTAACCCGATGCGCGCCGTGATTATCGCCTTTGTCATCGGCCTGCTGATGGGCATCATGATGCGCGGGGACAAATAAACCGCGTCAAACAGGTAAATCTTGAACGTCGGCGGGGCGGCACGTACCGCCCCGTACTCGTTTTCCTGGCTGTACCTGCCAGTCCTCCGGCTGGATTGCGCCTTTGTATCAGGCCTTTCTCATGACCACCAACGACACCCTGTTCACTTTCCTGATTGACGAAGCGAATAAACCGTTCGCCGGCTGGGATTTTTCGTACATTGAACGTACGGGGCGGATGGTCAGCGCGCCGCTGGCCTGGAGCTATACCAGCCTCGTTTTGCCGAAACTGCGCCATGTGGACTCGCTGCTTGACATGGGGACCGGCGGAGGCGAACTTCTGTCCATGCTCCAGCCCCTGCCCCGGCATACCTGTGCCACCGAAGGTTACCCGCCGAATATCCCGATTGCTCGCCAGCGCCTCGCGCCGCTGGGTGTGGAAGTGTACACCGTTACCGATGACCAGCCGCTGCCACTGCCGGACGCGGCGTTTGATCTGGTCATCAACCGCCACGAGTCGTATGACCCGGCGGAGGTGCGGCAGATTCTGAAACCCGGCGGGGAATTTTTCACGCAGCAGGTCGGCGGGTCGGATATGCTCGACCTGAACCGGCTGCTGGGCGCAAAGCCGGATTTCGGTTTTACCCATTGGACGCTGGCCTATGCCCGGAAACAGCTTGAGGATGCCGGGTTCGCGATCACCGACGCGCGCGAGGATTCCCCGATCACGCGGATTTTCGACGTGGGCGCGGTGGTATATTACCTGAAGGCCATCCCCTGGCAGATCGAGGATTTCAGCGTCGAACGTTATTTTGATAGGCTGGCGGCGCTGCACCAAACGATTCAGGCGCAGGGTTATGTCGAGGTTCACAACAGCCGCTTTTTACTGGCGGCGCGTAAAGGATAACCTACCCTCCCTGCCAGACCGCTTGCAGCGGAGCATAACTCAGCCGGATGATGCCCTCCTGCTCGATGATCGCGCGGGCTTCGGGCGATACCAGCCAGTCAAAATCCGCCTGGCGCACCGGCGCGCCGTCGGGTTCTATGGTGAGCAGTTCGCCATTGGCGAGGCCGGGATGCACCGCCCACTCGTTTAATCCCGGTGGCAGTTCTCGCAGCAGTTGGGCGTACCGGGCGGCTTTGCCCGCCGTATCCAGACTGTAGCTGTCCAGGAAGTCGTAATCATTGACAGGCAAACCCTGGCGCTGCACCTGTTCGATCAGGGGTTGTTCGCGGACTCGCAGCGCGAGGCCGTAGGCTCTCGCCAGTCTGAACATCACGTCGAAGATTTCCGGTCGCCGGTGGATGCGGATGGCGTGCCAGTCCAGGTGGGTTGGCTGGAGGCCGGCGGCCAGCACGGTTTCGATCTGCGCTCGAAATTCCACTTCCAG
>JARKOK010000144.1 GCA_029975765.1 Aggregatilineales bacterium
GACACTTTGCGGAAGCCCGGCATCAGGCTACAATGAGTCGCGTAGTGGCAAGCTGTGGGAGTCGCATGTTATGGCGTATGGGCGGCTGGACGTTTTCTGGCCGGATGGCCTGTTTATGACTTTCCCGCTGGTGGAGAACAATGTGTCCCTGGGGCGCTCCACCGGCAATACGATTGTGCTGGATACCTCCACCATTTCCCGGTATCACCTGACGATCAC
This sequence comes from Aggregatilineales bacterium, assembly GCA_029975765.1. Taxonomy (GTDB): domain Bacteria; phylum Chloroflexota; class Anaerolineae; order Aggregatilineales; family Phototrophicaceae; genus CFX2. The sequence continues at coordinate 220 of JARKOK010000144.1, forward strand.
CCACGATGGCGAGAATGTGTTTATCACCGACCTGGAGTCGGTCAACGGGACGTTCATTGACGGCGTAAAACTGACCGGCAACGAACCGCGCCCGGTCTACGGCGGAGAAGAAATCCAGATCGGCCACCTGCGGCTGATTTACCACCACATTGATGAACAGCCCACCCAGCCAATGCAGGCGGCGGAAGAAACGACGCAGCGCATCGAACTGCAACTGCCGGCCTTCCGCATTGACGTGATCAGCCCGGACATTCCGGTATCGCCGGGGGCGCACGCGACCGCCGAAATCGCCATCACCAACACCAGCGAAAGCCAGTGCAGCTACATCGTCAGCGCCAGCGGGATGCCGCCGGAATGGGTGCGGATTGACCGCCCCCGGCTGACGATCAACGCCGGCGACAGCTCATCGGTACTCATCAACTTTCGCCCGCTGCGCCGCCCGGACAGCAAACCCGGCGATTATCCGATCACCATCAGCGTGGCGCAAAGCGACAATGCCGAAGCGCGGCTGGAAGCGCAGTTCCCCGTCCATATCCTGCCGTTCGGCGGTTTTGGCATGATGCTGGACACCAAACGCATCAGCAGCGGCGAGCGTTTCCGGCTGCACCTGCACAATCAGGGCAGTGGTGTTTTACCCTTAAGCATCAGCGGGCGCGATCTGAGCGACCGGCTGCGTTTTAACCTGTTTGTGCCGCAGGTCACACTCGCGCCGGGGCAGCGCATGACCGTACAGGGCGAGGTGAAACCGAAAAACGCGGCGCTGTTTGGCAAGCCGCAGGCTTACCCGTTCGACGTGCTGGTGCGCTCGAATGACGGCGCGCGTTTCCTGGTGGCGGAACGCGCGCAGTTCATCGAAAAGCCGGCGTTCCCCTCCTGGACGCCGTTCGTGCTGGTGGGGCTGCTGGGGATGCTGCTGGTGGCGGTGGTGGTCGGCGGCCTGATACTGCTGGGGCAGCCCGCGCCCGCGCCGCGCATCGTCAGCTTTGAGATCAGCAGCACGCAGGTGGCACGCGGCGAAGTCGTCAATTTAAGCTGGTCAGCCCAGAATGCGAATACGTTAGTGCTGTCGGTAGACGGCACGCCGGTGCTGACCAACGCCGGCAGCGAGTCCTCCGGCGTGCCGCTGAACACCGAAAATCTGACGGGCAGCGTCGTGCTGGCGCTGACCGGCGCGAACGACGGCCAGCAGGCGGTCGCCACGCAGATGCTGTATGTGTACCAGCCGATGAAGGAAGGTTTTTTCACCGTAACGCCAACCCAGATGGTGCGTTATGTGGTGCAAACGCTGGATGTAAGCTGGGACGTGCCGGGGGCCGTTCGCACGCATTTGAGCGGGCTGGAGGCGTTCACGACTGCGCCGCTGGAACCCAGCTTCGGGGCGCAGGCGAACCTGACCGGCATCAGCGGGATTCCGCAGCAGCCGTTTACGCTCACGCTGCGCGCCGAGGATGAGATCGGCAACACGCGGGAACAAACGCTGAATATTCAGGTGGTCAACCCGGAATGCGCCCCGGCACAAAACGCGGTCACGCTGCACGCCGGCCCCGACGCGCGCTATCAGGTGGTCGCCACCGTGCCGCAGGGTACGGCGGTGGTGGTGGACGCGCAGGACGGCAGCGGGCGCTGGCTGCGGGCGCAGCTTCCCGGCGGGCTGTCCGGCTGGGGGGAACGGGGGCAGTTCACGTGCAGTCTGATCTTTAACCCTGATAACCTGTACAAGGAACTGAACGTGCCGCCGCTGCCGCCGCCGACGGTCACACCCACGCGCCCGCCAACGGTCACGCCGCGCCCGACGCTGCCGCCAACGGCCACGCCGCTGGGGTAGGATGCACAACAGGATGATGGGTAACGAAGGAAACAGACCATGACCATTGACTCGCAAACTCTGGCTGAACTGCTGCAAGTCGGCGGGCAGTATTTCCTGCCGGTGGCGGCGCTGCTGCGGGCGCTGTATTCGGGCGTGCGCGGGCGGCTGCCCGAAGGTTTCCGGCAGATCACGCTGGCGGGTATTTTCGCCGGGCTGGTGGCCGCCGTCACCGGCGAGCCGATTGACTGGCGCTCGGCGCTGCTGGCGATTGTCAGCAATACGGCTTTCACCGTCGGCCTGCTGGCGTTCATCATGCTGTACCTGCTGCGGATGAAAAATCGTGGGCTGTGGGTAGACGGCATCATCGGCGGGGTGATCGGTCTGATCATCTGGCTGTTCACGGTATATGTGCTGGGCAGCGACTGGCCCTGGTGGCTGATTCCGCTCCTGATCGCGGGCGGGGCTGCCGGGTTCATCGCGCTGCGCTTCGCCATGCGGCAGATCGCGCGGCTGGTGAAGGTCGCCACTTATCTGATCGTCATCGGCCTGATACTGGTGATTGGCGCGGGGGCGTTTTTGCTGCTGCAAACGGCTGTGCCGGCGGGATAAGAAGAAGATGCTGCGACGTATGGCTGCCAGAAAGAAGTTTTCAGTTTTTAGTCTTCAGTTTTCAGTTCTCAGTTCTCAGTTCTCATGGATAAAACCGGGCACGGCACGCTGTGCCCCTTCAGGCGGTCTTGCTTTCGGTTCTCCATCCGTTCTCAGATCAAAATTCAGAACGCGGAACCTGGAACTCGGAACTTTCTACTTCGCACTTCTGTTCGCCCTGCTGCTGGCGGCCTGCGCACCCGCCGCACCGACAGCCACGCCCCTGCCCACCTTCGTGCCGACGCTGACCGCCACCGCTGACATTGAGCGTGCCGTCGCGGGGACGCTGACCGCCCTCGCGCCGACAGCTGGCCCCGGCACGGCGACAGCGACCGCCGTCGTCACGGCCACACCGCCGCCCACCCAGACGCCGATTGTGGTGACACTGCCGGCGCTGGCGGGCGAACGTATCCCCCCGCCGCTGGATATCACGCTGCCGGACAACTGGCGCACGGTGGGTTATGACGTGCTGATCGTCAGCGACGTTGATACGATACGCGGCCTGCCGCTGGCGGTGTATCAGGGGCCGGTCACGGGCGGTTTAGGCACGATTGTCGTGCTGTGGGGATTCCCCAATATTGGCGACCCCTTCCCGGACGGCGCCGCGACCGCCGCGCCGGATGTGTGGTCGGACGCGCTGCGCCTGCTGCGGCTGGCCGTGCTGGAACAGGGCTGCAACGTCGGCACGGACGCGCAGCGCAGCTACCGCGTCGGGCTGCTGGCAGCGGTGGGGACGCCGTTTTCGGCGGTGGACTGCCCGGAACTGCCGAACACACGCGGCTGGTTCGCTGGCTTGCAGGAACGCGGTCTGAACTTCGTTTTTTATGCCTACGTCGAAGGCCAGCAGTTGGTTGACCCGCAGCAGGTTACGGCGTTTAATACCGCCGCGCGGGAGATGCAGGCCGTTCTGGATACGGTGCGCTTCCGCATCCCGGAAGCCACGCCGGAAGCCACGCCCTAACCGCCGCTTGCAAATGCGGCGCGGTGAGAGCAGAATCGAACCGGGAAGCAGCCGGGGCACGCCAGGTCGTGTCCCGGTGTATGTTTGTGGAGTATACGTTTTGAAACGAACGGTTTTGGTCGCCCTGCTGCTGTGGTCGTCCCTGCTGGCGGCGGCGCTGGCAGCCGCGCAGGGTCTGGATGAAACGCTCGATCCGGTAACGCCGCTGCCGGTGCTGACCCCCACGCCGACGCTCACCCCCGTCCCGCGCCCGCTGCCTGCCGGCAGCCTGGCCGGCACCCGCGCCGCCGTTGAATTGTATTTCAGCAGTCTGGAACAGGGCAGCGCTGGGGTGCTGCACGTCACCGGCGCGGGACTGGCGGGATGCAGCGTCCGGTTTATCGTGCAGGTAGTGGATTGTTTCGCCGTGCCCAACGACGGTTATTTCGCGCTGGTCTCGGTGAACATGGAGCAGAACGCGCGGCAGTATCCGCTGGACGTGTTCGCCTGGTTTGACGATACCGGGCGTGAAACGATCAGCGGGCAGGTCGAGGTTAAAAACGCGGGTTTCATCCAGCAGAACGTAGACCTCGCGCCTGATAAAACCTACCTGATTGACCCGGAAATCGAACGCACCGAACTGGCGCGGCTGGAAAGCATCTTCGGCCAAACCACGCCGGAAATGCTGTGGGCGGGACAGGGTTTTCAACTGCCGATTCTGGGGTCAGAACTCACGTCACCGTTTGGCGCGTTTCGCACATTTAACGCTTCGTTCCAGACGCGGCATACCGGCTGGGACATCCGCGCCACGCTCGGCCAGCCGATCATGGCAAGCGGGGCGGGAAAAGTGGCCTACGCCGGGTTCATGGACATTCGCGGCAACGTGGTCATCATAGATCACGGCTACGGCATCTATTCGGCCTACGGCCATCTGTCGCAGGTGCATGTGACACGCGGGCAGAGCGTGCGCGAAGGCCAGATCATCGGCATGGTGGGCAACACCGGGCGCACCAGCGGTGCGCATTTTCACTGGGAAATCGCCGTTAACGGGTTCTTCGTGGATTCGGCGGATTTTGTGCAGATGTGGCTGCCGGGCATGGGCGGCTGATCAGCGCGCCACCAGTTGCCGGAAAATTCAATCGCGCTCACAATGATCCCTGTTGGTGATGGATGAGGGCGGTTTTATGGTGGTTGAACGGAAGTATAAAGTGGTGGATGGGCCGGTTGGCGTGCGCGCCGACCCCGACGGGCAGCGCACCGGCGACCAACTGGCACACGGCGCGGAGATCACCGTTTTTGGCGAGCCGGTGGCGAAGAACGGCTACCTGTGGGTGCAGCACAGCCGGGGCTGGACGGCGGCCCGCAGCAGCGACGATGACGAGGTGTACCTGCTGGATATCACCGACCGCCCCGCCGACGCGCCGCGCACCTTCCGCGTGTGGGCGCAGAGCATCAGCGTGCGCGCCGCGCCAAACGGCAGCCGCACTGGCCTCAAACTGTTCCGCCCGATGGAAATCAAGGTCAATCCCGCTTCCCGCACTGAGGCGGGCGGCTACGTCTGGTGGCAGCATGACAAAGGCTGGTCGGCGGAGTGCAGCACCAACGGGCGCGAAATCTTTCTGCACGAGGTGTTCGACGTGCCGGCTGCCGCAGCCCTGTCGCCCGCTCAACGGGTGGCGCTGCCGGATACCTTCAGGGGCAAACGGGTGCTTCAGTGCGCGCAGCCGACGAAAGTCCGCGCCCAGCCCTCAACCAATCCACGCGGGTTCATCATCATTCAGCTCAAACGCGGCAGGGCGCTGGAAGTTGACCTGGACACCCTGACCGAGGCCGATGGGTATTACTGGGCGCGGCACGAACTGGGCTGGTCGGCCATCATGAGCGTGGACGGTAAAACCGTGTTTCTGGCCGAACCCGGCACGATCCCCGGCCTGACATACATCGGCCCGGACGGCCCGCGGGTGGAAGACCTGCCGGGGCGCGGCGCGCTGGTCACGCGGCTGCCGGTTGACCTGAATGACATCCAGTGGTTTCAATACTACGGCAATAATATGTGGGCGTTCACGCAGGGGCGGCAGTACGGTTACGACCGGTACTCGCAGGCCTTACACGGCGGGCTGGACTTTGGCAACAGCCTGCGCCGGGGCGTGAAGGTGTACGCCGGCATCACCGGCGAGTACATCAAAACCGAGTACCCCAGCAAAAATAACGCCCGCGTGATCGTCAAAAACGGCGATTACACCTTCATTTACCAGCACATCACCAACGCGCGACCGTTCGCGCCCCGGCAGGCGATCACACCGGATACGGTGCTGGCGGAGATCGAACACCATACGATCAACAGCGGGTGGGATCACGCCCATTTTGAAGTACGTTTTGGCGACGAGTGGATCATCAACCCGCTGCTGCTGCTGACGGATGAAATCTTTCAGCCGCTTTTGCAGCGGTTTCCGCCAGGAAAACCGAACAGCAATTACCAGCAGACCGACAGCACGCTCAATTTCTTTTACCAGTCGGCACGCTGGAACCGGTGGACATCGCCCCTGGACCAGCCGATGATAAAACTGAACGGGCCGTGCCGGGGGCCGCGTTATGAGTTAGGTGAAGCGCAGGATGTCTGACCTGCCGGGGCGCGCTGCGCCCCGGTGGAGGTTCATTCGGAGAAAGTTTCGCCGGCGCGCAGGTCGTGGCCGAGCCGTTTCAGGGCTTCCAGAGCGGCCTCGCGGAAGGCTTCGTTGTCGGTGTTTAACATGGTCAGCAGGGGTAAAATCGCCCGCCGATCCCCGATCTTGCCCAGCGCCTCGGCGGCATGAACCGGCGTTTGATGGCCGGGTGCGGTTAACGCCTGAATGAGCGGTTCAACGGCACGCTGGTCTTTCAACTGACCCAGCATAAAGGCTGCCCGCCCCCGGGCGATTAAATCCTCGTGTTCGTTCCGTACCGTCATGATAAGGGCGCGGATGGCTTCATCCCCGCCGACCATACCCAGTTTCATCACCGCAGTACGCCGCTTCTGTTTGTCAAAGCCGCGCAGGTCGGCCAGAAGCTGCTTCATGACGGCGGGATCAGGGTCTGACATGGTGGATACCTTTCATCTAGTTCAATGCGATACCCGAAGAACGGTAACTATTTTAATATTACACCCTATTCCCTTGCAGCAGGCTAACCGCTTCGGCGCTGCTGCGGGTAATCATCAGATGACCATCATGGATGCGGCACACCCGGTCAGCCAGCGGCACGATTTCCGGGTTATGGGTCGCCATCACCAGCGTTTTACCCGCGTCGCGGGTTAGCTCCAGCAGCAGCGCCAGCACGCTGCGCCCTGTATCTTCATCCAGATTGCCGGTCGGTTCATCGGCCAGCACCAGCATCGGCTCACGTGCCAGCGCCCGCGCAATCGCTACGCGCTGCTGTTCACCGCCGCTCAACTTATCGGGAAAATCACCCGCGCGTTCCGCCAGCCCGACCCGTTCCAGCAGCGCATAGCCCCGCCGTTCGATGTCGCGGCGGCGGTCGCCCCGCAGTTCGCCGGGCAGGGTGATGTTTTCAAGTACCGTTAAGGTCGGGATCAGATTAAAGAACTGAAAGACGATGCCAATTTTATCACGCCGGAACAGGGTTTGCCCACGTTCATCAAGGGCGGTCAGTTCCGTGCCACCGATAAAAATCTGGCCGGAGTCCGGTTTATCAATACCACTGATGAGATTGAGCAGCGTACTCTTACCACTGCCACTTTTGCCCAGCAGCACAAAAAACTCACCCGCCTGAATGTCCAGCGAGACGGCATCCAGCACCGCGCGCGCCCGGCCACCCTCGGCATAGTGTTTATGCAGATGGCGCAGCTGGACGAGAACTTCGGGCGGAACGGGCTGGATCATGGTGCTACCTGGGTTGATGCTCCTGAGCTTGCTGCGGATTTTAGCATACGAACGTTTACAATACACATGAGCATTCAGTGATAAGTATAAACGTGGACGGTGAATTACAACCCTTAATCTATACGTTTTTCGGAAAATTTCATCTCGTGGCGCTGACCGTAAAAATTGAGATGAAAGATGCTGCACAGTGGAATGAGTTGTGTTAGACTTGGAGAGAATAACCGTCGCACCCGAACCTTTACACCACCGGGTATCCCGATACCACAGCGGTTCATCCGGGACTGAAACATGGAGGATGTTTGAATCATGCCGCCTGTAAAAAGCGGATACTACTATCCCAACAAGTTCGCCCGCATCTTCCTGGACGCGATGGAAGAGGTGATGGGCAAGAACGGCCTGAACGCCGTGCTGCACCTGGCGGGGCTGGACAACCTGATTGACAACTAT
>JARKOK010000161.1 GCA_029975765.1 Aggregatilineales bacterium
ACTGACCGACCGCATCCGGCAGGCGATCAAGCTGTGTGTGGTCGAAGGGATGCCGGCGCATCTGGCCGCCGACGAGATGGGCATCAGCCTGCACACCATTCGCGGTTACATCAAAGAGGGCTACCGCATCCTCGAAGCCTATGACGAAACGGAATACCCGCTGGATATGACGCCGCAGGAGCGTGCCTTCATGCGCTTCACCGCTTTTGAGAACGATCCCTCCTTTCCCGAAGCCTCCTGACCGGAATCAAAAAACGGGCGGCTCTCAACGGAGCCGCCCGCAGGAACCACCACCGGGAGGCGCAGTCCTGCCCGGCGGTTTACGATTTCGTCCGGTCGGCCACCTCGTCCACCATCCCGGCCAGCACATCCTTCACCAGTTCGCGCAGGTCAGCCGGCGGCGCCGCCGCGCGGTCGCGCCCGGCTCTGGCCGCGTCTTCGACCGTATAACCGCCGATCACCGCCAGCGCCAGCGTGATGATCAGCGTCAGCAGTTCGCCGCGCACGTTTTGCAGTTCCGGCAGCGCCAGCCCCAGCAGCCCGACCAGCAGCGCGCACAGCGCCACGATCACCCGCCGCGACTTGAGCGCCAGCAGCAGCGGATCAAGCAGCGGGCGGCGGATGGATTTCTCGTCAGACATGGAAAATGACCTCCTGAGTTAGAGATACAGGTGAGGTAGGGGCGAGTTTAGAAACCCGCCCTGCGGCGTGTGATCTGTAACGCGGCGGCTGATCTATTCTCCCCGCAGAGCGCGGATTTCCTGTTCCAGCCACGCGACTTTCCGCGCCAGTTCGTCCAGCGGCGACTGCCCGGCGAACTTCGCCAGATCAATGTCATTCCCGTTCGACTGGCGCAGGCTGTCCAGTTTTTGCTGGCGCTGCCGGCGCGCCTGTTCCTGCGCGGCGCGCTCCTGCCGCACGATTTCCCACTCCGCCAGCAGATCGGCGGCATCGGGTTTGGTCGTGCGCGGGTCGCGCCAGTCGCCAATCGCGTCGTAATCGTTGCCGGTGCTGCCGCTGCCGCGCCAGTGATAGGCGCTGCCGGGGCGCAGCCGTCCCAGCACGTACTGAATATCCACCTCGCGCAGATCGGCCATTACGCCTCCTTCCAGAATTCAGCTATCGTATACACTTCCGTATCAAATCCGCTGGCAATTCCCAGGCCGTTGGTCGCCAGCGTGGTTTCACACCGGTGCTGCACTTCCAGCACCTTGGGCGCGGTCAGCGTAAAACGCCCGATGATGAGGCTGGGAACGAGGGTGTTGCCGCCGGCAGGGTTGCGCTGCGACGACCCCCACAGCAGCGTGGCGGCATTGGTGACGTTGTACAGCCGCGCCTGATGTTTATTGACGGCATAGGCCGGGCATTGAATCCGGCAGCGGTACGTGCCCGCCGCCAGCGTGATCTGGTTGGCGCTGAGGACGGCGTGGCCGCCGGCGTCCGCCAGCTTAAACAGCAGTTCGCGTGTCTGCCACGCCCCGGCGGTGAACGTGCCGCCGTCCACGCCGGTCGTTTTTTCGTCACGCAGCAGGATGTAGCCGGTCAGCCCGGCGTACAGGAATTCCAGATTGTCGCGCACCTGCTGGTTCAGGTCGGCCTCGGTCACCAGTTGGTCTACCAGCCAGGTGATCGGCGGCGTCCAGTTCGCGGACATAGAGTCTCCTTTCGCTGATTACTGCACCATCAATATCCCACCACCGTATCCCGGCGCAGGCGGCTGCCGCCCACCAGCCAGAAGGTCCCGGCGCGGTCGGCTTCCAGCGTCCAGGTTACGCGGTGGCGTTCGCCGCCCCGGTCAACGGTGTGGGCTTCGGCCACGATGAAGTAACGGGCGGCGTGGCCGGTCTGCGCTTCGCGCACAGTAACGCGGTCGAACAGTGTTCGCGCCAGGATGTGCGCCCGGTGTGTCCGGCTGGACAGTGTGAGGCGGTGGATCAAGCCGCGCGGTGTTTTGCGGCGTGCCAGTTCGTAACGCGCCAGCCGGTCGGCCTCCTCCAGCGCGTCCAGTGCGGGCAGAGCAAACGCCAGTTGGCGCAGGCCGTAAACTGCCAGCCCGTAACGGTAGGTGTGTTCGACGGCCAGCGGGCTGCCGTGGACCACCGGCGTGCCGCGCAGTTCGGCGCGCAGGTAGACCGGCTGGCAGCTGCGGTTGCGGATTTCCAGTGTCGCGGCGCTGAAGTCGGCGGCGCGCAGCGTCACATCCACCAGCGCGGACCGGTCATCGCCGGTGCCGTCGGCGCGGGTGTTGGCGCTGTAATCCAGACCGCGCACCGGCGGCAGCACCACCAGCGCGCCCAGCGGGCGGTAGTCGGCGTCCCGGAAACGGGCCACCAGCGGCTGCGGGGTATCACCCGGCGGCAGCCGCTGCGGCGCGTCAAGCATCCACAGCCGCGATCCTGCCGCGCCCACGCTGCGCGGTGTGATCCATACCTGCACCCGGCTGATGGTGCTGTCGCCGTAGGTGTAGGTCAGGCCGTCCATATTATCTTCCAGCGTCACGGCTGCCGCGCCCGGCCTGAGCAGATGGTGGCGGTTGTAAAACACGGCCTCCCCCTCGCGGTCGAGGAAGAAGCGCCCGCGCTCGGCCTCCGCCACCTGCCGGATGGCCGCGTCCGCCGGAATGCCGTCCAGCCAGGTATCGCCCACATAGGCCAGTACGCTCTGGCCGGTTTGCAGGCTGGCCGCCAGCGCCGGAACGGGCAGGCGGGTGTTCCGGCCTAACTCGCTGTGACCGGCGCGCCCCAGCAGCCAGCGGCCTTTCAGGTGGGGCTGCCGCAGCGTCATCTGCGCCAGTACGCGGGCGATGACGGTATCGGCGCGCACGTTCACCTGCGGCGGCAGGCGAATCCGGTGCTGGCCGAAAGCGGCGTCCGCGCCCTCCGCGTAAATCACGGCGGTGCGCGCGCCGTATTCGCCGGGCTGCGGTTCCACCCGGCTGATGAAGCCGGTGAAGTGCGTCCGCACCGTCGTGCCGTCGTCGCTCTGAATCCGCAGCGGCGTGCCCGGCAGCAGCGCGTTCACCTCCGGCGACCAGACGCGGTTTGGGTTGCGCACGGTGATGGCAGCGGTCGCGGGCGCGGCCAGCGTGTCCTCCGGTTCGGCCAGTCCCAGCCGCCAGTCCAGGGCCAGCACGTCCGCGCCGATGTCGGTGAATACGCCGTCGCTGTCGCCGTCCACGCCAACGAGATAGGTTACAGGCATACAGTCTCCTTTCCTCTCATCCCTCACACCTGCACCCGCCACCAGTGGCGGAAGGCGCAGCCGTGATACGTCACGCTGCCGCGTGTGAAAGTGCCCGGCTCGACCTCCACCCGCGTTGGTTCGAGCAGCGTCCCGCCCAGCGTCAGATCGCTGCCCAGCGTGGTGAAATAGGCGTCAATCAGTTCCGCCACACGCGGCAGGTGCGACCGCGCCCCGCGCCCGGCCTGCACCGGCGCCACCAGCAGCAGATGGGTGACGGTGTAGGTCACTTCGCGTGCCCCGGCGCTGAAGGCGATGGCCTCGAACCCGCCGCCCCGCGCCGGGAACAGCGCCGTGCCGGTGACATCGCCGGGCAGCACCAGCAGTGCCGGAAGCTGCGCCCGGTGCAGCGTTTCCGGCAGCGTGTCCACGCCGTAATTGTGCGCCACGCCGGATACCACCAGCGCGGCCAGTTGGTTTAAAGCGATACGGAAGGGAGTCATCAGGGTGTCCTTTCGTTAATGGAGAGGGTGTTTGTAAGAGGCCATTTGAAAAGTTCCAATCCTCACCCCCAACCCCCTCTCCACTGCGTAGAGAGGGGGCCCAAAAAGCCTGGAAAGTCCCCTCTCCATGCAATGGGGATTTAGGGGTGGGGACAGCTTTTCAAACGATCTCCTAAGGGAACGGCGTGCCGTGTCCACGTTTTTTTGCGCTGATCGCCTTATCGCCGCCAAAATTCCGCTATACTGAAAGGTAGCGTTCGTCAGTCTGAAAGGATGGTTCGTATGGCCGAGATCGAAGAACGCCAGCGCGACGTATCCGGGCAGGACGGCAGCAAAAAGAAGAAGAAAAAAGCCGCCGCTAACAACGGGGCGACTCAGCGCCAGAAAATGAGTAATAAATTTTACGAAGCGGAGCTGATCCGGCTGCAATTTGAGCTGGTCAAACTGCAATACTGGATTAAGGAAAAAGGCTTAAAAGTCATTTTATTATTTGAAGGGCGTGATGCTGCCGGCAAGGGCGGCCTGATCCAGCGCATCGTTGAGCCGATGAACCCGCGCGGTGTGCGGCAGGTGGCGCTGGGTACGCCGTCCGACCGTGAAAAAACGCAGTGGTACTTTCAACGCTACGTCGCGCATTTCCCGGCGGCGGGCGAAATCGTCATCTTCGACCGCAGTTGGTACAACCGCGCCGGCGTCGAGCGGGTGATGGGCTTCTGCACCGACGAGGAATACTGGGAGTTCATGCACTCCTGCCCCGACTTTGAACGGATGCTGGCGCGGTCGGGCATTATCCTGCTCAAGTACTGGCTGTCCGTCAGCGACGACGAGCAGGAACGCCGCTTCCAGAGCCGCGCCAAGGACCCGACCCGGCGCTGGAAGCTCAGCCCGATGGACGTGGAGTCGCGGGCGAAGTGGGTTGAGTACAGCAAGGCCAAAGACCTGATGCTCGACCACACCGACATCCCGGAAGCGCGCTGGTATCAGATTGATTCCGACGACAAAAAGCGGGCGCGGCTGAACTGCATCCGGCATATCCTGAGCAAAATTCCTTACGAAGACATCATCCCGCGCAAGCTGGAACTGCCGCAGCGCCCGCCGCCGGACAGACATTACGTGCGCCCCCCGCGAGAGAAACACAGCATCGTGCCGGATTATTATGCGGATGCCTGAACGGGCGCAGGGCATGGGACACGGCACGCCGTGTCCCTGCCGTTTACACCTTCACCCGCACCTGGCGCAGACCGGCCAGCGCCTCGCTCAGATTATCCGGCGCGAGGGATGGATGATCCGCTTCCTGGTACAGCCACGCTGCCCGGCGCAGCGCCAGCGCCGTGATGTCCGCCGGCGGTTGGTAGCTGCTGATGGGTGTATCCTGCGCGTGCGCCGCCGGTTCAGTGCCGTTCGCGCCGCGCTGGACGGTTAATACGCTGCTCTCCGTGTCTACCGCCAGCACCCACAGGTATTCCTCCTCGATTTTGATAAGCTGCCCCACCTGAAAGCGCGGCGCTTCATGCTGGCTGTCCGCGCCGCCGGCGTCGGCAGTGGTCAGCGACGTTGCTGCCGCCGTCAGCGGGTCATCGCGCACCGTGTCGTTGCTGCCGCGCCACGCCTCGCTCCAGCAGTCATGCCAGCCCCACACGCCGCTGACGGTCACGGCCTTCAGCGGGGTATCTATCCAGGTGAAGGCGCTGCCGCCGGTCAGACGCAGCGCCCCGGCGGGGGCGTCCGCCGGCAGCAGCAGGACATTCGCCAGTGACAGCGCGCGGCCATCGCCGTTGGTCAGCGCCGCCAGTTCCAGCAGGTCATCATCCAGCAGCAGTTCAACGCCGCCGGTGATCGTGTGTGGAATGGTCGCCCGGCGCGGGCAGAAGCGCCGCCCCGCCGCCCGTTCGATCTGCGCGGCGGCCATTTGGGCGGCGGCCAGCAGGCGCATGTCGTCCGCCGTGTCGTCGTCGGCCAGTCCCAGCCGCTGCCGCAGTTGGTACAGGGTGCAAAGGGTGTACATAGGTATCTCCTTATGGTCTATCCCGGCGGGTCAGAGGCGCTTTCAGAAGTCTTTTTGCCCTCATCCCCCGAGCGTCATGGAGTAGGGGAGAAAAGACCGCTTAAGCCCCTCGCCCTGAGCGTTTAGGGCACGTACAGTTATAAGCTTGTGTTTATCCCCGCCCCCCGGCCCCCTCCCCATTGCATGGCTGAGGGGGTGACGGCAGGGGCATTCTGCGTCTGGAAGTCCCCTCCCTGCGCAGCGGGGAGGGGATTTAGGGGCGGGGACAGCGTATATTCCCCGCAAAAACGCCACCTGCCATAAAATAGAGACATCTGCCGGGTTTTAGCGGGATAAGAGGTGGTGTATGTTTCGGATCGTGCTGGGTTTTCTGCTGATCGTCGCGGCGATCAGCACCTTCGTGTTCCTGCTGCAAGACGTGGCCGACAGTCCGGCGCTGGCCGAGGTGCTGGACAGCCTGCACTGCCGCCCCGGTGAAACGATCCGGCAGACTTTTGGCGGCGCGTCCAGCATCAACTTCCGGGTTAACGGGCGGGCCGTCGCTTACACCTGCGTCAACGATGCCAGAGTGGAACGCGATGTCACCGCCGGCGTGATGTTGACTATCTTCGCCGGTTTTGGCGTGCCGCTGGTCACCGCCATCCTGTTTATCATCTGGGGCGCGGTCGGCCTCACGCGGCGGGCGGCGCGGCGGCGGCTGGCAACCGACGATCTGGGCACTTTCTCCGGCGCGGTGCTGGCTGGCGACGATGGGCGCGTGACGTTTCGCACTGGCTCCCGTGACCACGACACCGTCCAGCCGGCTAACCTGCCGCCCGCCGCCGCGCGCCTGGTACAGCAGTTGTTAGAAGGCATGAGCAGCGCCGGACTGAACGCGGCAGTGTCCGGCGGTGATCTGGCCGACCGCCTCGAACAGTTGCAGGAAGCGCGGGACCGAGGCTTTATCACCGAGGACGAGTACCAGCGTTTGCGCCAGCGCATCCTGGACAGCCTGGGATCGTAGGACAGCCGCCGGGGCCGGCCTGCGGGTCAGCCCCATCTTTTCCCTTCTGGCAATTTCTCGCCACGACTTTTGAACAAATCTCCGGTCTGCTCCGTTATAGGGGGTAGAAAGGAGCGCGACGTGCTGCAAGCTGCCGAACACGACTTACTCATCCGGGCGCAGGCCGGTATCTGCGATGCCTTTGCCGAGCTGCAGGCGCGGCTGGAATCGCCGGTGCGACGTTTTATCTGGCGGCTGATCGGCACGAGTGACGCCGAAGACGACATCGTGCAGGACGCCTTCATCGCGCTGTACAAAAATCTGCACCGTATCTATCCGGTGGAACGGCTGCGCCCGTACCTGTTCCGCATTGTCCGCAACCGCTGTTACGACGAACTGCGGCGGCTGGGGCGCTTCCGGCAGGTGTCGCTGGATGATGACGACGATGAGCCGGGCGAGTCGTGGCTGGCGGGCACTATCACCGACGGCGCCTCGCAGCCGGAGGAAGTCACCCACTGGCTGATGCTGTACCTGGACGTGCAGAAAGCGATTGACCGCCTGCCGGAACTGCAGCGCCAGACGCTCATCCTGTACGCCGAGGAAGAACTGTCGTACCAGGAAATTGCCGAGGTCATGAATACCAACATCGGTACGGTGAAGTCTCGCCTGTTTTACGCCAAGAAAGGGCTGCGGCAGCTTCTCCATGCGGATACCGTTCAAGCGTTGGATGCCGAGTTTAATCAGGAGTAACCCGATGAACAGCGTTTATCATCATGATTGTGTGATCGTCGCCGACCGCCAGGCGCAGCTTCGCCGTGAAGCGGATATTCACCGACTGGCCGAACTCATGCGTGTGCGCCGCGCCGCCGTTCACCTGCGGGTGCTGGGCAGCCTGGGCGACTGGATGATCGCCGGCGGGCTGCGCCTGAAAGCGCGCCAGCAGGCCGCGCTGGACTCGATGCAGATGGCGGCGAACGGGCGGCTGAAGCTGGTCTAAGGTGCGGCGGGGTTAACAAAGTAATCGGACAATCGTAGGGGCGACCCGATGTGGTCGCCCAGGGCGCACACAGGCGCGCCCCTGCACGATCAACAATCACACATAAGGAGTACATCATGTTGACTGAAGACATCCGGCGCGACCTGCGCCAACTGCTCCCGGCGCTGAAGGCGCTGGCAAATTCCGTTGAAAAGAGCCTGACGATGGACCTGCGCGGCACCGGCGACATCGCCATCAAAAGTTATCACGGCCTGCACAGCCGGGTGACCGCGCTGCTGCCCGACGACGCCTATGTGACCGAGGCGCTGGCGCTGGACCTGCCGCCCGACGCCGACGATCGCGCCAAAGTCGCCCAGGTGCAGATGGCCGTCAGCCAGCTAACCACCTATCTGGAAGGGCTGCTGCGGGCCGAACGCACCGGCAGCCAGTCTTACACCTTCTCATCCGATGTCGAGGAATTGAAAGACCTGGGGCGCGAACTGCGCGACCGCATCATGGCGACCACCCGCGACGCGCTGCGCCGCGCCATGACCGAAATTGACATTGACATTGATCTGGGCGACGGCAAGCGTAAGCGCAAAATCATCATCAACAGCCCGGAGTTTGAAGACCTGAGTGGGCAGGATTTATCCGGGCGCGACTTCTCGGATAAAAACATGGTGGGGGTTGACCTGTCCGATGCCGCGCTGGTGAACGCCAACTTACAGCGTGTCAATCTGCGCGGCGCGGAACTGTCCGACACCAATCTTGAAGGCGCGACCTTAACTGATGCCAATCTCGAAGGCGTGAGCGCCAGCGATGCTAACTTCCGCCAGGCGAACTTACAGCGTGTCAATCTGCGCGGCGCGGAACTGTCCGACGCGATCTTTGCCGAAGCAACGCTGGTGGACGCTAATCTGGAAGGGGCGAACCTGCCGGATGCTGATTTCCAGCGGGCTAATCTGCGAAATGCGAACCTGGCCGGCGCGGAACTGGCGGACGCCAATCTGGAAGCGGTGGACGCCTCCGACATCAATCTGGCCGGCGCGAACCTGCACGATGCCCGGCTGTCCGGCGCGAACCTGCGGCAGGCGAATCTGGCCGGCGCCGAACTGGACGACGCGGTGCTGGAATCGGCTGACCTGTCGGACGCCAATTTGTCCGGTGCGGATTTCCGTGATGCCCGGTTGAATCAGGCCAATCTGCGAAATGCCAATCTGTCGGGCGCGGACTTCCGCGAAGCGCAGTTGGAGTCGGTGGATCTGACCGAGGCCAACCTGACGGCGGCCAGCTTCCGCGAGGCCAATCTGCGGAATGCCAATCTGACCGGCGCGAACTTGCAGCAGGCCAACTTCCGCGAGGCCGACCTGACCGGCGCGACACTGCCCGATGGCCGCCGCTACGAACCCGGCCTGGATTTAAGAACCTACGGCGTTACCGGGCGCAGCCGGTAAATCTTCCATCAACTACCAAAGAGGGCACGGCGGGCCGTGCCCTCTTTGACCTTTGACCGTATCACTCCGCCGCTTCCTCTCTCCCTTCAACCCAGAACAGCACCATCTGGCGCGACTTCGGCACACTGTACGGGCTGAACTGCGGCACGCCCAGCTTAAAAAACTGCTGCAGCAGCGTCACCGTTTTGCCGTCATTTGGCTCGACGAAGAAAGCGCGATCCGCCACTGGCGACAGCGCGGCCAGATACGCCGGCGTGATTTCCTCCGGCGTTCGCACTTCCAGCAGCGCGCCGGGATTCACGTACCCCAGCACGCCCGATAGATACTGCTGGCCGGGCGAATGGGCGCTGATGACCATGACCTGCGTGCCTGATGGGAAATCAACGGCGCGGAACATCGCGTCTTCGCTGTCATAGCCGGGGCGTATCTGGTCGTTGTACAGCACCAGGTGCGACCCAAAATAGTAGCGCATCTGCCCCACCGCCAGCCCCACCGCCAGCGCGATCATCAGCGCCGGCAGCCAGCGCCGCCGCGCCAGCATGGGCAGCGTATACCGGATGCCCAGCGCCAGCAGCAGCGCCAGCGCCGGAAACGCCACCACATAGCGCGCGAAAATCGCGCTTTCCGTCATCAGCATGTTGCCCGCCGAGGTCAGCACCACCCACAGCAGGATGAGCACCCCCGGCTGCCGCCCGCGCCACAGCAGCCCGAACGCGCCCAGCAGGAATACCGGCACCAGCGTTTCCAGAATCAACGGCTGCGCGCCGCCGTAAAACAGCCCGGTTTCCGGCATATGCACGTAAACCAGGAAAGGCCGCGCCAGATGTTCGCCGACCGTCTGCGGCGTTCCCAGTTCTAACACCCGCTGGTAGTATGTGCCGCCGACGGCCACCGTTTCCATACGCGGCACGATGGATTTACCCTCAGCCAGCAGCGTCGTATACACCGGCAGCGCCACCAGCAGCGCCGCCAGCGCGCCAGCGGCCAGGTGACGCCAGTGGTAACCCGTCGGGGCGCGGCGCATCACCCACACCACTATCAGCCACCCTACCACCAGCGGCGGAAACAGCAGCCGCCCGCCCTCGTAAAAATACTGTGTCAGCCCCAGTGCCACCCCCGCGAGGACATAATCCAGCCGCCTGCCGGACTGCATCCCCCGCGCCAGCCAGGCCAGCGCCAGCGTGCCAAACAGCGGGTCGGCCACGTTATTCAGGCCAATGCGGCTGAAATGCAGGTGCGGCGGAAACGTCGCCAGCAGCAGCGCCGCCATGATGGCCGTCGTCCGGTCGAACAGCGTGCGCGCCAGCAGGTACAGCGCGGGGATCGTCAGCGTTCCCAGCACCGCGCTCACCAGCCGCAGGCTTTCCAGATTGCGGCCATGAACGGCGGCGATTTCGTACTGCCAGTACGGGTACAGCCAGGGGAACGCCGTGATGCCCGCAAACGGTGCCAGCAGTTTAACGCCGTTCGTTCCGGCAAACAGTTCCGCCACCGCCGTCGAAAAGTGGATTTCATCCACGAATTTATGCACCGCGTCTTCCAGCCACCACACCCGCAGCGCGAACGCCACCAGCGTAATCACCATGACGGCGGCTATTTCGAGGCCCAGCAGCGACATAACAGATCGTGTCCCGGTATTCGACGCTTCTCGCGCCGCAAGTGGTCGCTCTCCCGGATACGAACGCGCCGCCGGCAGCCCCAGCCCGACCGTCACCAGCACCACGCCGGCAGCCAGCAGCGCGAACTGCGCCCGCAGCGGCAGCAGATGCAGCGCGGTAATCCCCAGGAAACGCCCGTTGCTTTCGATCAGCGCCAGCAGCGCCAGCAGCCCGGCAGCCAGCACCAGCATCCGCGCCAGCCGGTGCGCCAGCGTGGTTGGCCCCGAAACCACAGCGGCCACCCGCGCGCGGTGGGTTTCCTGTGTTTCACGGGCGTTCGTGTCTTGCAACCGCACCGCCGCGCCCAGCGCCAGCCCGCCCGCCGCCATCGCGGCGGTGGCCTCCACCAACTGCTGCCCATCCGTCGCCGGGCGAAACCAGACGGCGCTGGCCGCCATGCACAGCACCGCCGCCAGGGTCAGCCCGAAGGCGACAAGGCGGCGCTGCGGCAGCGTTAAATGAGTGGACAGGCGCTTCACCACTAAAGGAGTCGCCATACACGCATCCTGTATAACAATCGGGCTTTCGACGCGCCATTATACGAAGGTGACTATCGGACGGCAACCCGCCAAAAGTATGAGAGTCCTGCTACAAACGTCTCTGGCGGCGGCGCCGGACGCGTTCCCCAACCCGCAGCAGGTAAACCACGCTGAAAGCCGCCGCCAGCAGCGTCACCGCCGCCCCCTGGAACAGCAGCGGCGGGCGGTAAACGAAATCTACCACGTACTGGCCGCCGTCGCGCGGCAGCACCACGCCGATCTGCCCGCCGACCGATTCCACCGTCGCCGGCTGGCCGTTGATCGTCGCCTGCCAGCCGGGGTAAGCGCGTTCCTGCACCGTCACCACCGTAAACTGCTGCAGGTAGCCCCGCGCCAGCAGGCGAATCGCGTCCGGCTGGCGGATAAACGTCGTGATTGGCGTCGTTTTCTCCGGCGGCAGGGTGATGGCATCCGGCGGCAGGGGGGTGTCTCCGGCCAGCAGGAGCATTTCATCAGGCCACTCGCTGCCCGGCTGCGCCATCAGCACGGCTGACAGCGGCACCGTATAGGCGTAGGGCAGCGCGTCCGCCTTACGATACAGGCACGGTTTGCCGCTCATCGCCACAATCGGGCTGTCTGGCAGCAGGGTATACCCACGACTCCTGAGGTAGCTCTGTTCGCCTTCCGTCCAGGCGATACCGTATTCCGGCAGCGAGGTCGTTAAGTCCACCTTGCCCAGCGTGGAGGGCCGGGGTGTCATCTCAAAATCGGCATAGACCTGTGTCGCACGTGCCCGGTTGTTCATATACGTCGTGATGGCGCGGTAGCCCAGCCGCCACACCGCCAGTTCGTCATCCGGGCGCTGCTGCCGCAGCCAGGACACACATTCGTCGTCCCGGTGCAGCGGATTCAGCACATCCTGATAGCCGATGTTCCAGTGCGAGACAACTTCCCATCCGGCCAGGCCGCTGGCCGCCACCAGCGCCGCCGCCAGCGTCACCGGCAGCCCCCGCGCCAGCCGGCTGCCTGCCGGGAACAGCGCGCGCCAGTCGGTTTCGCGCAGGCTGTGCCACAGCGCGTCCACCCGCTGCGCCACCAGCGCCGCCAGCAGAAACGACCCGACCGCCAGCGCCCGCCCGACAAACCGCCAGCCCTGCAAAAATTCCAGCCGTTCGTACAGCCCCACGAACAGCGGCTGCCCACCGGCCCCCCACAGCGTAAACAGCACCAGCAGCGGCCACGCCGCCAGCGCGAAACGCCGCGCCGCCGCGCCGCGCGGGCGGTACAGCGGCAGCCCGGCGATAATCAGCACCGCGAACCAGGGCGGCAGCACGAAGCTGTAATAAA
>JARKOK010000387.1 GCA_029975765.1 Aggregatilineales bacterium
TGCATTGATGAATTGTCAACGCATTTGTACAACTCTTCGACAAAAAAAGAATCGCTGTCAGCCGATTATCCGGTAACATAGAGAGAGGGAAAATAGCTGCCCCGGCAGCCCGTTTTGCAGCCAATCCCGCACGGTTGGATAAGGGGTCGAAACAATGGAACACCAAACCAAGCGGTTCCAATCGCTTTTACAGCAGGGCGCGACCGGCCAGGCGCTCATCGAATATGCACTCATCCTGACGCTGGTGGCGATGGCGCTGATTGCCGCCCTGATTGCCACCGGCCCGGCGATTGCCAACGTCTTTAGCAACACCGTCTGTAATCTGGTAGGGCTGGAAAACTGCTCACCGGACAGTCTGGTGGAGCGCGGCGGTGGGCCACAAAGTTTCTGGCTGACAGTCACGGCTGTGGCGCAGAACCCGCCCAAGGAAGAGCCGATACCGACGAACGTCAAACTGCCGCCGACGCCTAAACCTACCGAAGGGCCATCACCAACGCCCACCGAAGTTATTCCGACACCGACACCACAGCCGACGGCGACCGATAAACCGACGGCGACGCCTATAGATCAGGGTTTCAACACACGTTTTGAAGACCCGATTAACAACCCTGAGTGGTGGCGTGTGGACAGCAGCATCTACCTGGGCGGAGAGGACTGGTGGGGTCAATACTATCCCAATACCAACCTGACCGGCACGGCAGAACCGCAGCCGCGCGGTGGTATCTGGAACTACGAGATTAACCGGCAGCATAAATTTAATATCAACTTCGACTGGGGCGCGGGCGCACCGCTCGAAGCCTGGACGCAGACCGACAATTTCTCGATCCGCTGGACGCGCGGCATTTTCGTCTATGGCACGCAGCCGATCACGGTCTCCTTTACCATCCAGTCTATCGGCGGTGTGCGATTCTGGGTGGATTCCACGAACCTGACCGGCAACACCTACTGGACGAACCGCACCCTGAACGATAACCCCATCGTTCTTACGCAGTCGCTCAGCCCCGGGGCGCATACGCTCAAACTGGAATACTATTCAGGAACGGGTGACGCCGCCGTCTTCCTGGACATCAATCAATACAAAGGTCAGGTGCGCGACGACGCCAACCTGGCAGGTGGCAGCCCGTCATGCCAGTGGACACGCATCACCGGCAGCCAGCCAAACTCGGTTGCCTGGGCCTGGAAAGAAAGCCCCGGCGGTACGGGTGCCGGTTTCCCGGCCAGTATGCGCTGCCATCTGGAACTGCGCGGGTGGCTGGAAGTTGGGAACAAGACAGCGCCCAAAATGTCCTTCTGGGATGCCTGGGACCTGACGGCCAATACTTCCGTTAAATTGCAGATCGCGGAATACGCGCCATATACCTACCTGGATGTCAACAACACGCCGACCGACAAAAGCGACGATGTGGTTGACCCGGCCAGCGGCCCGAACTGGGCGGCAGGCGTCACCTATACGCTGCGTTCCGGCGGCAGGAACTACGCCTGGACGTACAATGTGGTCAATATTCCCGATGTACCCAGTAAGAAAGTCACCTACCGCTTTATTCTGGAAAGCGGCACAGGTACGGGCAACCGGCGTTACTATCTGGACGACATCATCGTGGATGATCTGGTTCACCCGTTAAAGAATTTCACCGTCTGCACGGGCAGCGCCGCGAACTGCGGCAACTACTGGACAATGGATAACGCCAATCAGGCAGCGGACTTCCTGCCTTCAGCGCGCTGGGCGGTCAATTCGAACAACCCGGCCGGCGGCGCTGGCATGAGCTGGGACATCAGCGGCAGCAACTATGTCCGGTTCGGCGCGGAACAGCCCAGCGGCAGCACCGCCGGCAATCGCCGGATTCACAGCCTGGAGTTCAACGGGCAGGTGCTGTTCCAGAATATCAACCAGGACGGCTCCGGCGGGATCGTGGACTATGAGGGCAACGATGGTGTGCCGCTGCTGCGTTTCTACCAGGCCTATGACATCCACAGCGGGACGACGCTTGAAGTGCAGTATACCCGCGACGCTTATGACGCAACGCCGGACACCTGGCAGACGGTCGAGCAGTTGGCCGTTGGATCGGCCACCAGCGCCGCCATGCAGCAAAAAGAGGTTGATCTGAGTGTCATCCCGAACTGGTGGTCGCAGCCCTTCCGCCTGCGGTTTGCCATGCTGGTCGACTCCAGCACGACCCCAACCCGCTCCGGCTGGCAGGTTGATACGATCACCTTTGTCCGTAAGGGTATCCCGCGTTACAGCGCCTATCCGTTCTGCGATGGCGCCGACCTGGGCGACACCGGCATCGAGAACTGGCTGGCGGCAGGCGGTTGGGGCGTTACGCAGCCCGGCGTTTTTGGCAGCCCGCGTGCCTTCACTGACAGTCCATCGGGCAACTACCGTCATGGTCAGGAAACCTGGCTGGAACTGAAATACCCGATTGATTTCAATAACGACACGCCGGAGAACGTCACAGTCTGGGGCGGTAATAAGGACTGCCAGACCGGCGGCGCCGGCACCGCCGCCACCGAACCAATCCTTCAGTTCTGGCATAAACGCGATCTGGCCGCTACCGAAGCCATCTACGTGGATGTGATGCGACCAGCGCGAACCTCAGCCACCAACCCGCAATACAATACCGCGCGGGTGGACTGGACGCCGGTCTGGAGCTACACCTACAACAGCCGCACCCGGACGAATCTGGCCTGGGAACGGGTGGAAATTAATATGCGGGCGGCGATTCTGGACGCGATCAAAACGCGCACCGGCGTCACTACGGATTGGAACACCCTGAAGTCGAACACTAACCCGTATGACGAGGACTTCTACTTCCGCATCCGGCTGGACGCCCGCACGAACAGCGCCGTTGCCGACGGCGTGTACGTGGACGCGATTGAGGTCCGCAACTACACCGAACTGTCTCACCGGCTGTGGGACCTGTCCGCCGGCGGTGACAGCGCGGTGTTTGCGGATAATATCGAGACGCCGAGTGAATGGTGGCTGCGCTGGCGCAACGGCGGCGATTGGTCGGTCACGTCCAGTGTCAACTGGAATATTGGCGACCCGCCGATGCCCTACTGGTGGAAAGACCGGCGCGGCGGTGCGGGCTTCCATGACAGCCCGCCAGCGACGGCGCTCAATGACTATCGCACGACTTACCAGCACGCCACCTTCTCGGTTCTGGAAATGGCGCGCATCATTGACCTGACCAACGTACAGGAAAACGACGAACCTACGCTGTACTTCTGGGATCACTATGATGTCGGCAGCAAGGATGTGATCCGCGTCCAGGTGGCTGTCGAAGATGCCACCCGAACGCGCATGGGCTATGACTACATCTATGGCTGGGGAACCACGACTTCCTATAACGCTTCGTCCTCATGGGAAACCGTGTGGCAGCGTAATGAAAACACGCGGGTAGATACCTGGCTGCGCGAACAGGTGAGCCTGAAAAGCTACGCCGGCAAGCGCATTCGTATCCGTTTCACGCTGGATGCGTTCGAAACGGCTTCCGGCCTGGGTGACGGCTGGTACATTGACGAAATCCGCATTGAACACCGCGCGCTGCGTGTCATGCCGTTCCCGTTTGTGGACATGGCAAAGAATACGCAGAACTGGATAACTGAAGGTCTGTGGGGTCTGGCACCCGATCAATGGAAGGGTTCGGGCGGCGGGCCGGCCAACCTGGGGTCTGACACCTGGAAAGCCTACTTCATGAAGTGTATGTCCGGCATGTCCATCGCCGACTGCACGACCAGCCGGGCGAATACGTTCCTCAATGCCCTGACGCCAACCGAGGCGGCGATGGATACCTACGTGAACGCCAACATCGCTAACGGTCGGGCGCTGCCCAAGTACGTGTCGGACGAAATTCAGTACGACTTCGGTGCGACCGGGCGCCCGCCGGGCGCGCCGCTTGGCACCGATGGCAGCGCGTGGGATAACCAGTACGTCGGGCGCTGGATTCGTAACATCAACGTGCTGGCCGGTGAGTATACGTTCATCACCACATCCGATGATGGTGTACGGATGCGCTACGAACCGGCAGACACACCGAAGCTGACGGCGCCGTTCAACTGGAACATGATTAACAACTGGACAACCCACAGCCGGTATGTGGACATGAAGACGCTCTCGCTGGACGAAGGCGAATACCGGCTCATTCTGGAGTGGTTCGAGTCTACCGGTGACGCCGCCATCATCCTGCAGGTCGGCAACAACAACTTCTCGTTCAGTGACAGCCCGCGTGCCAGCGCCCAGAGCGACATCGTGTATGCTGTGCCCTATGGCAACTCATCGCTGATGCTCAACGGCGTGCTCAATCTGAACATTCCAACGGGTATGCCGAGTGCGCTGTGGAAGCCGAGCCTGCAGTACTATACCTACTACAACCTGGCCTCTGGCGCATCCGCACGGGTGGAAGTCTCGATTGACGGCGGCCTGACCTGGACGCAGAATAACCTGCAGGGCAGCGGTACGGCCTGCCCGCAGTATCCATCCGTCCCGGTATCCGCCACCTGTTCGCCGACGATCAGTGGTTCCGCAACCAAATTACCGCCGGAAGACTGGCAGTGGCGCGTCCATGACCTGACCACCTATGCCAACCGTCCCGGCAATAACAACTTTCTGGTGGTGCGCTTCCGTCTGAACGTCCCCAACGCCAACCTGCAGGATGGCTGGTGGATCACGGAAATTACCGTCAACAACTAACAGGTTACTGACCAGAGGGGCGAACCGGACGGTTTGCCCCTCCCATATCCATCCACAATCTCAGGTGGGGGTAGAAGTCTGCTCCCACCTGCTGTTATTATCAAATCGCTATAGCCGCCTGCCCAACATCCTGCTACACTAATCGGTAAGTTGTTTGCATTCGAGACAACAGGATTTTTCCACCGTGACGATTCCACAACGACGCTTAGGGCTGGTTTTTACGCTGGTTGGCCCGCCAGGTGTGGGCAAAAATGCCCTGATGAATGCGGTTCTCAAACGGATTCCCGATCTCAAACAATTTCCCACCGCGACCACACGCGGAATGCGCTCCAACGAACAGCATGGGCGCGAACACCTGTTTGTGACCCGCCCGGAATTTCAGGCACTCATTGACAGCGACGCGCTGATCGAATGGCAGGTGGTTCATGATGAACTGTACGGGATGCCCCGCGCCACCGTTGAAGCCGCCATCGCCGGCGAACACGATCTGATCGCCGACATTGAAGTCCTGGGCGCAACTTATCTGCGGTCGCTGTACCCGGACAACACGGTGCTGATTTTCATCCAGCCGCCGTCGGTGAATGAACTCAAAAAACGTATGGCGAAACGCGGCGAAACGCCGGAAGAAATCGCCAAACGCCTGCGCCGTGTGGACATGGAAATGCAGTACGCGCCGCTGTGC
The DNA here is from genome assembly GCA_029975765.1 of Aggregatilineales bacterium. Lineage (GTDB taxonomy): Bacteria > Chloroflexota > Anaerolineae > Aggregatilineales > Phototrophicaceae > CFX2. Next base: position 5,373 of record JARKOK010000387.1, read on the forward strand.
GATTACCTCATCACCAATACTAAACTCAGAGAAGCCAGCAAAATCCTGTACGGGATCGTGCTGGCGGAACGCAGCCGCCGCGCGCTGCTCAACCTGCGTGTGGAGCGTGATTTACCGCGCCATAAATTCACCTACAGTGCCACCGTTATCCCCGTACACGGGCAGGAGGTGCTGGGCCGCGACGGCAGCCCGCCGTTCCCCACGATTCAACTGACACATGGCGAAGCCCCTCATGACGCGGCGCTGCGGGCGATCAGGCAGACGCTTGATATCATTCCGTCCCCAGACTTACTGGCACAGGGTCAGCTTTCGCAGCCGTTCATCCTGCCGCTGGCGCTGACCAGCACCGAACAGGCACACCACGAGCAGTTCATTTTCGTCTACCTGTACTACCTGCCGGAACGAATCGAGCCGCCCGAAGGCTGGCGCTGGCTGCCCTATCAGCAGGCGGAGCTGTCGCCGGCTGTTCGGGACATCATTCACAGCCGGCACCATGAACTGCTGACGGAACATCCGGTATGAGCCTGGCCGACCGGCATGTACAGCGGGGCGCGGTTCTCGCGCCCGATGGTATTCCACTCCACTACAGCGATCTTTCGGCGGAATATCATGCGGCGCTGACCGGCGCCGTCCTGATGGAACGCTCACACGAAAGCCGCCTGGAACTGCGCGGCGGTGACCGGCTAAATTTGTTGCAGCGTATGTCTACCAATGATCTGCTGCATATGGCGCAGAACGAGGGGCGGCCTACGATCTTCACCAACCCGAACGGCCGGATTCTCGACCGCGTGATGGCCTATAACCGCGCGGACGACAGCACCCTGCTCATCACCGAACCGGGGCGCGGCGCACCGCTGGGACAGTATCTCCAGCGCAATATCTTTTTTAACGATGATGTGAAACTGGCGGATTTATCACCGGCAACCCGTTTGTTCGTGCTGCATGGCCCGCAGGCCGATGCCGTACTGGCCGCCGCCTCCCCGGATACGGCAGCCATCGCCGGTTTAAACGGCGCTGATATATTCATTGCGGGAGTACCGGCATTTGCCGTCCGGCGCAAATCCTTAAGCGGCGCGCACTGGGCGCTGGTCGTTTCAGCCGAACACGCCGAAGCCATGTGGCTGGCCCTGACCGCGCAGCCAGGGCTGACGCTCGCGGGTTCGCTGACGTATAACATCCTGCGGATTCGTGCCGGTCGTCCTGGCGTAGGGCGGGAACTCAGCCCTGATTATATTCCACTGGAAGCCGGTTTGTGGGACGAAGTCAGTTTCCGTAAGGGGTGTTATACCGGGCAGGAGATCATCGCCCGCATGGAAAGCCGCAACCGGCTGGCGAAACTGCTGGTCACGCTGCGGCTGGCGCAGCCGACCGAGGCGCCGGCGGCGATCACGGATGATGGGAAACCTGCCGGGATGCTGACGAGCAGTGTCACCACACCGGATAATGAGCATCTGGGACTGGGCTTTGTGAAAGTGGCTCTGGCCGTGCCGGGGCAGACGCTCACGGTTGGCGATACGACGGCGGCCATCACCGGGCTGGCCGGCGCGCCGCCGCCGTCACTGGCTGAATCCTAGCGGCGCGCCTGGGTGGCCGCCCGACCACTCTATCACGCCTGATGAAGCTGGATCAGGTTGCCGCAGGTATCGTCAAAAACAGCCTGTGTCCCCCAATCGGTTTTCTCTGGTTCGGATTTAAACACTACGCCGCGCTGTTTTAAGCGTTCGTATTCCTTATGAATATCATCCACCGCAAAGACGATGCACGGCAGCCCGGATTGATACAGACCGGACTGATACGCGCTGGCAATCGGATTATTGTTTGGCTCCAGCAGCAGCCCGGTGCCCTCCGGGTCTTCCGGTGAGGCGACAATCGCAAGATAGGCCTCTGGCATGTGCAGTCGTTTAACAAAACCCAGCACTTCCGTATAAAATTTAAACGCTTCGTTCGGGTCCTTCACAAATACGCTGGTCAGCCCGATCTTCATCACCTGTTCCTCCTTGACTACCATAACGCCTGAGTTCGACGCTGTTACCTGCACAGCTACATTAGCTCATTTGTTCTCATCTGTCAAGACATGAAAGGTGCGGTCAGATCACACGACGGCGGCTACGAACCGCCCAGATTCGGCGGCGGGGTATCGAAGAACAGTGCCCACCACAGCATCCAGGCTTCCGGCTCCGGCGGCGTGGTTTCAACGGCCACGCTGAATTCGGGGACAGGCGTAGGTTCAAGATTCAGTCCTGACGGCACCGGGATCACCAGTACATCGCCCGGCCTGACCATCTTGCCCTCATTGCGCGCCCAGCTTTCTACATAAGCGTCGCTGCGGGCGAAATCGCGCTCGACAATCAGGTTGGCCTGCTCGCGTTCCAGCAGGGTAATTTCATCAGAAAGCTGCCGAAACTTTTCCTGCAAAGGCCGCGCGGAATTGATCAGGCTGCTCAGGTTAATCGCCAGCGCCAGACCAATCGCCAGAATAGCGGCGAACATAATCTGCACCCCGGAAAGCTGGCCGGTGCGCTTGCGTTTGCGTTCGGGTTTACCCGTGGGTTCCAGTTCTTCCATAACTACGACTCTAGCGGAAACAGCTCGATCACGCCATCCCCGCCTACCGCCGCCCGCGCGCCGCAGTGGGGGCAGCACCATTCGTCGGCCTGCTGTTCCAGCAGCGCCTGCCGGCAGCGCGGGCAGCGCAGCACCTCCGCCACCGGTCGCGCGCCGCACACCGGAGCAGCGCCGGCCTTATGCCCCCACACCTTTCGATAATCTACCTGCCAGATTTGCGCCTGCGCGTCGTCCACCCCCAACTCAGCCAGTACGGTCTGGAACTGACCCGCCGACCAGGTTTTGCCGGGCATCAGCCGCGTATTGATCCGCTGTGTAACCAGCAGCAGGCCGCCGGGACGCAGCACCCGCACCATCTCGGCGAGTACCGCGCGTGGGCTGGTCATAAATTCCAGCGCCTCCAGACACGTTACCACATCAAATGAGGCATCCGGGAACGGCAGTTTTTCCGCCGATGCCCAGATAAATGTCACCCGGCTGTCAAATACTGTGAGCGCGACCGTCGCATACCGCAGCATCCGGCGGCTGAGATCAACGCCCACCACCCGCCCCTGAAAATGTGGATGGCGGCACAGCGCCAGCGGCAGACGCCCCGTGCCGGTCGCCACATCCAGCACCAGCGGCGACTGGTGCGGCGCGATTTTATCCATGATGGGCTGCGCCAGATAACGGTGTTCGTACTCGCGCAGGTAATTTTTTACATCATCGTAACGATGGGCATACAGATCATACAGCCAGGCCACCACCCGCCGCCCCAGATAGACTCCTTCGGTGGCGATCAGCAGCCACCATCCCAGCACGACGATCCCGACTGCCGCCAGCGCCAGCAGCAGCCAGGCCAGCCAATCGCTCACGGCAGCAGCCCTTTTTCCCGCAGCCAGGGTTCGCAGCGGCGCATCCCTTCGTCCAGGCTGACCTGTGCTTCCCAGCCGAGCAGGCGGCGGGCTTTGTCCATCCTGTACGTCTTACGCGCCTGCAGGAACGGAATGAGCGCGGGCACGTCCTGGGGTTCACCGCGCAGCGTCAGCGCCAGTTCAACCGCCGGCGCAAGCAGTTTCAGCGGCAGCACGGGCAGGCCGAACCAGCGTTGGTGTCCCGCCAGCCGCGAGTAACCGCTAAGAAATTCGCGCCACGTCGGCGCGGGATCAGGCGCGCAGTTAAACGCCTCGTGTTCCGCTACGGGATGGGTCGCCAGCAGAACGGTTAAATCCACCACATCATCCACATAAATCGGATGCGCGTAGCCGCTGCCATCACCGAGGAAGATCGTCGGATTGCGTTTGCCCAGATTAAACATGAACGCCGTCCACATGCCAGAGCGCGGGCCGTAAATCATACCGGGACGAATGATGCTGTACGGTACGCTGCTGGCGCGCACGACGGCTTCCGCTTCCGATTTGCTGACGTTATACGGCACTCGCCCCGGTCGCTGCGGCATATCTTCAGTCACATCAGATGTGTATCCGTAACCATACACCGCAATCGTGCTGACGTGTACCACGCGCCGCACACCGGCGGCAGCCGCCGCCTGCATCACATGGCGCGTGCCGTCCACATTCAGCTTACGCTGATGACTGAGCGATCCACCCAGCGCCGCCGCGACATGAAACACGTAATCACAACCCTGGGTGACAGCCTGCATCCGCTCCGCGTCCAGCATGTCACCGCTGACGATTTCAATCTTCGGCACGTCACGTAAATAGGCATCCCGCCCCGGTCGCCGCGCCAGCGCCTTCACATACACACCCTCGTTTGCCAGCCGCCGCGCCACCGCCCCGCCCAGAAATCCGGTCGCACCGGTGACGAGCGCTGTCCTGCCTGCTAAAGTCATGAAAACCTCTTTTAACGCAAAGACACGAAGGGCCAAAAACGCGAAGAAGACATAAACTGTGCGCCTGCCCTTCTTCGCGCTTTCGCGTTCAAGTTTTAAGTGTAACGTACTGCGGCGGCGGCGCCAAAAGTCACCGCAACCTTTCCGCTCGAATTCGACTCTTATTTCATAAGACGACCGCTCACCGTCAGGGGGTGTCCATGTTTCTGATCGTACTGCCCGACGTAACCACCGATGACATGCTGCTGCGCCGTCTGCAGCGCGGCGACACGGCGGCGGTGATCGAGACCTATGAACGGTATTTCGCGCCCCTGTACCAGTACGCCCGGCTGAAACTGGGCAGCCGCGACGCCGCACAGGACATCGTGAGCGACGTGTTTGTGAAGTTAATCGAAGTGATCGGCAGGCCAGGCGCACCGCGTCTGAATCTGCGCGGCTGGCTGTTCAGCGTGGCGCGCCATCAGATCAGCCGCGAGTATGGCGACGCGCCCACCCTGCCGCTGGAAGATGTGGAGGAATGGATGCCCGCCCCGGATAGTAACCCCGAACTGAGATTAAACGAGTCCATCCCGCTGGAACGGGTCCAGCACGCGCTGCGAATGCTGGCGGCTGACCATCAGGAAGTGCTGATTCTGCGCTTCGGCCAGCGGCTGAGTATGAAGGAAACTGCCGACGTGATGGGCAAAAGTGTGAGCGCGATTAAGTCATTACAGTTCCGCGCGCTGGATACGCTGCGCCTGATTCTGATCGAACCGGAGGCCCAGAATGGCTGACAAAGATTGGCTCAATGCGCTGGATGACTGCCTTGAACGGCTGACTGCCGGGCAAAGTGTGGCCGACTGCCTGCGCCATTATCCTCAACATGCCGACCGCCTGCGGGATTTGCTCATCACCGCCGATCTGGTACACCGCGCGCAGCAGGCCACCAGCGCCGGCATGGCCGACGATCAGGCCGAAGTGCGCCGCCGCATTGAGCAGTCCTTACAGCAGCGTGATCCGGTGAATCCAAACCGCCAATCCACACGGCGGCGCTGGATTCGGGTGGCTGGCGCGCTGGCAGCGGTGCTGGTGCTGGTCAGCGTCGGCGTCGTCTACCTGGCGGGGATGGGGCCATCGGTGGGCAGTGTCTTTAGCAACCTTGTGAATAATTATGCGCCCGACGCGCCGTTAGGCATAACCGACGGGCTTACGTCTCCCGCGCCAGAGGTGGCCGGACTGCCGACACTCGCGCCTTTGTCCGAGGTTTTACCGGTGAGTACACCTATCGCCCCGGTTGCTACGTCGGTAGCGCGTATGTCACCTGTGCCAACTCAAACACTGGCCGGCGCCAGTGTGGGCCTCACGCTGACACCCACCACCATGATGACCGCCACCCGACCGCCGCTGGACGTAACTGCCCTGCCAACCGCCGGTCTGATGCAGTCGCCGCTGCTGACCGCCTCGCCTACACCGCTGCTGCCGTCGCAATCGGTAGACGTTATCCCCTTAAGTGCCGGCGAAATCAACGATAATGCGCGTTGGGACAGCTATCTGCTGTACCGTCAGAACTTTCTGCGGGATTACGCCCAGTTTGTGCATGATGTGGATGTAACCGGGCGGCAGATCATCACGGTGATGGATACGCAGGGCTTGCCGGTATCGGGCGCGCGGGTGCAGGTCTATCATGAACAAACGCTGGTCAGCGAAACCCGCACGACAGCCACCGGACAAACACTGTTCCTGCCCAATGCGCGGCCTGAGTCGCGCGGCGTGGCTGCTTTCCGCGTCATCGTCAGCAAAGGCGAAGCAGCGGTGCAGTTCACGCTGGATATGAACCGGGGCGCGGCGTGGGATGTGACACTGCCATCCACCGGTAATCAGGCGCCAACGCGGCTTGACGTGCTGTTTTTGCTCGATACAACCGGCAGCATGGGCGACGAACTGGCGCAGTTACAGAATAACATCCTCGGCATTTCGGCGCAGATTGACGCGCTCAGGGTGGATGCGCGTTACGGACTGGTAACGTACCGCGACCGGGGTGATGCCTACGTGACCCGTCTCTACGATTTCACGCCGGATGTGGCCGCGTTCCAGGCCAGCCTGCGCAGCGAACGTGCCGATGGCGGCGGCGATGAGCCGGAATCGCTCAACGAGGCGCTCCATAACGCCGTACACAATGTAAGCTGGCGCGGTGACGATAGCGTGAAGCTGGTATTCCTGGTGGCGGACGCGCCGCCGCATCTGGACTATCCGCAGGATTATGACTACGCGCAGGAAATGCTGATCGCCGCGCAGCGCGGCATCAAGATTCATCCGATTGCCTCCAGCAGCCTGTCACCCATTGGTGAATACATCTTCCGGCAGATCGCGCAGGCCACCCTGGGGCATTTCATCTTCCTGACGTACCAGCAGGGGGTAGCCGGCGTACCCGGCGACTCGCGGCCTGATCTGCACGTCGGTGAGGCCGCCAACCCGGCTGCCGGCCAGCAGGGCGATTATACGGTCGAACGGCTGGACGAACTGGTCCTGCGGCTGATTACCGACGAACTGGCCGCCCTGACCACGCCGGTCGAACGGCAGGGCATCGCCGCGCCGGTGACCGGCATTCCGGCAGGCAGCCTGCCGCCCGACGCATCGCCCGGTTCAGGTACTTCATGGAATACCTCGCCAATGGTCAGCCTGCCGCCGCCTGCTCCTGCACCGACAGCAGTAACGGCATTGGCTGCCCCGGTGGACTTGTCAATCATCTGGAATCAGATTACACACTCGGAAATCGGCCTGCCGCTGGTGATGGTGCTGGTCGGAATGGGGCTGTACGCCGGGTTCATGCTGCGCCCGCGCTCACCGCGCAAACGCAAAAACGACGAACGGTAACTGCATCTGTAGGGGCATGGCGGCACCGTGTCCCTACGCCTCGTCCATAAACGTCAATCCCTTTTCCGCCAGCGCCTCACGCAGCAGCCGCAGCGCCTTTGGCCCCACACCATGAAGCCGCAGCAGATCGGTGGCGCGCACGCCGGTAAGCTGCTCCAGCCGCGTATAACCTGCTTCTTCCAGTGCCCGACGCGCCGGTTCGCCAATTTTCGGAAAGTCGCTGGCGGGTTGAGCGGGTGTTGATTTCATGGTGATGCTCCCGTCGAATCCTGATATGCGCCATTTTACGGCGGCTTCAATGGCTGTCTACTTCCGCCAGCCAGTCCTCACGAAACTGCATGGTATACAGCCGGGCATACAGGCCGTCGCGCGCCATCAGTTCGTCATGCGTGCCCAGTTCGATGATCTGCCCCTTATCCAGCACCGCGATGCGGTCGGCCACTTTTGTCGTACTCAGGCGGTGGGCGATGATAACCGTCGTGCGGTTCTGCATCAGCCGCCCCAGCGCCTCCTGTACCAGATGCTCGCTCTCGCTGTCCAGGCTGGAAGTCGCCTCATCCAGCAGCAGAATACGGGGGTCTTTGAGGATAGCGCGGGCAATTGCCACCCGCTGCCGCTGACCGCCGCTCAGACGGATGCCGCGTTCGCCGACGACCGTTTCGTACTGGTCAGGCAGTTCCATGATGAAGTCATGGGCATTGGCGGCCTGAGCGGCGGCAATAATCTCCGCTTCCGTCGCTTCCAGCCGGCCATAACGGATGTTCTCGCGGATCGTGCCGCCAAACAGCAGGGTTTCCTGCGGCACTACCCCGATGTGCTGGCGCAGGCTGGCCTGCGTGACCGTCCGTACATCCGTACCGTCAACGCAGACTGCGCCGCCGGAGGGATCGTAGAAACGCGGAATCAGGTTAAAAATCGTGCTTTTTCCCGCGCCGCTGGGGCCGACCAACGCCAGAATTTCGCCCGGCGCGATGTCCAGGCTGATGTCGCGCAGCACTTCCTGCCGCGCCTCATAGCTGAAACTTACCGCACGAAAGGTGATACGTCCCTGGACAGTGGTTAAGGGCTTTGCGTCCGGCGCGTCGGTTACGTCCGGCGCGGTATCCAGGATTTGAAAGACCCGTTTGGTCGCGCCCAATGCTTCCTGAAACTGGCTGTAGATGCCCACCAGCGAACCGAGCGCCCCGGCAACCGTCAGGCCATAGATCAGAAAACCAACCAGTTCGCCGCCCGTCAGCCGCCCATCTAGCACTTCGCGCCCGCCAAACCACAGCACCAGCGACAGCCCGCCAAAACCGAGGAAGGCGATCAGCGGCCCGAAGACCGAACGGATACGAAGCTGCCGCAGCGTGGCACGAAAAGCGCGGCTGATCGCGCCTTCATAGCGTTCGATTTCGTAGGGTTCGCGTACGAAGCTTTTCACTTCACGAATATTTTGCAGCGACTCTTCCAGCACGACGGTCGAACCCGCCAGTTCGTCCTGAATCTTCGTGGTATTACGCCGCAGCCAGAAACCGAATGCCGCGCCCAGCGCGATAATGACCGGCGTCAGCGCCAGGATGAACAGCGTCAGCCGCCAGTTGAGCGCCAGCATGACGATGATCGCCCCGGCCATAATCAGCGTTTGTTGCAGCAGGACATTGATATTGTTCGTCAGCACGCCGCGCATGACCGTCACATCGCGGCTGAGACGCGACACCAGTTCGCCCACCCGCCGCGTGACAAAGAAACCGAGCGACAGCGTTTGCAGGTGGCGGTAAAGCTGCACACCCAGATCAACCACAATACGCTCACCGATGTAGTTGAGGTTATAGTTTTCGACCAGTGACGTGACCGACCGCACCAGAAACACGACCAGCAGCAGCCCTGTAATACGATCAAGCTGCTGCGTATCACCCTGCTGCAGCACCGAATCCACCACATTGCTGATAACCGCCGGAAACACCAGGCTGAGGCCGGCGCTGGCCGCCGACGCCAGAATTGCCAGCGCCATACGCCCCCGGTACGGGCTGAGATAGCCTACCAGCCGCCCCCATTTCACCGGCACATCCGGTGTATCAGCTTCAGCGGCAAGATCACGCGATACACGTCTGCGACTGAACATGACTGTATTCCTTAGACAACCGCAGGGGCGGGTGTAACAGCCCGCCCCTATCCCATTCAACTGTGTCTATTATGCGCCTGCCGGATGAGCCAAAGATGAATGTTATGACCCCGCCACACTGACAACCACACCCTGCGTATCCACTGGCAGCACCCAGGAGCGGGCAGCGATACCCACATCTTCAAACGCCAGTTCAATCGCGGTGGCAATCCGGCGGTGTTCAGTCTCAGCGAAGGCGATCAGCGCCGGGCCGCTGCCGCACAGCGTGACAGCCGCTGCCCCGGTTCGCAGCGCCATCTCAACGGCGCGATCATAACCCGGAATCTGCGGCTTAAGGTGCGGCAAACGCAGTCTGTCCTGTAACACCTGGGCGATCAGTTTCAGATCACCATCGCGCAGAGCATCCAGCAGCAGCGGCACGCGGCTGATGTTGAACAGCGCATCGGCCAGCGGCATTCGTTCGGGGTGCATATCAGCGGCATAATGCTCAAGCTGCGGCAGCACCACTACAACGGTGAGCGGCGCGGCAGAAAAGGTACGATAGATCAGCGTGTCTTCATCCAGAACGCTGGCAGTCAGGCCGCCGAGGATGGCGGTGATGGCGCTGTCCGGCTGGCGCGTAACGCGGGCGGCCAGGTCTAACACCGTGCGGCGCGAAAAGGGATTACCCAGCAGATTATTCGCGCCAATTATACCAGCCACCCACAGCACCGCCTCCGCGCCCAGACCGCTGTCCGGCGGGATGTGATTGGTGACACGCACGGTCAGACCCAGTGGGGCGCGTTCCTGCCGCTGAAAGACTCGCATCATGCCTAACGTGACCGGGTGGCGCAGCCCAACCGGATAACGCCCTGCCCCTTCACCATCGGTTTCAACCAGCAGGGTTTCATCACGGCGTTCGCTGATTTCGACCGTGCAGTACAAACCCAGCGCCAGCCCCAGGCTGTTCACGCCCGGCCCCAGACTGGTGGCCGTCGCCGGCAGGGTGATCCTAATCTTCCGCATAGCTGCCCGGCTGGACGGCTGGCAGCACCAGCGTGAAGGTGCTGCCTACATTCAGATTACTGGAGGCCCAGATCGCGCCGCCGTGCCGCGTGATAATCGTTTTAGCGACCGTCAGCCCCAGACCACCGCCGGGGCGTTCGCGCACACGCTCATCGCGGGAACGATACAGCCGGTCAAAAATCAGTTCCAGTTCCTCATCAGCGATACCAATGCCCCGGTCAGCCACGCTGATATAGGCTTCATGTTCATCACCCCAGGCGTGTATCGCCACCGTTTGTTCCGGCTCTGAGTACAAAAGCGCATTATGCAGCAGATTATAAACAACCGTTTTCATACGTTCGGGATCGCCCATCACGACCGGCATCGGGTCTTGCAGCGAAACGGCTATCGTCATACGGCGTTCCAGCGCCAGCGAACTCAGATCGCTGACGGTGCTGGCGATGAGCGCCCCTAATTCCAGCGGACGGTGCACCAGCGGCATCCCGGCTTCAATCCACGCCAGATCAACCAGCGATCCCACCACGTCATACAGTTTGGCCGCCGTCTGCCGGATGCGGGTCATGAATTTCTGCTGCTGGGGGTTCAGATCACCAAATTTATCCACCAGATCGGCAAAACCCGTAAGAGCCGAAATCGGGTTACGCAGATCATGGGCAATGGTGGATACCAACGCTTCCCGCCGCGATTCGAGTTCCTGCTTTTCGGTCACGTCCTGAAGCAGGACCGCGCGGCGGCCATCGGGCAGCGAGGTGGCTATTCCCAACGCCAGCCGCCGTTTTGGCAGGCGCACGTTCAGCATCTGATCGCCGCTGCGATGGAACAGATTGAGCAGCGCCGGGTTATGCGGAAATACCGCTTCCGGCAGCCGTCCGATCACCTCCTCAACGGTCAATGCCAGCATCGCGGCAGCCGCCGGGTTAATCTGCTCGATTACCTGCTGCTCATTCGTCACCAGGATACCATCGAGCGTGCCGCGAAACACAAAATCGTAGACCGGAGTCAGATGGTTATCGGGCATCTCGAAATTCGTCCTGCGACAACTTAAGCGAGTTTAGGGTCGGCGATTTCCTGCCAGGTATCGTTCGGCACATCCACCACATGCCCGGATGGGAACTCCACGCGCGTGCCTTCGCTGCTGCGGCGCACCATCACGCCATGCTGCCGGATCGTCACAGGCGCACCCCAGACAAACGGCCCACCCGTCCATACCTTCCGCGACGAAACAACCCGCACGCCGATCACCCGCAGCAGCAGGTGGAGCGGCGCCAGCCCGGCGGTATGGTCAGGTTCACCCAGGCCGCGCAACCCATCACTATCGTAAAACTCGAACAGGCTTTTTTGTGCCTTAAGAACGGCCACCTGCACGTTTAACAACCGCCTCACCAGCTCTGCCGCCAGTTCCGGCTGGTGATATTCAATCAGACCTTCACCCAGCAGCGTCAGCCAGAACGGCCACACACCACCGCTGCCGTCCGCGTTGGTCGGGTCAAAATCAGGGTCGGAGGCCGAACACATGGTCACGCCGGTCGCCCGCCAGAAGTGCGCCGGGTCAGCCAGCAGCGCGATCAGCGCGCGCGCGCGTTCCAGCGGTATGCCAGCCGACCACAGCGGCAGCAGCGCGTTGATGTCCAGCCGCGTTGTCTCCAGCGTGCGAACATCCACCCGGTAAACGCGGCTCAACCCTTCCACCGTCACCCGATCCAGACGCGCGAAAACCGCGCGACTGGTGTACGCTCCCCGGCTGTGCGACCAGATAAACCCGTCCTGCGTCACCGTTTCGCTGGCCGGCTGACCGGCAGCATCCGCGCCATACAGGGTAAGCGTCATGCGAGGGGTGAAGTTCACCCCGCCGGACACCTCAACAATGATGCGGTTCGGCGGGGTCAGATCAGCAGCGGGGAACAGTTCTTCCCCCCTGCCATCGCTGATCAGCGTCTGCCCGCCAACCGTGAGATGCGAGTCCCGGTCACGATAGGCGTAGCGCCCATCGTGCCACAGTTGTTCCAGCGCCGCCTGAAGCTGCGTGATGCGCTCATCCAGCCGCTTTTCGGTTTCGGTCTGGCGCAGGAAATAAGCGATTTCTCTCAGGCTCTTGGCTTCCGACAGCAGATAGGCCAGCAGGTCGGGGGTTTCCACCAGCCGGATGTCGGCCTTCTGCCCCCAGGCCGGCCACGTGGCAAACGTGGGGAAAAACAGGTAGCCGGTCTGCGCTTCGCTCTGCCATTCGGGCAGACCGTCACCATCGGCATCGAGGTCGGGTTGCAGCCAGCGGTCGAAGAATTTGAGCAGGCCAGGGAATACTTCGGTCAGAAACGGCGTGTCTTCAGTATACTGGAAGATACCCCACGCCAGCCGCGCCAGAACAGGCAGACACAGGCTGCCCTGTTTTTGCCCGGCGGGGCCGGGTTTCCAGTCAATCCAGCCGTCCGGCTGCTGCACCGCCAGATAATTCCGAATGATCCCCTGCGCGATAGAAGCGTCAATCGAAGCGATGCCTGATGCGGCCAGATAGGCCAGCGTCGGCGGCTGCCCGCTCCAGGCGCGGTCGTGGTCGCTGCCATCGCCGCGCGGGCTGAAGCCGCGTCCCGGCCCACGCGCCGCTACTAACACATGGTGCGGCAGGCCGCGCGCCGGTTTGAGAAAACGCTGTACCAACTGCTGCGCCGAAAACGCCAGCATCACATCCAGTTCAGCATCACCCGTTTCAACAACGGGAATCGCTGCCGCCGCCTGGTCAATCCGCCTGAAATACTTATCCCAATCCTGTTTCAGCCAGCGGCGCGCCAGCGCCAGCGACTCATCCACGCCGTGTAAACCGGCACATACCCAGCGAAAGACCGCCTTTTTGCCACCACCCAGATTCAGGCTGCGCCCGATCTTCGGCGTCACCAGAGGGTTGTCCGCATCGGTGGCGGTGGCCTTATCAAGCGCCAGCGCCGGACGCAGATTGCCTATCTTGTCAAGCTGTAAGGCGGCACCGCCATCTGGCAGCGTGAGCAGGCGCGGCGGGACTTCCTTGCCTTCCATCCCGATATGTGCAAATATGTCGAGCCGCACCGATGCCGGTTTGTTATCGGAATTTACCAGCGTGAATCGCGCGCCAACAGCATGGGATTCCATTACCCAGTATTCCGCCGCCAGCGTTAACTGCGGGGTCAGCGCCGCTTCAGCCCGCACATACCCCGGCGCAAACGCGGTGATAACAGGCGGCGTGCTGTACGCCTGCGCCTGGTAAACCGTGCGTCCATCGTGTGTCCACATGGGCAGGATGCTGACCAGACCGGCACGCCCGCCATACCGGGTTTGCAGTACCAACGCGGGCGCATCCAGCGTGCCTAATGATACTTCCCACGCCTGATCGTCCGTATAATCGGTTGCGCTCAGGCGGGCATCAGCCGCCAGATGCAGCGCCAGCGGGCTGGTCGGATCCAACTGCCAGCGGCGAAGATAATCCATGATGTCCCCCACAGGTCGGGTATTTATTCTTTCTGCCAGGTGCCATCGGCTTCATTAAAGCGGAACCGTTCCTGATACAGGCTGAACAGAATATGATAACCCGGCGCAGGTGTATCAACCGTTCCACCCGGATGATACTCGTAATTGCTCACGTAGCCAAATTCCGGCGTCAGCCCCCAGCCCAGGGCAGCCTTGACTTCGGCATTGGTGCGCCACAATTTGCCAAAACCGCGTTCTGGCTGGTACATGCCGCCCGGCGGCACAAGGCTTGGGTCAGACTCAGGTTCACCTTCCACAAAGGTGTCGTCAAAAATCAGCCAGCGTCCCCGACCCTGGCCGGCATCTTCCATCACCCACATTTGCCGGCGCGGCTGAATCCAGAGAATACGTCCATGTTCAAACACCTGCTCGGCGACCTGTATCTGGCCGATAGTAGCCGTCGGGCGGGTATCGGGGGTGGCCGTAGCCTGGTTAGTCGGCGCGGGGGTCGGGCTGGCGGTGGCAGCGGCTGCCGGCGGCACTTCGGCTGAAGCTTCTGCCGTTGCGGCGCCATCCGTTGCCGGGGGTGTGGCCGTCACGACGAGGACGTACACCGTTGGCGGCGGCCCCTGACATCCACTGATGAAGATAACCGCAAACAACGCCAAACACAGATACGAACGTAATCGCATGACAGACTCCGGTGGGTTACATCGTCGGCAGTCCGATTGTATCAAACCCCCTATTGTGTGCAAGGCTGGACGGCGTTATCGTAGAATTATCGGTGGACAAACGTGTGCCTGTGGTAAAATACTAACGAGACCGGGTTACACGATCTGAGAGTACGATGCTGGCCTTACGACCCACAGCCATCACCCTGAATAAGACCGAAGCCGTCCTGGAAATCGTCTGGAATGACGACCGGGTATGCCGTTATCCGCTGTCCGAACTGCGCGAAGCGTGCCCGTGTGTTGAATGTCGAGGTGGGCACGAATTCATGGGGCGCGAACATGACCCGCAGGATATTCTGCGCCTGATCCCGAAGCGCGTTTATACCATCAAATCGCTCGACCTGGTCGGCAATTATGCGCTCCAGCCCACCTGGGACGACGATCATCACACCGGCATTTACACCTGGGATTATCTGCGCCGTTTGTGCCCCGGGGAAAGAGCGAAACATGATTGAAAACTCCCGGATGGAAGGTCTGTTTCTACTGGCCGAACTGAGCTATCTGCGCTCGGAAGCGATGGATCTGTTTGAACGCTGTCTGACCGAAGGCAGCCCGAACCACCTCATGAACTTCATCGAGGAGCAGATTATGCAGGACCCGCCGCGCCTGGATGTCCTGCGCGAACTGGCGGAGGACCTGCACCAGCGGCTGCTGGGACTGCGGGAGTACCACTTTGATGTGCGAGAGCGGGTGCTGCGGACGTTGCGCGACGACTTCCATATTGACCTGAGTCCGCTGGCGCCCGCCAATGCGCTGGAACGGTATCACCTGCTGAAACCTGAACGCGTGATGCACTTCCTGCGCGACCAGAATCCCCGGCTGACGAACAAAGATGAGTTTTTGCTGCGGAAGATGGTCGAAGCCTCGCTGGAAATGGCAGCCCAACTTCACCGGGATGTGGTCATGACCGAAGACCTGTTCTTCTGTGTGATGGACTGGGCTGATGGTTTGAGCGCGACCGTCGCCCGCCGCTTCTGGGGTGAGGATTGGTTCGACCTGGATGAGAGCAGCACGGTCATCCACTAAACCTAGTCACCTGACCAGTTCATGATCTCCTCGCCTGGCCGATGCCAGCGGGGAGATTCTGTTTTATGGTTACAGTAACACAGGCAACACAAGGTGCTGCATGACCTATCAACTGCGGGTGCTGGTCGCGGACGAGCAGGCCGGCGTACGCTACGCTTTACGCACACTCCTCCAACTGGCACAGGAACTTCAGGCCCAGGTCATCGGTGAAGCAGCGGACGCTGCCGCCCTGAAGGAACAACTGGACACCCGGCAGCCCGACATGCTGCTGCTGGATGGGCAGTTGCCCGGACTGGATTCGATTGCCTGGCTGCGGTCAGCCTACCCTGCCCTGCGCATCATCGTCTTAAGCGTGCGCGGTGAAACCCGGCAGACTGCCCTGGATGCCGGGGCGGATGCCTTTGTCTACAAGGGCGACCCGGTAGAACGGCTGATTGAAGCTATCCACACTGCGCGCGATTTTCCCCCAACCCCATCCTGCCCCTGACTGACTACGGGGCTTTCAGTAAGTCTCGTGCAGAATCGCCAAATCCAACTAACACGTTTTAGTAGCGTCCTGTGAATTCTCGCGCTATCATCGAATCAGTGAAATGGAGCCGCTCTACTGCCTCGCTTCCAGCGCAGGCGACAGCCTGCACCGGGACGGTTGTAGACTCCCACTTCCACCGTGAGAAAGATTATTTAGGAGGATAGTGTTCTATGAAGCACAGCAAGATGGTAATGGGATTGCTGGTGGTTCTGCTGGCGCTGGGCAGCTTCGGCCTGGCTGTGGCGCAGGATGTTCCGGCAGCTAGTCTGATCATCTGGAGTCAGGATGGTGATGTCAACAATGCCGTTCTGGCCGAACAGTTCCAGGTGTGGGCTGATGCGGTTGCCCCTGGCTCGACGCTGGAAATTGTGCAGAAGGAAACAGAAGTCCTGCGTAACGACCTGCTGACCGCCGGTCTGGCCGGTTCCGGTCTGCCGGACATGGTGCTGGGCCCCAACGACGCCATTGGCGTATTTGTGGATGCCGGTCTGCTCCAGCCGCTGGATGATATGTTCGATCTGGCAGAATATCCGTTCAACATCGGCGCGGCGCAGGTTGGCGGTGAAACCTATGGTATCCCGACCAATGCCGGCAATCATCTGATGCTGATGTACAACAAGAGCCTGGTGGACAAGGCGCCGGATACCTGGGAAGAACTGGTGGCAACGGCGAAGGCCGTTGAAGAAGCCAACCCCGGCGTGCGGGGCTTCGCCTATAACCTGAATGAGCCGTTCTGGTTCCTGCCCTTTGTGCATGGCTTCGGCGGCGGCACGTATGATGCCGACGGCAACATGGTGCTGGACTCACAAGCGTGGGTAGATGCCTATCAGTTCGTCCAGGACCTGAAATTCAAGGAACGTATTGTCCCTGAAGAATGCGACTATGCCTGTGCGGACGGCCTCTTTAAAGAAGGCAGCGCCGCTATGATTATCAACGGCGACTGGGCGATTGGTGATTACCTGAACACCGAAAATTCCCCCGCGCTCGGTGAAGAAAATCTGGGGCTGGCCCCCTGGCCGAAGCTGCCCAATGGCGAGCGGCCCAAGCCCTTCACCGCCGGTAAATTCATCAGCATCCCGGTCAGTGTCGAAGGCGACAACCTGGAAGCCGTCAAGTCGTTCGTCACCTGGCTGACCACTGATCCCGGCGCGGTCGAAGCTTACGCGCTTGGCACCAGCCGTCTGCCCGCTATCGCTGAAGTTGAGGTAGACCCCGAAGCCAACCCCATTCTGGCCGCCTCCGCCGAAGCGCTGATGACCGGTGTTGGTATGCCGGCTGATCCGACGCTGCGCTGCATGTGGGACTCGGTTCGCCCGCAGCTCGAAGGTGTGATGAGCAACAGCACCACACCGGCGGATGCGGCAGTCGAGGCGCAGATCTCGGCAGAAGAATGCATCGAAGGCTAACGCTGGATTTGCAGTGCAATTGATCGTCCTATAAACGCCGGGTGGGGCAGCATCAGCCCCATCCCGCGTTTATGTGTAGGAGACGCTTGTATGGACGCAATAAGTGGCCTGACGGGCGATACGATTATCAATACGCTGCGTCAGATTATTCCCCTGATTATCGGCGTAGTGGTTGGTGTACTCGTCCTGGAATTTGCGCTGTATCACCTGCTGGCAAAAGTCCTGAAGATACGAAATGCGCTGGCCTACACCCTGCTGGCGCCAGCAGCCATCGCCATCGTGGCCTTTATGATTTACCCTCTGATTTTTAACGTATTACTGGCTTTTTCTGACTTAAAACGAGATACCTTTAGCTGTTACAGTCCGGTCGCGCGGGGCAACTGCCGCCTCGATCACCTGTATGGCCTGGATTACGCGGTCAAGAATTTCAGTGATGTATTCTTTCGTGTCCGCGATGGTGAAATTATCGGCTGGGGCCGGCTGCTGCGGACGGAGTCATCCACCTTCCCCGTCCTGCTGGGGCGAACCGTCATCTGGACGGTGGTGAATGTTATTTTCCATTTTGCCGGCGGGCTGGCGCTCGCGCTCATTATGAACCAGCGCCTCCGCTTTAAGGGGATTTACCGGGCGCTGATCGTCATCCCCTGGGCGCTGCCGGGTGTGATCACCGCCTTAACCTGGAAACAGGAATTCCACGCTGAATACGGCTTTGTCAACACGCTGCTGCAAAGTATCGGTCTGCAATCGGTAAGCTGGCTGCGCGACCCAGTCGCGGCCTTCGTGGCGGTGACTTTTGTCAATATCTGGTTGGGTATTCCTTTCTATATGGTGATGCTCTTAGGCGGGTTGCAGAGTATCTCGGCGGACTATTATGAAGCCGCACAGATGGACGGCGCGGGCGCATGGCATCGGTTCCGCTACATTACCATGCCGCTGCTAAAACCAATCCTCATTCCGGCGGTAACGCTGGATGTCATCTGGACCTTCAACAAACTGGATTTGATCATCATCATGACGGGAGGCGGGCCGGAAGAAAAAACCAACATTCTGGTATCGGCGCTGTATAATGCCGCCTTTGGCACAGCCGCTACCCAGCAGCTTGGTTTCGCCGCCGCCTTTTCTATCGTGATTTTCTTCATCCTGTTCATTTTCGCAATC
>JARKOK010000180.1 GCA_029975765.1 Aggregatilineales bacterium
TGTCGCCGCCGATGGCCGCGCCGGTATAACTGATGGCGAGGATGTTGACTGCCGGGCCAACAAACAGAAAGGTGATGGCCGGGCCAAGCCCCGCGCCGCGTTTCCAGATACCCGCAAACAGCGGCAGGATGGTGCAGGAACACACCGCCAGCACAAAACCGCCAACAGCCGAGGCCGGGTAGCTGATCCACTTTGGCGTTTTTGGCCCCAGGTAGCGGGTTATCGTCTCTTTCGGAATCAGCGAGAGATACCCCGCGATGAAGAAAGCCGGCACCAGGCACAGCAGCACATGTGCCGCCAGATAATCCAGCAGGCCAAGCCAGCCAGCCTGAAGCAGTTGCAGGAACAGATCACCGATTTGCATAGTATGCACCAATATTCATAAGGCCGAATGTAAACACCGCCAGTAAAAGCCCTGCTGGTATACAGGGCTTGTTACGGCTGATCTACTGCGCCGCTTCGACCTCGCGCGCCAGTTCGACGATCTTTGACCGTGACGGGATACGTCCCGCTGACACCACTTTCTCATTGATGACCAACGCTGGCGTACTCAACACCCCGTAGGCCGCGATGTCGTCATACTCGGTCACTTTGGTCAGCGCGTAAGCCATGCCGGCTTCGTCCAGCGCCGCGCGGGTTTCAGCCTCCAGGCGTTTGCAGTTTGGACAGCCCGAACCCAGAACCTTTACCTCTAACATTCCTGTACTCTCCTTCTGTCTTAGGCTTTGAGCTTTGCGTACAGCGGTGGCAGTTTTTGCTGGTAGACGGCTTTGATATGCTTCTTCCTCAGTTAGAAGCCAATCCCTCAAACAGCCTCATCCAGTATCGCAACAGCCGCAGCAGGATATACGGTCGCACACTCGATGCTGGGCGGGGACGGCGCCTGGTCGCCCAGGACGGATGTGAGCAGGGTTTCGACCAACGGGCTTGACAGCCGGTAGAACACCTGCAGGCCGTCTTTGCGTGTTTCCACCAGCCCGGCTTCACGCAGCGCCATCAACTGCTGCGAGACATACGCCTGGCGCTTGTTCAATACCGCCTGAATCTGGCACACACATAACTCACCGTTCCGCAGCAGATCCAGGATTTGCAGCCGCGTTGGGTGAGACAGCACTTTTAAAAGCATCGCCAGATCACGGTATCGGCTGTTCATCCCGCCTCCTTACATTCAATCATCCGAATGTAGTCTAGCACCCTACACAGTCTGATCTCAGTGTCAGTTGTCACCTGTCGAGTGTGATACATGACATATATAGATAATCTTCTATATAGAAGCTTGTCAATGATACAGGCCGTGTTATACTTTGTCTATAGATATGAGGGGCATCAGCCATGAATGAGATGGTTTCTACCGTATTCCCCGTTCATGCGGCTGGCGGTGAACCGGTTGTTTGTAATCCAGATTTGCGGTTACGAATGGATGAACCTGAGGCCGACCAATTTGCCTCGATTTTCAAGGCGCTCGGCCATCCGGTGCGGCTTCAGATCATGGATTTGATCGCTCAAGGGGGCGGGCAGATTTGCGGCTGTGATATTGAACGGCACTTTGAGTTAACGCAGCCGACGATTTCGCATCATCTCAAGGTGCTGCGGGACGCCGGACTGATTGTGTCCGAACCGCGCAGCGTCAACGTTTACCATAAGGTCAATCCGGCTGTACTCGTGACATTACAGACGATGTTAGGCCAACTCGCCTGAAGCCCCGGTCGGGGAGATAATCGTCAAAGACTGCTTCATCCGCTGTTGAGCATCGTCAGCCTCGCCGTCTGTGCGGTGATCTGTGGAGCAGATCACCGGGTGGATGTGGTGATGTTCGGGCAAGCCAAACAAACCTGGCTGGAAACATTTCTGGAGTTACCGCCGCATGACACCTTTGGGCGGGTGTTTCGGCGGATTAATCCATAGGCCTTCGAGGCGTGTTTTGGCGAGTGGACGCAAGCCTTATGCAGCCGCATGGTGGGAGAAGTGGGTGCGCTGGATGGTAAGCAGCTGCGGCGGTTGAAAGACCGTGTACGGGGACATGAGGGAATGCGCCTGGCGAGTACCTGGGCAGGTGACAATGCCCTCATACGGGCACAAGCGCCGGTTGTACAAGGCAGCAATGAGATTCCTACCTTGTTGCGGTTATTGGAGTTGCTCGACTTGAGTGCGACTATGGCGACCTTGATGGGATCGGCTGTCAAACCGAGATGGCCGCAGCTTACGCTCGCTGGTCAAAATCACCTCAGAACGTCGTCTGCCACGCAAGACCGAGTACGATACCCGTTATTTCATCTCCTCCCTGCCGCCCGATCCAGCTCATCTTTTACAGCTAGTGCGTTCCCATTGGCAGATTGAAAATGCCTTTCATGGGATATTGGACATCGCTTTTCGAGAGGACGAAAGTCGCGTGTGCAAAGACCATGCGCCGCGTAAGCTTGTTTTGCTTCGTCGGCTCACGCTCAAGCTGCTCAAACGTGAGTCTTCATTCAAGGTGGGTGGCAAAGCCGGGCGGTTTCAAGCAGGCTGGGATACCCATCTGCCCAGCTTGAATATGCAACCGCCTTACATTATCGGTAAATCATGGAAACCATTTGCCCTGGCGGGTTATAATGTTCTCATGACCACGACACATCACTGGCCGGTGTACGGCCACGACTGGGCGGTTGAACATCTTCAGAAGGCGCTGGCGCACGGGCGCATCCGACACGCCTATCTGATCGTCGGCACGGAGTCGGTCGGCAAGGAAACACTGGCACGCGCGCTGGCGCAGGCGCTCAATTGTACCGACCCGGATGAAACGGCCCGCCCGTGTGGTGAGTGCCGCAACTGCAAGAAGATCGCCAGCGGCAACCACCCGGACGTGTTGTATTCCGAACTCGACCCCACAACCGGCGCGCTGAAGATCGAGGAAGTGCGCGCGGTGATGAGCCGCCTGGCACTCAAACCCTACGAGGCACGCTACCGGATCGCCATCTTCCGTGATTTCGACCACGCGCGGCCACAAACGCAGGATGCGCTGCTGAAAACGCTGGAAGAACCGCCGCCTCACGCCGTGCTGATTTTGCTCGCGCCGGCGACCGAGGCGCTGCTGCCGACGATCATCAGCCGCAGCCAGGTGATGACCCTGCGCGGCCTGCCGATGGAAGCCGTGCGCGACATCCTGATGCAGCAGCGCGGCGCTGACCGGGCGCAGGCCGATCTGCTGGCGCGGCTGTGCGGCGGGCGCATTGGCTGGGCGCTGCGGGCGCTGGATGACCCCGCGCTGCTGGAACAGCGCGAACAGGCGTTAAGCCTGCTGGAACACCTGCTGACGCTCAACCGCGCCGGGCGCTTCGCGCTGGCTGACGACCTGAGCAAAGACAAACTGGCGCTCGCGCCCCTGCTGGAATTGTGGCAAACCTACTGGCGCGACGTGCTGCTCATCGCCCAGGGCACCTCGCTCACCCCGGCCAACAAAGACCGCTATGACTCGCTGGAACGGCTGGCGGCCACGCTGTCGCCGGACGAGGCGCTGGCGGCGCTGCAAGCCACCCGTACCCTGCTGCACAACCTCAGCCTGAACCTGAACCTGCGGCTGGCGCTGGAAGTCCTGTTCCTCGACTACCCCGGCCTGCGGCGGAGCTAGGGCGATGCCCGCGATCTTTATCTCCTACCGCCGGGCTGACAGTGCTGACGTGGCGCAGCCCTTATACGATGAACTGGTGAAAGCGTTCGGCGCGGATAACGTCTTTAAGGATGTGGACGCGATTCCACTCGGCGCGGATTTTCGCGCGGAGATCGAACGGGCGCTGGTGCGGGCCGACATCATGCTGGCGCTGATCGGCCCGGACTGGCTGACCGCGCGGGACGAAGCCGGTCAGCGGCGGCTGGATAACCCGGCGGACTTTGTACGGATTGAGCTGGAAATGGGACTGCGCCATGATAACGTGCGGGTCATCCCGGTGCTGGTCAAAAATGCGCGAATGCCCGATGCCGTCAGCCTGCCGCCCAGCCTGTATCCACTGGCATACCGGAATGCGGCGGCGCTGCGTCCGGGGGCGGATTTCGTGCCGGATGTTCAGCGCCTGATCCACAAACTGAGGTCGTCCGGCGATGGACGGCGCACCCGCCGCTGGTTACTGGCCGCGCTGGGGGTGCTGATCGTCGCCGCGCTGGCGGTGGTCGTCCCCCTGATCGTCAATCCGCCTCCCGTGACGCCCGTATCCACCACAACCGGCCCGCCGCCGTCTGCCGTCCCATCCCTGACACCGCCGCCCTCCACGCCTACCCTGCCCGCGCGGGTCTTGCAGCCCATTCGCCTTCAGCCGGATACGCTCCAGCTTTCGGATGCTGCCGCCGCCCAGGGATACGGCTGGTTCGCCAGTGACACCGGTCTGGTGCAGGTGATGGATGGCCGCCCGACCGTGATTGAGGCTACACGCGGCACCGCGATTGAGGCACTCGGCGTGGACGATGCCGGCCTGGTCGTCTGGTTCAGCCGCCGGAACAGCGGCGACGTGGCGCGTTATACGCCCGCTACCGGTGAACTGGAGTGGTTCACGCCGGAATACAATAACGGCGCGGTCGTGGTGGCAATTCAGGTCGGCACGGATGGCACAGCCTGGTTCGGTGATGTGAACGGCGGCCTGTTCCGCTACAGCGCCGCTGGCGGCTGGGACTCACTGGCTGCCACCACGCTGCCCCCGCTGGAACGGGTTTACAGCCTGCACCTCAAGGATGGCGTGCTGCCGGTGCTGTGGGTCGTCGGGGATAAGTCCGGCGTGATGGTCGCCCGCCGCTGGCAGGAAGGCAACTGGACGGAGCTTTCGCGCCAGGACATCTGCCTGGACGCCGATTGTGTACTGACCGGCGCGCTTGAAGACACGGGTGGCCGCACCTGGATTGCCCATTCCGCCGGCCTCACGCTGGTAGGCCGCGACCAGCGCGCGCAGAACATGCTGCGCTGTACGGCGGGACAATCCGGCCTGCTGTCCGACGCCATCACCGATCTCGACATCAGCCCGGACGGACGCACCTTATGGCTGGTCACCAAAGG
>JARKOK010000181.1 GCA_029975765.1 Aggregatilineales bacterium
AACTCACCGATTCGGAACATGGTTTCCCCTCTGCGCGCGTTGGGATGACCGGGAACACGGGCGACCTCGGAGGATCACCCCCTACAGCTCTCATGATGCACCCTCAAGCCGCTTGAGAGTCAAGGGGATAAAACAAAAACCGCCGCAGACCCGTAACGGGAACTGCGGCGGCTGATGGTACGGCCACCCGCCTCTGGACTGGTTTCAGTCGCAAGGGGGTGGCCGCTCAGGCTTCTATTCCATGCCCTCAGGATTCAGGCTCAGGAGGCCGGTTTGCATCTTCGGCAGGCGAGCTTTTTCCTCATCCTTGCCGAACTTGATAATATCGCCGTTTTCGGCAATCGCTTCGACCGCGAGACCGAGGCTTTGCAGTTCCTTCACCAGCACGCGGAAGCTGGTGGGGATGCCGGGTTCTTCAATCGGCTCACCCTTCACAATCGCCTCATAGGTCTTGACACGCCCCTGCACGTCGTCGGATTTGACGGTCAGCATTTCCTGGAGAGTATAGGCCGCGCCGTAGGCTTCCAGCGCCCACACTTCCATTTCGCCAAACCGCTGGCCGCCGAACTGCGCCTTACCGCCGAGCGGTTGCTGCGTGACAAGGCTGTACGGGCCGGTCGAACGGGCGTGTACCTTGTCTTCGACGAGGTGCGCCAGCTTCAGCATGTGGATGATACCAACTGTCACCGGACGGTCAAACGGCTCGCCCGTGCGGCCATCATAGAGGATGTGCTTGCCATAAATCGGCACCGGCTTACCGGTTTCGAACATCACGCGGTCAGCAAGCTGGAGCAGTTCCTTACCCTGCGCCTCCGCCGGGACGAAGAAATCCGGGTTAGCCCACTGCATCCAGAAGCGGAGCGAAACCTCCACCGCGTTCTGATCACGGCGGCGGCGTTCGGCAACGGACAGGTCGCCGTTGTCAAACAGCAGCACATCGTCCGGGTTAATTTCCTTCTCGATCAGCCATTCACGCAGCACCGCGCGGCGGGCATACACTTCATCGGTGATGAGTGCATCCACATCGTAGTCACCCTTGCCACCCAGCCAGTCGTGGATGTACAGGCGGCGCACTTCGTTTTCGTCTTCCAGTTCTTCGGGGTCGTAGTTGAACTGCTGAATCCACTGCCAGGCACGGTCAGCGACGATGTCCCATGCGCGTTCGATCATCCACGCGCGCCCCAGTTCCGCCTGAATTTCAAATTCCTTCGCGCCGTCAAACACGGGCGTGACGGCGCGGAAACCGAGACGATCCGCCGCCCAACCGAGATGGATTTCCAGCACCTGGCCGATGTTCATACGACCGGGCACACCCAGCGGATTCAGGATGATTTCGACCGACCGGCCATCTTCCAGATACGGCATATCTTCAATCGGCACGATCTTGGAGATGACACCCTTGTTGCCATGACGACCGGCCATCTTATCGCCGACGGTCAGTTTACGCTTCTGAGCAACGCTCACCCGCACCATCTTTTCGACGCCGGCGGGCAGATCGGGATGTTCCTCGCGGGTGAACGTTTTCACGTCCACGACCTTGCCCTTTTCGCCGTGTGGCAAACGCAGCGATGAGTCCTTCACTTCGCGCGCCTGCTCGCCAAAAATGGCACGCAGCAGTTTTTCTTCCGGGCTGAGTTCCTTTTCGCCCTTCGGTGTGATTTTACCGACCAGAATATCATTCGGGCCGACTTCCGCGCCGATACGGACGATACCAAATTCATCCAGGTCTTTCAGCGCGTCTTCACCCACGTTGGGGATGTCGTAGGTAATTTCCTCCGGCCCCAGCTTGGTATCGCGCGCCTCAACCTCGTGCTTTTCGATGTGAATACTGGTGAACTTATCCTGCCGCAGCAGTTCCTCGCTGATGAGCAGCGCGTCCTCATAGTTGCCGCCGCCCCACGACAGGAACGCCCCCAGCACATCGTGGCCGAGCGCAAGATTGCCATGCTGCGTGGACGAACTATCCGCGATCACTTCGCCCTTATGGATGCGCTGGCCTTTGACGCAGACCGGACGCTGGTCAATGCAGGTGGACTGATTCGAGCGGTTGTACTTCCGCAGACGATAAATGTGTTCGTCGCCGCTGTCGGTACGGATGATGATACGGTCGCCCTGCACGCTTAACACTTCGCCGTCGCGGTCGGCCACCAGCACCTGACCGCTGTCATAGGCAGCTTCGTCTTCCATGCCGGTGCTGACAATCGGCACATCCGGGCGCAGCAGCGGCACAGCCTGGCGCTGCATGTTCGATCCCATCAGCGCGCGGTTGGCGTCGTCGTGTTCGAGGAACGGGATCAGCGCGGCGCTGATGCCGACGATCTGGCGCGGCGCCACGTCCATGTAATCCACGCGGCGCGACGACATGACCATGAATTTCTGGTTATGGCGCACCGAAACGCGGTCGTTGACGAACTGGCCGCGCTCATCCAGCACGGCGTTGGCCTGAGCGATC
>JARKOK010000190.1 GCA_029975765.1 Aggregatilineales bacterium
TGCCGAACAATTCAGACCGAACATCCAGAATGGCTTTTTCTAGATCATTCTCGCTTACATATTCAGCGAGATAGTAAGTTTCGCCACTCATCCAGATGACCGAAGGCATGTTTCCCCCTTAAAACATCTTGAAAAAAGTATCGCTAACTACCAACGATTTTGCTTCGCCGTTCCAGCAGCAGCGTATCGCGCCAGACACCATCCATCTGGCCGATCTTCTCCCGGCGGCCTACCATGCGGAAGCCACAGCGTTCGTGCAGCCGCACGCTGGCCGCATTCTCCGGGAATATCCCGGCTTGCAGCGTCCACAGCCCGCAGCGTTCCGACTCCGCCACCAGCGCATCGAGGAGCGCCTTACCTACTCCCTGCCCCTGCGCCGACTCGGCTACATACACACTCACTTCTGCCACGCCGCCGTATACGCACCGGCTCGATACCGGACTCAGCGCCGCCCAGCCAACAACCACGCCGTTCGCCCGCGCGACAAACCGGCAGTCCTTCAGATGCGCCGCGTCCCACTGTTCCCACGCCGGCGCGGCGGTTTCAAACGTCGCGTTTTTGGTAGCGATGCCTTCCTCGTAGATCGCCCGCACGGCATCCCAATCTTCTTCAGAGCGCATTGTGTCAATCATGATTTCCATCGTCAGATCACCAGATGTTTTTCACCATTCAGGCAGCGTTTTGCCAGCACCAGCACCTTATACAGGCAGTTATCAATGGTCGGCACAAAATCGGCAGGAGTTATCGTAATCTCATCCTGTCCGAAGCCAACGGCCTGCGCCTCGATAGACTCGCGCTCTCCGGCGTACAGGGCCAGTCCATCATCTATGTCAAAAGCCACCAGTCCATCAACCTCTTCCCGTTGGTAGTTGTACTCGCGCAGCGGTCTATCGCAGATATAAAAGAACACATCGGCGATTTCGTGGTCAACCAGATCACCCTGTCGGGCAATTCCGACGCGCCGCCCAAGCGGAATCAGATCGTCAAAGTTCGCGCTGATGCCGAGTTCTTCCTCAATTTCACGCACGCCGTCACGGATGATCTCACCGGCAGCGTAATGTCCGGCGGCAGTCACGTTCAGCAGATTGGGATAAAAGTCTTTGTCCGCGCCGCGCCGCTGCATCACCAGCCAGTCGCGGCCTTCCGCATCCCGATAGATTACCCAACACTGAAACACTCGATGCCAGTCCCCATCCCGGTGAACTGCACCTCGTTCCTTCGTACCCAACCACGTCAGGTTTTCGTCGTAGATATCCAGGATTTCGCCCATTATACGCCGCGCACTGCCGCGATAAACGCTTCTACCTTCGCGGCATCCTTTTTACCCGGCTCGCTTTCCACGCCGCTGGCGACATCCACACCCCAGGGCTGCACCTGCGCGATCACCCCCGCCACGTTATCCGGCGTCAGCCCACCTGCCAGCATCAGGCGCGGCACTTCTTTCTTCACCGCCTGCGCCAGTTCGACATTGACCGTCGTTCCTGTACCGCCGTACTGCCCCGGCTGATTCGCGTCCAGCAGCAGCGACGGCATTTTTTCGTTCGTCGGAAAGTGCGGGCGATAATAATTCACGTCGTCCAGCGCCATCGCCACGTTCACCGGACGGATGGCTTTGAAGGCCATTCCACGCAGTTCCTTGAGTATCGAGTCGGACTCATCGCCGCTGAGTTGAGCGCAGTCCAGACCAACTTTATTGGTGACAGCCGAAACATTGCTGACAATCTCGTTGACAAACAGGCCAACCAGCAGGGGACATTTTTCACCCAACTGCTGCCGCAGCGCATCGCAGATGGGCTGCGCGGCCTCCGGCGTAATGTAGCGTGGACTCTTTTTGTAAAAGTTGAAGCCGAGCAGATTCGCCCCGGCCTGCGCTGCCGCCAGCGCCTCGTCAAAACTGGTCAGACCGCAGATTTTGATTTGTGTCATTTTTAACCATCCAGGCACAACCGATTCGCGTCCAGAATCGCATAGGTGTACTGGCCGCCCACATGACGTGCGAACAATTCGGTTAAGTCAGCCACCGCGCGCGCCACGTCTTCATGTCCGCGCTCGTGCTGCGCCTCGATGGTCACAAGCACATCCGTTGTATCGGCCACAGCGGCGCTTTCGGCACTCTGCCGCCAGCACCAGCGCCGCGCCACCACCATCCCGGCTTCATCGGTAAAGATGACCTCGCCCACCGGAATCGGGTCGCTCGCCTCCGTGCCCAGGTTCGTGAACTGCTCGCTGCCACCGGCGAAATGCACCGTGATCGTGCCCTGCACGGCGCGGCGGTCAATCACCGCGATAGGTAAAGCATACCGGATACTTACCAGATTGCCAGCATCCACCAGGGCATTGATACTCGGAATATCCCCTTTTTTCGCCAGCCGCCGTATCAGCGATTCCGGCGCGCTGCGATACTTGGTTGGCTCAACCCCAAAACGCCTGAAGGCCGTTCGCCAGCCGGCCAGCGCGGGAATATCCCCCAGCGACTCCGGAAGCTGCTCGCGCCGGGCTGCCTGTTCAGCCGCATATTCCGCCAGCAGCGCCGCCGGACTCGGCCCGTTCTGGATGCCACTGCCAATGATGATGCCGCCGGCAAAGTTTGGGAACTGAGCGCCGATCTCAGGGTCGTACTGGAAAATCCGCATGACTTACCTCTTTCACGAAACCGATGGTCGCGGCTGGCGGCTGAAAGCCCTGACCTGCGCGGCAGTATCGCCGGCCCGTACCAGCGATTCGCCCACCAGCACAGCGCGCGCGCCGCAGTCACCCATGCGCCGCACATCATCGGCGCTGCGGATGGCGCTCTCAGCGACCAGTATCACCCCCGGCGGGACGAGTTTCGCCAGCCGTTCGGTCGTCGTGATGTCCTCGTGGAACGTTCTCAGGTCACGGTTGTTCACGCCGATTAACGTTGCGCCAGTTTTTAACGCACGTTCCAGTTCAGTTTCATTGTGGACTTCGACCAAAGCTGCCATGCCCAATCCTGTGATTAAGCGGTGCAGCCGGTGCAGTTGTACCTCTTCCAGCGCCATCACGATCAGCAGCATGGCATCCGCGCCCGCTGCCCGGCCTTCGTAAACCTGATACTCATCAATTACGAAATCTTTTCGCAGCACAGGCACGTTCACAACTTCCCGCACCAGCCGCAGATCGCGCAGCTTGCCCTGGAAGAATTTTTCATCCGTCAGAACGGAAATCGCTGCCGCGCCGTTGTCAACATAGATTTTTCCCAGCGCCGCCGGATCAAAGTCCTCGATGAGCACACCCTTGCTGGGCGATGCTTTTTTGACTTCAGCAATCAGCGCGACCGTATCCCGCTGTACAGCCGCCAGAAAGTCGCGCGGCGGCGCGGCGGTGTGGGCGTAATGTTCGATCTGCGCCAGCCAGGCCGGTTCGCGCGTGGCTTCCAGAATTTCCAGCGACTTCTGCGCCAGTATTTTATCGAGAATTGTACCGGTTTCGATGTAGCTCATACGGCCAGCAGCCCTTCCAGATGGCGCTTTACATCCGGCCACTCCCGGTCAAGAATACGAAACCAGGCCGTGTCCCGCGTGTGCCCCTTGATAATCATGTGATATTCCTGAATCCCCTCAAAGGTGAAACCCATGCGCAGCGCCGAGTGCCGCGACCGGTCATTGAGCGCGTTGCACTTCCATTCCAACCGCCGGTAGCCAACATCAAACGCATGGCGCAGCATCAGGTAGGTTGCCTCTCTGTTCGCGCCGGTACGCTGCACGACCGGGCTGTAAACGACCGCGCCAATTTCAATCTTGAGGTGTTCCGGCGCGTTATTCATGTAGCTGGCCGTACCTACTGGCTGCCCGGTCGCCGCATCCAGCACGCAGAAAGCCAGCGCATTCGGCTGGCTGACCAGCCGTTGCAGATAATGCTCAAATGCCTCCAGCGTCGCAAACGGCCCTGACGACATGAACCGCCACACCATTTCATCAGCATCGTAAGCGCCGACCGACCGCTCACCCAGTGTTATCGGACTGCCGTTGGTAACCGCGTACAGCGCCGCTTTATCACGCTCCACATCCAGCGGCAGCAGCCGAACCTTTTGCCCCACCAGCGTCACGGCTTCCGGCTTAACCGGCAGTCGTTCCCGCCGCGCCAGAATTTCGTCAGGTAGTGCAGCTTGATTTTCATTGTCCATAATAGTTCCGCGTGTGCAGGACCAGTCCCTACTTCGCGCCTTTGCCCCTTTGCAGCTTTGCCTTGAATCGCCCTTTGAGCCTCTGTGTTACGTTTTTCTCCTGCTACTGCACCACCGCAAACTTCTGGCTGTAGGCGACCAGTGCATCCAGCTTATCGGTTGCCGCGCCGCTGTCAACAGTCTCCGCTGCCAGTTTGATGCCATCGGCCAGATTATCCACCAATCCCCCCGCCATCATGGCCGCGCCGGCGTTCAGCACCACCACGTCACGTTTCGCGTCACGCACCTCACCGCGCAGGATGCCGCGCAGAATGGCCGCGTTGGTTGGCGCATCGTCACCCTGCAAGTCCGCAATCGAAGCGCCCTTAAAGCCATAATCACGCGGGTCAAGCTCCTGGGTAGATACGACGCCATCCCGTAGAAAGCTCACACGGTTCGGGCCGGTGGTCGTCATTTCGTCTACCCCGCCATAACCGCTGACCACAATAGCGGACTTCGACCCCAGCGCGCCCAGCACATGCGCCAGCATGTCGGTCAGGTCGCTGGCGAACACCCCCATCAACTGCCGCTTCGCACCGGCGGGATTCGTCAAAGGACCAAGAATGTTAAAAATCGTGCGGATGCCCATCTGTTTGCGCGGCCCAATCGCGTATTTCATGGCCGGGTGGAGCCGGGGCGCGAACAGAAAACCGATGCCAACCTCGTTCACACACTGACCAACCTGTTCTGGGGTCAGATCGAGATTCACACCAAGCTCGGCCAGCACATCGGCGCTGCCACACTTGCTGCTGGCGGCGCGGTTGCCGTGTTTGGCAACCGGAATGCCCGCCCCTGCCGCGATAAAGGCAACCGTTGTACTGATGTTAAACGTGCCGGAGCGGTCGCCACCCGTACCACAGGTATCCAGCAGTTCACCGTTAAACCGGGTTGGGACAGGCTGCGCGTTGGAACGCATCGCCCGCGCGCTGCCGGTAATTTCGTCCTGGGTCTCGCCCTTCATACGGAGCGCCATCAGGTACGCGCCGATCTGCGCTTCGGTTGCACTGCCGGCCATTATCTGGTTCATCACGGCTTCGGCTTCGTCAATCTGCAAATGCCCGAAACGGCTGAGTAAATCAATCGCGCGTTGAATGTCCACGTTTTCACCCTCCTGAATACTGGTCATGATGCCAGAACCGGTACTTTCACATCCAGGAAATTTTGCAGGATACGTGTCCCGAACTGGGTCAGGATGCTTTCAGGATGAAACTGCACGCCATACACCGGATGCTCGCGGTGGCGCACGCCCATGATCTCCCCCTGATCGGTAAAGGCCGTGATGTGCAGGCAGTCCGGCAGCGACGGTTCTTCGACGATCAGGC
Organism: Aggregatilineales bacterium; assembly: GCA_029975765.1. Classification (GTDB taxonomy): domain Bacteria; phylum Chloroflexota; class Anaerolineae; order Aggregatilineales; family Phototrophicaceae; genus CFX2. The sequence continues at coordinate 5,506 of JARKOK010000190.1, forward strand.
TGTGATAACGGGTCGCCTCGAACGGGCTGGGAACACCAGCAAACATGCCATCTCCCTTATGGTAGATAAGACTGGTCTTACCATGCATCAGGCGCGGCGCGCGGGAAACAATGCCTCCATACGCCTGCCCGATGGCCTGATGCCCCAGACATACCCCCAGAATCGGCGTGGTCGCGCCCAGTTCCCGGATGACATCCAGCGAAATGCCGGCGTCGTCCGGGTCGCCGGGGCCTGGCGAAATCACGATGTGTGCCGGCTGCATGGCCCGCACGTCGTCGAGCGTCACCTGATCGTTACGCACCACCTGCAAATCTGCTCCCAGTTCGCCCATCAACTGCACCAGGTTGTAGGTAAAGCTGTCGTAGTTATCAATCACCAGAATCATCGTCTATCCTCCAGTTCCGGGTAAGCACTCGTTTCCAGTCCTTCCAGATGGCTGATGTCATCCCGCGCGACCAGATGCCATTGGTCGCCATCATCACGTACAATTGTGGTCACCGACATATTACTCACGGCAATTTCGTTGGCGCGGCATTCTGGAATCAGATGGTGCAGCAGCGCATGAATCGCCGTTGTATGGGAAATTATGCCGACCGTCTCGCCGTTATCCTGCGCCAGAATACCGTTGAAGGCTTGCAGCGCCCGCTCCAGCACATCCAGACGGGATTCACCGCCCGGCACTTTAAAAGCCGCCGGGTTTTCCAGGGCGCGGGCATACTCATCGGGATACCAGGCGCACATCTCCTCCAGTGTCAGCCCTTGCCATGCCCCGATGTTCCGCTCCCGTAAGCGCGAGTCCAGTACCGGCGCGAAACCCAGCTCCTGCGCCAGAATCTCCGCCGTTTCCAGGGCGCGTTTCAGATCGCTGGTATACAGCGCGGCCATGCCAATGTTGCGAATATATAGTGCCAGCTGTCGCGCCTGCCGCCGTCCGTGTTCGTTGAGCGGCACGGCCACCCAGCCCTGCCAGCGTCCCAGCCGATTCCACTCGGTTTCACCGGGGCGGATAAAGATCACACGCTTGACAGTCATGATGGTGTCCCCTTCTTTATTCGCAGGGACATGGCGGCACCATGTCCCTACAGCAGTCCATGTTCGGCGTACTGTACCGCATACGCCACCGCTTTGCCTTTGTTAATGGTTTCCTGGTATTCACTGGCCGGGTCGCTGTCCGCCACCAGCCCCGCGCCAACCTGGATATGCACCGTGTCGCCCTGCATCAACAGCGCGCGAATGGTGATGCAGGTATCCATCGAACCATCGAAACTGAAATAGCCGACCGCCCCGCCATAGGTCGCGCGGCGTGTGCCTTCCAGTTCTTCGATGATTTCCATCGCCCGGACTTTCGGCGCGCCGGACAGCGTGCCCGCCGGAAACGTGGCGCGCAGCAGATCAAAGGCGTCCATGCCGGCGCGGAGTTTGCCCTGCACCTGGCTGACGATGTGCATCACATGAGAGTACCGTTCGACATACATCATATCCGGCACGCGCACCGTACCGTAATCACACACCCGCCCCAGATCGTTGCGCCCCAGATCAACCAGCATCACATGTTCGGCGCGTTCCTTCGGGTCGGCCAGCAGGTCGGCGGCCAGCCGTTCGTCCTCGGCTTCGTTCGCGCCGCGCGGGCGCGTCCCGGCAATCGGGCGCACGGTCGCTACGCCGTCCTCCAGCCGCACCATCATTTCCGGTGACGCGCCGATCAGGCTGAAATCACCGTTGAAGTGCAGCAGGAACATATATGGCGATGGGTTGAGCATCCGCAAGGCGCGATAAATCGCTAATGGCGAAGCTGATGTACGGCGCTTGAACCGCTGCGACAGCACGATCTGGAAGGCATCACCGGCGGCGATATATTCCTTCGCCCGGCACACATTGTCCTCAAATGTTTCCCGGCTGATGTTTGACACCAGTTCATCATCCAGCGGCGCGGGTGGTTCTTCCAGCGCGGGCAGCGGCTCGCGCAGCAACGCCGTGAGGTCGTCAATCCGGCGCAGCGCGTCCTCATAGGCGGCTTCAGGGTCGCCCGTGTTGTGGGCATTCGCCAGAATGATAAGCTGGTGCTTGGCGTGATCGAAAATCACCAGCGTATCCGGCAGCAGGAAAGCCGCGTCCGGTACATTCAGGTCTTTTGTGGCGGTTTCCGGCAGGCGTTCGAAATAACGCACCACATCGTAAGCCAGATAACCGACCGCCCCACCGATGAAACGCGGCAGGCCATCCACCTTCACCGGCTGGACGCGCTCAAATTCGGCTTTGACCGCCGCCAATGGGTCTTCGTCCGGCGCGAGTGGCCGCGTGGTCGAGACACCGTGCAGAACGCGGGTAACATGGTTGTCCTTGACGGTCACAACACCCTTGGGGTTCACACCGAGGAATGAATAACGCCCGACCTGCTCGCCGCCTTCGACACTTTCCAGCAGGAATGAATAACCGCCCGCCCGTGTCAGCTTCATGTAGACCGATACCGGCGTTTCCAGATCGGCCAGCATGGTGCGATAGACCGGCACCAGATCGCCCTGCTCGAACAGCTTCAGAACGGCCTCACGCCCCGGTAGAATATTTTCCCGCGCCGGTGATACAAATACCGCCATCTTGCTCCCTCCTGAATCAAAAATCCCCTCGCCATTCAAGGACGAGGGGATTTCCCGTGGTGCCACCTTGATTCCTGTATGCTAAAACATACAGGCACTCAAATCAGTACGGGCTGTCTCACTATCCTCTCCCTGACGCGAAGCGGAGGGGTTGGGGGTGAGGGCCAACCGATACCGTGCGCCTGTAACGGTGCGCTCTCCGGCGCGGGCTACTATCGGTTTCGCCCGCGCAACTCCCTGGCCCATTCGCTCTCAGCGTGTGTACCGCCTTCTCACCACCTGGCGGCTCTCTGAACACCGTTTTAAGAGGTACTTTTCCAGATCAGCGTTGTTGGTTTATGCAACTGTTTCACAGGATAACGAGATTTCTTGCGCCTGTCAAGCAGTTCGCATAATCGCTACTGCTCAAAAATGCTGCTGACCGCCAGCCTAAAGCCGGGCAGCACATCGCCGCCGGTCAGCGTATCACCGTCGCGGAAGATGTCAAATTCGCCATTGGGATACAGCACCTCGACCATGCGCTTTTTCGGATAGACCAGCCACACTAACTGCGCGCCGTTTGCCAGATAATAGGCCGCCTTATCGCGCATTTCCTTTGGTGTATCGTCCGGTGACTGCACTTCGACGCACAAATCGGGCATCTGCGGAACTGCGCCCTGCTCGACTACCGGACGGCTGTCATCGGCATAATAAGCCACATCTGGCAGGAACGAGTTATGGTCATCACCCGGTAGCTGGTGGCGCACCTCTACCGCGACACGCCCCTTCCCCATACGCCGGATATAGAGCCGGAGTTCGGTGCTGATGTTCACGACAATCACGCCGTGTTCTTCGGTCGGCACTTTTTCGACAATCTCCCCCTCGATGAGTTCAAACAGCCGGTCAGCGTTTTCCGGTTGGGAAATAAATTGTTCATACTCCTCGACTGTGTACAGCTTGCGCTCAACGACCATTAGCAAATGCCTCAAATACCCATGTTACGGTAGCAATCCCAGATACTCACAATGTTTGGGGCGAAATATGGAAAAGTCACGCCGGTCAAAGGTGCATATCTGAGTAATTTGCAGCCGTTCCGAGAGCGCCATCAAACAGCAATCAACCAGATCAAACTTTGCAGAGGGATATGCCACCATAATCTCTTGAGCACGTCGAATGTCGGGAATAGTCAGGCTTTGCAGATTGGGCTGTACTTCTGCAAACTTATAAAGAAATCGTTCTACCGCGTGATAGCCAACGTCGCGTAAAAACAGATAGGCAACTTCTGGCAAAATGATGTCAGGGACAACCGGAATATTATCCGTAGTCTCCATATAGGCAATCGCTGTTAGATGGTTTTTGTCTATCGCGCTGTAAACTGCATAGAGAAAACTGCTGTCAATCAGTATCTTTTGGCTGTTCATCCATGCGCCGTTTCAGGTATTCTGCATACTCTGTATTTAAAATTTCTCGACTGCGTTCCGATGTATCTACTGGGTGCTCGGTACGGATATTTGCTTCCCGCGCGGACTTTGCCAGCGCCGCGAACGTCCCCGGCTTGGGCTGTTCCGTATCCGGCTGATAGTCCGACAGCAGATCATCCAACACCGCTTCGACGCTGCGATTCTCACGTCGGGCGATGTCCAGCAGTTGCCACGCGATTCGTTCATCTCGGATGATTAACTCGGCCATACAACACCCATCCCCAATTCCACTATACTTGAAACCAATTATACCCCATCCCGCCGCCTGTTTCGCCGCGCCAATGTGCGGTATAATTTTGTGAGACAAAGGTTCTAACAAGCAACGCTGTTCTCAACAGGTTTTGCTATGCCGACATTCTTCTTTCTGAGTCTGATAAGCGGAGTGTGTCTTTTGTTTTACGGTTATCTCCTATTAAAAGACTCAAACTTCGCTTGGCGCGAAAACATCCAAATCCAAAAGCGCCGGGGCATTAAGGTGGAAATGCTTGAGCGAACGCCAGAATGGGAAAATACTGTAACTCAGCGTGGATGTATTTATCTTTTTTTCGGCGCAATCGCTCTGCTCTTTTCGTGTTTCATACTTACTGTTGCTACTACCCTACCCAAATAGGCAATGGAGTATAGTCTGTGCCCCCTACCAA
>JARKOK010000194.1 GCA_029975765.1 Aggregatilineales bacterium
CTGGTTGGTTGTTCGCCCTGCCGCCTCGCATGACTTTGTTTGGACGGGTAAAGCACCACATTACGCTCCGCTGAAACCACCTTCGATCTCAGCCGTGGTTGCGGCGCTCGCCAGACGAATTGGTGCCTCACAGCCCTGGCGTGCCCACTCCATCCGCCACGCGGTTGGTCATGCTTATGCTCATGCTGGCGCGCCGCTTACGTTGACGCAGCGGAAACTCAACCATGCCGATCCACTCATCACTGCCCGCTATTACTACCCGGACAGTGATGCCGATCTTGAAGTGGTCTCCGAGCGTTTGGCACTGGCACCACTCCGTCAGCCTAGGCGCACCGGCACATAACCCGATTCGTTACCAGCTTTTGCACAAAACTCGTACAACTTCCTATCAGTAGGCACACGGCATTAAGCTAAGCTTGTGGTATCATCAAAGTGCCAATATGCGTCAGCCGAGTATCCGTTTGAGGGCGGGCGATGCGCAGACTACTACGAAAAATCATTCAAATTCTCGATGGTACACCGGCGGACTACGGCCTGCACTCGCGCGGGCAGAGCATGGCCGAACTGGCGCTGGTGACGCCAATTCTGATCGTACTTATTATGGGGCTGGTCGAAATTGGCTGGTTCGCCAACAATTATATGATTCTGCTGGAAGTGACACGCACCGGCGCGCGCTTCGGCACGGTGCAGACCGGCAACAACAGCCCGCTGGCGTGGGATAACAAGGGCAGTTGGGTGCCCAGCGTGACCGGCTTCTTCCCGCCGGACACTGAGACCGATTTGCAGCGTATTGGCGTTCGCAATTGTAACGCGGTGGCGTCCACGCAGGCATATCAGGGTTTTTACAGCCTGCTCAATTGTGTTATGCTGCAATCACTCGATCCATTGGAGTTCCGCCGTAAAGTGGCCGCCGATGATCCGGATTCGCCGGACGATGTGGTCATTTCGGTGTTTGCGCTGCAACTGGTTGACCCTAACGCTCCCTTTTTCCAGAATCGCCCCAATTACAAACTGGCGTCCGTGCCGGGTGTGCCGGACAACCTGCCGCGTGTCGTGGTGGTGGGGCGCTACCCGACCAATGCCAATGAATGTAATATCACTGCGGAAGGAAATGGCACGCCGGATGTGCGCGACCCGTTTGATTATCTGAGCGCCTCCGGGGGGGCGAGCGGGGACGGCGTGCGGAACTATGTGGTGCAAAAAGACCCGGTGACGAATGTTACACTACCCGACGTGGAAGAAAATCGCCTGTACCTGGAGCTGCTGGGGGGTGACCCGTATAACGGCGCTAACAGCAATTCGTGGGAGAAGCAGCGCGGGTTTGTCTACGCCGGTCAGCATTATGTCAGCACTTCCGGCAAACGCTGTCTGGGGTCGGAGTTTACGATCAGTGATGTGGAAGGGCTGGTTAACCTGCCAGGGTTTAATCTGACAGACGAACGCGAACGCAAGAATCTGGCTTCAATGGGCATGGTGCTGGTTGAGATGTTCTGGCGCCACGAACTGCTGCTGAAGAACCCGGTGTTTAATCCGGTGTTTACGATCCTGGGCGATGACACCATTATTGCCGTCTGGGCGGCGTTCCCGGTGCCCGCTGTCGAGCCGCGTATCCGGTTCCCGGAGTAACGATCTATGAAACGATTGATGCAACACTTCGTTCGGCGCGGCCAGACCGGCCAATCC
>JARKOK010000198.1 GCA_029975765.1 Aggregatilineales bacterium
GAAACCAACAAACGCACCCTGACCACCGCCGCCTACCTGCTCCTCGCCCTGCTCCTCCTGCTGTGGCTTGCGCCGATCATCGGCGGGCAGCGACCGGCGCGGCTGATTCAAAGCACGATCACCGGCCTGCTGGTGGGCGGCGTGTACGCGCTGATCGCGCTGGGCATCGTCATCATCAATAAAGCGTCGGGCGTGTTTAACTTCGCGCACGGCTGGATGATGCTGCTGGGCGGGCTGGTGTTCTACAGCTTCTTCTCGGCGGCGGGGGTGTCGCTGCTGGCGGCGGGCGCGCTGGCGCTGCTGACCGTCGTCATGGCGCTCACGATGGCCGGCTGGCGCTCACTCTTGCAGCCGCGAACGGCGCTGATCGGCGCGGCGGCTTTCATCGTGCTGACGCTGCTCATGGCGCTGCCGGGGCGCGAGTGGCAGTACGTGCGCGCGATTGTCGGCGCGATCACCGGCGCGGTGCTGGTGGGGCTGACCATCGAACGTTTCACCATTCGCCCCTTGATCGGCCAACCCCTGTTTGCGATGGTGCTGATGACACTGGCAATTGCCGAACTGCTCAACGGCGTGACGCAGCTCGTGTGGGGCAGTGTCGAAATTCCGCTTCAGGTATATGCCTGGGTCGGGCAGTTGGGTTTGCCCCAGCCGATTCGCTTCGACGCGCGGGATACGCTGGGGGGCATCATCATCGTCCGTACCGAACTGCTGTTTGCCTTCCTGCTGGCGCTGCTGGCCTTTGTCGCCTTCGTGCTGTTTTTCCGTTATACCAACGTTGGCCTTGCCATGCGCGGCGTGGCCGAAGATCAACGGCTGGCGCAGGCGTTGGGGATGCGTGTGCGCGTCATCCTGGCGGTGGCCTGGGCGATTGCCGCGCTGCTGGCGACAACTGCCGGCGTGCTGCAAGGCGGCGCGACCAGCCTCTCGCTGAACATGCCGCTGCTGGCGCTGCTGGCATTTCCGGCGGTGCTGCTCGGCGGGCTGGAGTCGATCACCGGCGCGCTCGTCGGCGGCATCATCATCGGGCTGGTGCAGGAGTGGGCGAACCTGTTGTTCCCCGGCACGCAGGCCGGGACAGAACTCGCGCCTTACGCGGTGTTGATGGTGGTGCTGATCGTGCGCCCCGACGGGCTGTTCGGGCAGAAGCGGATTGAACGGATTTAGTGCTGAGTGGGCGAGTTCCGAGTTCCAAGTTGAAAATACAGGAGTTCTGAGCTGAGAACCGTCACCCAACACACAGGAAGGTATCGTGAGCAGGATTGAACAATTTGAAGATTTGATCGCGTGGCAGAAGGCCAGAAGTTTAACCAGCGCGATCTATCAGGCTACACGACAAGGAGAATTTGCGAAGGATTTTGGCCTATCAGGACGGGCCACCGTTTCCATCATGTCCAATATCGCGGAAGGTTTTGAACGCGATAATCCGGCTGAGTTTCATCAATTTCTGGTAATTGCACGCGCATCCTGCGCGGAGGTACGGTTACAACTTTATATTGCGCTCGATGTGGGTTATATCACCAAAGATGATTTTGACCGCTTGATTACTCAGGCTGAGGAAGTCGCTCAGATTGTGAGCGGCCTTAGAACCTATATCGCCGGTAAACGACACGAAAAGAAGTAGGCCTATGTTGAACTGGAATTTTACTCGGAACTCGGAACTCGGAACTCGCCAACTCACAACTCGGAACTGCGCGGAGCGCGGCCATGTCCGCTAACATTCGCCCCGCCGGGGTCTTCGATGTCAACTACGGGCAGGATATTTCGCTCAACCGCACGCGCGGCGACCGGTGGCTGTCGAACGGCCTGTTCGTCCTGCTGCTGCTGATCCCGCTGCTGACGGTCGAGGGGCCGCTGGGGCTGAATATCATCCCGCAGACGTGGATCGGCCTGATCGTCCGTATCGCCATCTACGTCATCGCGGTGCAGGGGTTAAACATCCTCACCGGCTACACCGGGCAGATTTCACTCGGCCACGCGGCGTTTATGGCGGTCGGCGCGTACAGCGCGGCGGTGTTCGCGCGGCAGTTGGGTTTCTCGTTCTGGGTGGCGCTGCCGGCGGCGGCGCTGTTTACCGGGCTGGTCGGGCTGCTGTTCGGCCTGCCGTCGCTGCGCGTGAAGGGTTTTTATCTGGCGATGGCAACGCTGGCGGCGCAGTTCATCATCCCCTGGCTGCTGCGCTACCCGCTCGAACCCCTCACCAACGGCTCGCGCCCGCTGGAAGTCCCCCACCCGACGCTGGGGCCGCTGTCGTTCGCGCATGTATCGGCCTTTTATTACATCGCCGTGCCGCTGTCGGTATTTCTGATGCTGGCGGCGCGCAATATCATGCGGACGCGCACCGGACGCGCCTTCATCTCGATTCGTGATAACGACCTGGCCGCCGAACTGCTGGGCATCAACGTGTTTGCCTACAAGCTGCAAGCCTTCTTCCTCAGCGCGCTGTATGCCGGCATCGCCGGGGTGCTGCTGGCCTTCAACGACAACAGCCTGTCGCTGGACAAATTCTCGTTGGGGCTGTCCATCGAATTTCTGGCGATGCTGGTCATCGGCGGCGCCGGTTTTCCGCTGGGGCCGCTGTTCGGTGTGGCCTTTGTGAATCTGCTGAATCAGGAGATTATCCCCAACCGGCTGATTCCCGCGCTGGGCGGCGTGCTGCCGCAGCTATTACCATTCATTGACCGCATCAACATCATTTCGGCACTCAGCCCGCTGCTGTTCGGGTTCATCCTGGTGGTGTTCCTCATCCTCGCGCCGCGCGGCCTGGCGCACCGGTGGGAAATCTTTAAGATCGCGTGGAAGATCAGGCCGTATTCACATTAGTCTATCCGGCAGGGGCGCACGGCCATGCGCCTCTACAGAACCGTATGAGGGGGATATACACACAAAGGAGTAAGGTATTCGACAAAAACTGGGAAGGCTCGTGAACTCGGATAGATACTGGGAAGTTAGCGAAAGGATTTTAGAGTATGCGTAAACGGTCATTTATTCTGGTACTGCTTGCCCTGTTGATCGGCATTCTGCCCGCCACCGCGCAGGACACCGCCCTGCCGGATTTCATCCAGCACACCGCCTGCGAGGTAGACCTCACCGGCCAGACGATTCCGATTTACCACTTTGGCGATCTGAGCGGGTCATACGCCTTTATCACGCAGCCGCTGCTGGCCGGGCTGGCCGACGCGATGAGTTATTACAATGCACACGGCGGCGTGTGCGGTGCGACCCTCGTCTCGAACGAAGGTGAGCACTACCGCGACACGGGCGGCGCGCGCGACCAGACGCAGGCGGCCTACGACAATTTCTCGGCGCTGGCGGATAAACCGGATGCCATCGTCCTGTATGCTTCCGGCGATGCCGAACTGCTGCGGTCGCAGATGGCCGAAGACGGAATTCCGGGGCTGATTTCGGCGGGGTCGGTGGCCGGCCTGTACGGCGAAGATGCCGCCACACCCGGCTGGATTTACGCCAGCAATCCACTGTATGCCGATCAGCTTGGCTCGTTCTGCAACTATGTGTCGGAGAACCCCGACCGCTTCCCGGCCAATCCCACCATCGGTTACATTAGCTGGCCGGGCGCGTTTGGTGAAGCCGCCTATACGCCCGAAACCATCGCTTACTGCGCCTCGAAGGGTGTGACCATCATTGGGACACCGGAATACTTCCTGCCGACGGCGACCGACATCACCACCAACGTCCAGAACCTGACCGACGCCGGCGCGAATATCCTGTACACCAACTCGCTCGCCAGCGGCCCGGCCATTGTCGCCAAGACCGTCGTTGATCTGGGCATCGAAGATGAGGTCGTGCTCGCCGGTGTCAACTGGGCGCTGGATACGTCGGTTGGGCTGTTGAGCCGCACCAATCTGGGATCGGATGGCCTGCCGGCGGTCAACGGCCTGATCGGGTCGCTGCCGTTCCACTGGTGGTCGGAACGCCAGATTCCCGGCATCGCGCTGATTAACGAACAGGCCGACGCCAACTCCCGCGCGCTGTCGGCCAAGAACATCGCCTATCTGCTGGGCTGGGGCATTGTGGACACCTATGCCGAGCTGTACGCGCAGACCGTAAACCGGGTGGGCAGCCTGGAGGCCGTGACCGGCGCGGACATCAAGGAAACCATCGAGGGCATGGATTACTCACCGCTGGGTCTGTACAACTTCAACTATCAGGGCGGGGCGACCCGCGCGCTGCCGGATAACCGCATCGCCATGATGGCCTTCCTGAACGCCACCGGCACCGGCCCGGCTACATCAGGCGACGACGCGATGAAGGTGGATCTGCCGGACGGCACCACCGCCTATATCCCGATCCTGATTCCGCTGACGGATTTCACGCCCGCGCCCGATCTGCGTCCGGGCGGCGCGGACGTGCCGGCGTCGTAACAACACCTGAACCCTTATCCCCCAACCCCCTTTCCCTGTGTACAGGGAAAGGGGGTACAAAGTCGTTTTTTACCCCCTCTCCGAGTTCGGGGAGGGGGTTGGGGGAGGGGTAAGCGATTTACGGTTAGTGAACAACCCATCAAACAGCTTGTTTTACCGGAAAACACCTTATGCTGACCGTCAACAATATCGAAGTGATTTACAACAGTGTGATTCTGGTGCTGCGTGGCATTTCGTTTGAAGTGCAGCCGGGGCAGATCGTGGCGCTGCTGGGACCGAACGGCGCGGGCAAAAGCACCACACTCAAGGCCATCAGCGGGCTGCTGCGTGCCGAACTGGGTGAAGTCACACGCGGCAGCATCGTCTGGAACGGCGACCGTATCGAAAAACAGAGCGCCGAGGACATCGTGCGGCGCGGCGTGTTCCAGGTGATCGAAGGCCGCCCCCTGTTCCGCCACCTCACCGTTGAGGAAAATCTGCACCTGGGCGCGATGGTGTATGAAGGCGGGCGGCAGTTTAAGCAGGACATTGAGCGGGTCTACACCTATTTCCCGCGTTTAAAGACCATGAGCAAACGCACCAGCGGTTATCTCTCCGGCGGCGAAGGGCAGATGCTCGTGATCGGGAGGGCGCTGATGGGGCATCCCCAACTGATGATGCTGGATGAACCGTCGCTCGGCCTCGCGCCGATGCTGGTCGCGGAAATTTTTGAGATCGTGCGGGAAATCAACGAACGTGAACGGGTATCGGTGCTGCTGGTGGAGCAGAACGCGCGGGCGGCGCTGGCGCTGGCGCATCACGGTTATGTGATGGAACAGGGGCGCATCGTGCTGGACGGCCCGGCGGCCCAGCTCCGCGAGAACGAGGACATCAAGGAATTTTATCTGGGGCTGAACACCTCCGGCGAGCGCAAAAGCTACCGCGACGTGAAACACTACAAACGGCGCAAACGGTGGCTGGGGTAGCAGAACGTGGTTCAGAAGCGTAAAATCCTCAACAAAGTCCTGTCCGGCTCAAAGAACATTCGCCTTGACGATTTCATTATGCTGATTCAGGCATTTGGCTTCGTTGCAGGGCGCACAAAAGGTAGTCACCGAATGTTTAAACATCCTGATGTAGGTGAATTGTTAAATCTACAACCGGATAAGAGCGGGAAAGTAAAACCCTATCAGATGCGTCAATTTCTCAAAATTGTCGAAGAATACGACCTGAGGCTGGACGAGGAAGACGAGGATAACGAATGAAAGACTACCACATCAACATCTTCTATAGTTCAGAAGATGAAGCCTATATTGCTGACATTCCTGATCTGAAATACTGCTCAGCACACGGAGATACACCCGAAGACGCTTTGCGCGAAGTGTTGATCGCCAAGGAACTCTGGCTGGAGGTGGCGAAAGAAGAAGGGCTGCCCATTCCAGAGCCGAAGTACAAGCCTGTCATTTATCAGGCGGCTTATCAGTAACGAAGGAGCAAGCACTTGACTCCCACCCCTGACCAACGTTTACGTGACCAGATCGCCCACGCTTATGCGCACGCCCCCGCGATCCGGGCGATCATGGACAGCGCCGGCGTCACTCCGGCAGCGATTCAATTTGCCGCCGATTTAGCGAAAATTCCCGTCCTGAGCAAGGACGAACTGGTGAAAATCCACGCCGAGAACCCGCCATTTGGCGGTTTCCTCACCGTTGACCCGCAGACCCTCCCGCGTATTTACGTGTCGCCGGGGCCGATTTTTGACCCGCAGCCGCCCGACCCTGACAACGTGGAGGCGCAGGCCGCGCCGTTCCGCTATGTCGGTTTTGGCCGGGGCGACCGCGTGCTGAATACGTTTATGTACCACCTCACGCCCGCCGGCCTGCTGCTGGATGAACTGCTGCGTTACTGCGGCGCAACCGTATTACCCACCGGGCCGGGCAACACCGATTATCAGATTGAGATCGCCACCAAACTAAACGCGACTGGCTTCGTCGGCCAGCCCAGCTATCTGATGACCCTCCTCGACCGCATGGCCGAACTGGGCATTACCAAAGAGAACGTGCCAATCCGAAAGGCGCTGTTCTCCGCCGAACCCTACACCTTCCAGCAGAAGATGCGCTTTGAGGGTGAATACGGCATGAAAACCACGTCGGCCTACGGCACGGCGGATTTAGGCTTCGTCGGTTATACGATAGACGGTGTGGAAGGCTTCCGCGTGCTGGACAGCATCTACCTCGAAATCGTAGACCCGGCCACCGGCCAGCCGGTCGAACCGGGCAGCACCGGCGAAATCGTGGCGACGACCTTTAACCGCGCCTACCCGCTGGTGCGCTTCGGCACGGGCGATCTCGGCGCGCTGGCGGCAGAAGCCGCGCCGGAATGTAACGGCGGGCAGCAGCTTCTTGGCCTGTACGGGCGCAGCGGCGGCGCGATCAAGGTGCGCGGCATGTTCCTGCACCCCGACCAACTCAACCGCGCCAAGGTCTTTTTCCCACAGATCAAGCTGATTCAGGCCGTTATCACCCGCCCAGAAAACAGCGATTACGTGACCGTCAAACTGGAGATGCAGCCGGGCGAAAGCGGCGAAGGGCTGCCGGATATGATTAAAAATCTGGCGCAGCAGGCGATCCGGCTGCGGATTGATGAGGTGGTGATTGTGCCGCCGGGCGAGATTGACCCCACACAGCGCGCCGTCGTGGATGCGCGCACGTGGGAATAACCGTCACAAAGAGGGGTATCGCCTACCCCTCTCCATGGGATATTCGCCTCACTTCAGCCGGTGAGCAGGTTATTGGATGGGTTTCACTACGATGGTATAGGTGATGATATAGTGGTAGTAGTTCGCGATTTCGTTGTATTCGAACGTTTTTGTCTCCTGAATGTGATCTGTACCTCTGGATAGCAACTTTTGCAGCGTGGCGGCGGTGTATACCACACTGGTGCTGCCCAGATTATCGCTCTCATCCAGACGATCAATTTCCCGTAAAAGGAGGCTGACCTGAATATCCTGCTCGGCACTCAGAGTCAGGCTGAGTTCGTTAAAGACTGTAAACGTGTCGCCGGCGCCCACCGCGTCAACTGATCCTATTGGTGCTACCCAACGGTAGGCAGACTCGTCCGGCGGTGCGCCTTTTTCTGTCAGTGAATAAATCAGTTCAATTTCATCCCCATAAGGCGCAACATCATAAAAACGATCTTCCTGCGCATTCAGGCAGCGAAGTTCGTCTATCCGCAGCGTGATCTCGTAGGCTGCGCTGGCCTGAGTCGGTTTTGCCGGTTTGACCATAGTCGTTGTGGCTGCCGCCGTTGCGGTCTGGGCGGCGCTAAAGCCTGCTTCAACCGTCGAAAGCATACCAGCGGTCGCCGTCAGCGGTACGGCAGTCGCTGTCATCCTGCGCTGTAAGGCCGCGACTGCTGTCTGCGTCGCCTGCAATTGGTGCTGCGCCTGAGCCGTCTGAGTAAACAGGCCATTGACCATTGCATTGACGGTCGCCTGCTGCGCCGTCGGGTTAACCTGCGCCGCGTTTATTGCAGCGGGGAAATAAAGCAGTAAAGCAAAAACCAGGACAAAAAGTACCGCGAACATGAGTGCGATGGTAGTACGAGCCATTGAAATTCTCCGGGAGCATCAGTGATTATGAACAGTATATGCTGCTGATATAATTTCTGATCATTAAGGGTTTTTCACTACAGCAGACGCAAACCCTTAAATCTTAGAAGTTACTTAAAAAATTACGGCCAGCCGCCGGTTGGCGGTTATGATACCCCTAGAGAGTGCGCACAGCTTAAGCGAAAGATTCAGACACAGGTGTAATGGTATGGAAGGAACGAGAGCGCATGAAATTCAGGCTGGCTGTGATGATCTTACTGGCAGGTTTATGGGTCATTCCGACGATGGTTCAGGCGCAGGATGTGCAGACGGGGGACGTTGAAGTTGTCAGCGGCGGGCAGGCGTACCAGTCCTATCTGGCCGCACCTGGCGACGGCGGGCCGTACCCCGGCATCATCCTCATTCACTCGTTTCGAGGGCTGGAACCCGGCTACCGCACGATGGTAGACCAACTGGCCGCCGAGGGGTTTGTGGTGCTGGCGGTCGGCTGGCAGACCTTCGAGCAAAGCCCGACCGATGATACCGTGCAGCAATTGGTGCAGGACAGCATCACCTTCCTGGGCGGGCGCGACGACGTGGACGCGGAACGCCTCGGCCTGACGGGTTTCTGCGCGGGCGGGCGCTACACCATGCTCTATCTGCCGCAGTTCGATACCCTCAAAGCGGGCGTAGCCTGGTACGGTTTCCCGTACAACGGCGACCCCGCACCGGCGGCCTTCGTTGACGACCTGGCCGCGCCGATGCTGGTTATTCACGGCACGGACGACCAGCCCAGCCCGATTGCCGACATCTACCGCTACGCGACCGACCTGCACGCTGCCGGCGCGGAGTTTGAACTCAAGGTGTACTCCGGCGAGCCACACGGTTTTATGCTGGCAAACGGCGAACTGCGGGAAGATGACATCGCGCGGGATGCCTTCCGCGAGATGGCCGATTTCTTCAAACGTAAGCTGGCCTAAGCACAGGCCGGGGAGCGCCGCGTGCGCTCCCCTTACGACTGTCAAATAAATCTTGCCGGTGTACGAATCTCTCAAGTGGGCTTGCCCGGCCTGTTAAAACTCCCACCCGGCGATCGGATCAAAGCGGGGCGCGTCATAAGGGCCGGGAAACTCGCCGGGTTCCTGCTCGTGTTTTCTGCTGATCCGCGTGCCAAGCCACCGTGCCATGTTAGGGGTTTGCCCGCCGTGCTGCGGCGCCCACTCGAACCACCACTGCTGCAGCCACCTGTCCGGCTCGACCCATATGTCGCTGACGCGGTGCGAAGCTTCCGCGAGAATCGTGAATGAGCCTTTCAGGTAAAACGGGTCCGATGTCAGGATATTGGGTTTATCGGGCGTTTCGGTCTGGACGATCCAGAAATGACCGAAGTCATCGCCGCCGTCGCCGGCGCCTGCCCAAAAGGTAAGCAGGATGCCAGGCGGGACGTGGGCCTGGCCCACGATAGGAAAGTTGTCCGGGTGCTTTACTTCCAGACGGCAGCCATGCAGGAGGGCTTTCATCCAGAAGGGCGAGCGCGCATGGCGGCCTATGGCAGCCTGGATGAGGAGTAAATCGTTTGACATAACATGCTCCTGTCCATAAGGTTGAAGCTGAAATGGCAATGGGATGGATAAACCCATTAGAATTCACCCGATTTTGTCTGGCAGGGTGATTGGCTTCATGCCTTTCTCCTGTCACCAGTTTACACTCCGGCTGACTTTTTTGCCTGAACTTATGGAGAAATCAAAACGAACGCGAATCGTCATTTAAGTGCCGTTCGGCAATTTCCGCGATGTGCATAATGTTGTCAATTTCCCATCCGATTGCCTCCTCCAGCGTCCAGCTCGCGCTCAGGCAGGCGTATAAATATAAAAACAGCAGCACACGCGGGCGTTCGATGTTACATTGCTGCGCCAGAACAGCCGCGTTCCGCAGAATGCGCGCTTCATCAGCGACCGCTCTGCCGTACACCGAAAACGGATTGCACAGCGTATTCGCCAGATCGTAGGTGCGTTCGCCGTACAGCCCTTTGGGATCAAAGGCCAGCCAGCCGCGCGCTGACCGCCGGATGTTTTCGTGATGAATATCGCCGTGTAACACACGCGGTTCACGCGGCTGTGCAAGAACCGAATCAGCGAGGGGCGCGGCGCGTGTAAAAATGGTGTCCAGCCCCCGGCGGCGGTCTTGTTCCGCCTGCACAAACAGCGCCCGAAACCACTGCCGCAGGGTCGTGATACCTGCCGGCGGCGCGGCGTCATTCGCGTGCAGCGCATTGATCACGTCAGCAATAATCGCGGTTGCCGTTTCTTCCTGGCCGTTTTTAACCAGCCCGGTCAGGTCTTCACCGCCGGCATATTCCAGCAGGTGCGCGCCGTCGTCGCTGTGCAGCAGCCGCACCGCGCCGCGTCCGTTAAAATGGCGCAGCGCCAGCGCGCCCATCCGTTCTTCTACCCCGTAGGGTGTCAGAATTTTGAGGATGACGGTGGTCTGGTCAGCCGTCACGGTATAGACATGGCTGGTAGGCGTTTGTGCCACTGGCTGCGGGTCTGCCAGCTTCCAGGCCGTAACATAATGCTGAAGCAGCACGTCGTAGTCAGTCATGGGTTTCTCTGGGCGATTTGAGTCATATCGTGCCGGAGCTTTTTACCACAGGAAGGAAAAGCTGGCTGTTTCCATCACCCATTTATACCACGTCCTGCGGGAGTCTACCGATCGAACCAATGGACTTAATGCCCCGTTGACACCCAATCTGACCTCCCGTACACTAAACAAGTGTTCTGTACCGGGGATGACAGCGGCAGTCGTCCCGCTCCATTTCGATGCGCTGATTTCGTATAGCAGCGCCCCGCCAAAACCAGTATTGTGAATATCGGGCTGCATAATCAGGGTGAGGTGTGACCGTGAGTAAACAACGGGCGTGGATATTTTTCGGGCTGCTCAGTCTCATCTGGGGATCGTCATTCCTGCTGATGCGGGTCGGCGTGGTCGAAATGCCGGCGGCACAGGTGACGTTCACCCGTGTCGGTATTGCCGCGCTGGGCATGAATCTGATGATGCTGCTGACCCGGCGGCGCTATCCGTCGGACTGGCGGGCGCTGGCGGCGCTGACGATCATCGGGCTTGGCAACACGGCTGTACCCTTCACCCTGCTGGCCTGGGGGGAACAGACGGTCGAAAGCGGCATGACCAGTATCATTCAGGCGATTACGCCGGTATTCGCGCTGGTGATCGCTCATTTCACGCTGGCCGATGAGCGCATGACGCCGGTCAAGGTATTTGGGGTGCTGCTCAGTTTTGCGGGCATCGTCGTGCTGACCAGTCGTGATTTCCAGAACGGTGATCTGCTGGGCAGCGATCTGTCCGGCGAACTGGCAATCATCGGGGCATCGCTGTGTTATGCCATCTTCACCACCTACAGCAAGCGGACGCTGAAGAAGTATCAGGTTGAGCCGGTTGTGATGTCCGCCATGACAATGACGGCGGCGGCGGCGGGCGCGCTGGTGCTCATGTACGCCCTGCCGCTGATCGGCGAACGCGCGCCGGTCAGTTACACCAGCCTCAGCACCGATGTGCTGCTGTCGGGTCTGACGCTGGGTGTGCTGAATACGTTTATCGCCTACCTTCTGTTTTACTACGTCATCGCGCAGCTTGGTGCATCGCGGACTACGATGGTCACATATGTTGTACCGGTCGTCGCCGTCACACTGGGCGCGCTGGTGCTGGGGGAAGTCATTGATGAGCGCATCATCCTGGGGTCGCTGCTGATTATCACCGGCATCGCGCTGGCGAATATCCGCTTCTACCAATGGCTGCGCCGCCGGGAACAACTGGCCGTAGCCGGGCAGGCGAAAGGCTAAGCGGCTGATCGTTGGGGACACGCAGGCGCGTGTCCCCTTTAGGGTACAGCGATCACAAATGTTTCGACCGCGCTCCAGCCACCCCACGTACCGCTGCTGCGCTTCGCTCGCACGCGCCAGTAATGTTTCCCCGGTGTTAAGGCCGAAGTCTCGCGGCACAGGATGTCCGGCGCGACCTGTTGGCTGTAGTCCAGCGGGCTGCCAAACGCCGGCTGACTATCTACCTGAAGCTCGTATTCTGCCGCCCAGGTTACCCGATTCCAGCAGAGAGTCGGCGTAACAGTTGTATACCGGTTGCGCTGCGGCGCGGCTGTCAGGTCAACGGTAAAGCTGCGGCTGTCGCTCCAGTTGCCCCAATGCGCCCGAACGCGCCAGTAATACAGACCAGCCGGCAGGCTGATTCCCGGCGTATACTGCACTGTCGTGGTCGTGGCGCTGACAGCCGGGCTGGAAAAATCGCTGTCGTTGTCTATCTGAAGTGTATATTTGGCGGCGTTGGGAACGGCGCTCCACCGGAGTAACGGTTTCGCCGTAACCACAATTTCCCCCTGCGCCGGGTCAAGCAGTTGTACGGGCGACAGATCCGGCACTTCGTTCCAGCCCAACCAGGGGGTGCGGTTATCCTTCAACAGTCCCCAGTGACAGCCGACGACAGGCTCATAGGTACACTTCCACAGTTCATCAGCCGTTTCAAATAAAAACAGATCCATATCCTCAGTTTGCGCCAGCGGCAGCATATCACTCACGAACTGCGCCTGCGCCGCTTCTGTTCCGACAGCAACACCCGGACAGGCGGTATTATAGCCGGCATTCGGCCAGCCGGTTTCCATCACCAGAACCCGTTTGTTCGCAAAACCGGCTGTTGTTCGTACCTGCTGCCATTGTGTGCGAGTGTATTCAGCCGCCTGCGCCAGCGGCAGACAATTCCAGAAGGCATACAGGTCCAGCCCAACCCAATCCACCGCCGCCAGCAGGTTAGGATGATTGAGCCAGCGATAGTCGTCATCAGCGTACCCGACCGGAACCGAAACGGCAGTGCGTACCTGGTCAAGATAGCCGATGAGGGCTGCCTCGCTGACATCACCGCGCATCAGCACCTCTGAACCAACCAAAACGGCGATAACATTCGGATAGGCATTGGCTAATTGTATGGCGGCGTCAATCTCACGCTGGTTGTTCTCGGTATTCTGATCAATCCACGCCTGTATGATGACCTGAACGCCGCGAGTCTGGGCTTCGGCCACAATGGTGTGACTGATGCCCTGAGAGCTGTAGATACGAATTACCTGAACCTTTTGCGCCATCAGCGCGACATCTTCCGCGATCTGCGCCGGAGTCGGGGAAGTTCCACCCGGAGTCTGTCCGGCACGGAACGGCCCATAGTTCAGGCCGAACAGCCGGTCGTCAGCCAGATTCCTGCGAAGCGGCTCATAGTTGCTGCCGCCATTACGCGGCATTAAAGTAAACGCCGTTGATGGGCTAAGCTGTAGCGCGGTGACGCTGGCGTGGGTAATCGGAAACTGAAAGGTATAGAACCACAAAAAGAGCAGATTGAGCGCAAGTAACCTGGCTGTCCGTGTATGTCTCATACATCCCCCGCTGTATGTTCCCACACGTTATAACAATTGTCAGTATACCATCATTGAATTAGTGGCACGCACCGCCGGGCAGCAGGAATCAAAAAGCAGCAGGGGCGGTGAGGCGGAGAAGAAAGGGGGTTGGCAACGACGTACTCTCCCACCCCGTTGCCAGGGCAGTACCATCCGCGCTGGCGGGCTTAACGTCCGGGTTCGGGATGGTTCCGGGTGGACCC
>JARKOK010000212.1 GCA_029975765.1 Aggregatilineales bacterium
AGGCGCACCCACGCATGGCGGAGTGATGATGCTCAAAGGTGTTTCGTTCTTCTGGATCGGCCTGCTGCTGATCGTGGCGCTGGCTGGCGCGCTGCGGCTTTTGAGTTACGATTTCAGCCTGCCGTATCTGGACTATCCCGACGAACCGGCCTACTATCTGGGCGCGCTGGAATGGCGCGGTCAGTACAACAGCGGCGGTTATTACGCCGGGATTCCGCCAGCTTATGTGGCGGTTCATGCGGCTTTCCGGCCTATCCTGGAAGCGGTGGGCATCAACAATCTGGGGGATACCACTCGTGTTTTGCGGCTGCTGTCGGTGGCGGCCAACCTGGGTACGCTGGTTGTCATCGCGCTGGCGGCGCGGCTGACTGCTGGTGATCTTGCTGGACTGGTGGCCGGCGCGGCCTGGGGGGTCGCCCCGCTGGTGCTGGCGACCGGCGTGCTGGCGCTGCCCGATCCACTCATTCATTTTTGCACCGCGCTGGCGGTCTGGCTGGCGATCATCGCGGTGCTGAAGCCGGAACGTTCGTATTATGCGGTCTGGAGTACGGTCGCCGGGCTGCTGGCAACGCTGCTGAAATATCCGGCGCTGCCCGCCCTGCTGCCGGGTGGTCTGGCCGCACTGTGGCTGATAACACGCGACCGCCGTCAGGCTGTGGCGCTGCTGGCGCTGCAAGCCGCGCTGATCGCTGTGACGGGCGTATGGCTGGTGTTCGTCTACGGCGTGGACTTCAACAACTTGCAGCGTGAAGGTCAGGTCGTGCAGACCGAGGGCTTCAGCAATTTTTTTGATCTGGAACGCGCGGCGCATAACATCTACTTTGCGGCTGTGCCGTTAAACGCGGCGGCGTTTGGTGTGATTGCCGCGCTGGGTATCATGGCTTACCTCGCGGCGGTTCGGCGGCGGCTGCCGCGTATTCATCTCACCGGCGCGGCGCTGGCGCTGAGTGTCGTCATCGGCATCCCCTGGCTGGCGGCTACGTTCTCGCTGGTTCAGACCAACACCATCCGGTACGTGCTCCCGGCGACGGCGGCGGCCTGCGTTATTCTGGGCGCGGCGCTGGCGCAGATTGCCCACCTGCTCCCGGCAAAGTGGGCGCGACCGGGACGCGCCGCGCTGGTGCTGCCGCTGGTCGCGCTGGTGTGGTGGCCGCAGCTCCAGGCGGACTGGTCGCTGGTGCAGCAGCGCCGCCTGCCGGACCGCCGCGCGGAACTGCGCCAGTGGTTTGATACCAACCTCGACGCTGGCACCATCATCGTGGGCGATGAAAACGGCAAAACGTTTAATCCGTTCTGGGGCGGCATCCCCCATCGTAAATGGTTCGACTGGTGGATTACTGACCGCCTCACCGATTATTCCATCGAAGAATGGCGGCAGCGCGGCATGACCTATGCCGTGATTCCGACGTGGCAGCGCGACGACCTCCAGCGGACGCCGGACGGCGCGGATTATCTGGCTCAACTGCTCCACCTGCGGGACTTTGTGCCGCCGCCGCGCCAGCGCGGGCCGGATGTGGTGGTTTATCGCCTGTGGCGGATGGCGGTCGAAACGGATGTCCGGTTTGGCGATGCTGTTCGCCTGACGGGTTATGACCGCAGCGCGGAGCGTGTGAAGCCGGGGGATACGCTGGCGCTGCGTTTCTACTGGAACGCAGCGCAGACGCCGGCGGATAATTATTCGCTGTTTGTCCACCTCGTCCCGGCAGATACATCCACCGTGCTGGCGCAGGCCGACGGCGCGCCCGCCGTACCGGAGCGCCCGACGCTCACCTGGAACGAACCGAGCGAAACGCTCATCAGCCCGCCGTTTAACCTCACCCTCCCGCCTGATCTCGCGCCGGGGCAGTATCGTGTGATGGTCGGGTTATATAACTTCCAGACCGGCGCGCGCCTGCCGATCCTGGACGCGGACGGCACGCCGCAGGGTGACGCGCTGCCGTTAATGACCCTTGACGTAGAATCGTAGGGCGCTTGCACCCCTACCGGCATCATGATGATGACACCCGCTTTCCCGCTCCGCCTCACGTATCGTGACATTTTCGCCGGCGTGCTGATCGTGCTGCTGGCGTTTGGCCTGCGGGTGGTGGTGGTATTCGACCGCGCCGCCGGTGACCCGGCCTTTCTGCCGCCGGCGGGCACCGATCAGGCGGTGTATTGGGGGCTGGCGCAGCGGTACGAGGCCGGAAGCTGGCCGGATGGGCCGTTCCACTGGCAGCCGGGCATGGTGTATTTTCTGGTTGGCGCGCGGGCGCTGGTCGGGGACTCGGTTGGTATGCTGCGGCTGGTTACCAGTCTGGCCGGGGCGCTGGCGTGTGGTTTTCTGGTGGGGGCCGGCTGGCTGCTGACGCGGCGGCGTCGGGGCGGGTATGCCGCCGGGCTGCTGCTGGCGGTGTATCCGGTCACGCTGTTTTACACCACCGAGTTTTTGACCGAAACACCGGCGGTGCTGGGCGTGGCGATTGTCCTGTTCCTGGCGCTGTGGCAGACGGCGCGCCTCGCGCTGTGGCGGTCGGCACTGCTGGGGGCCGTCACCGGCCTGACGATCCTCACACGTACCAATCTGGCGGTGCTGTGGCTGGCGTGGCTGGCGCTGCTGGTGCTGGAAATCCGCCGCCCCCGGCTGATCGTGCTGCACGCGGCGGTATCGCTGGTGTTTCTGGCGCTGGTGGTGGCGCCGGTCACGCTCTACAACCGGCAGGCAGCGCGGGGGGATGGTTACCCGCTGGTGTCCTCGACCGGCATGGATGAAGTCTACCGCGCCAACAACCGGGACGCGACCGGCGTTCGCAGCACCGACCCGGCCATGCTGACGGTGGACGGCGATTATCTGGCCGCGCTGCTGGTGGACATCCGGCTGAATCCGCTGCGTGTCGTGGAACTGCAACTGCGGAAAACGGGGTTGTACTGGTCGGAGCTGGAATCCGGCAATAACATTGACTACCTGCAAAGCGGCGAAGCGGTGTCGCCCCTGCTGCGCGCCATCCCGCTCGATTTCCGCGCGCTGGCCTTTTTCGGCTGGCTGGGGGTGGTCGCGCTGGCGTGGCAGCGCCGGCGGCTGGCGATCTGGTTCGCGCTGCTGCATCTGCTGCTGTTCGCCAGCGTCATGCCGCTGTGGATCGAAGGCCGTCTGAAGCAGCCGTCGGTCGTGCCGCTGGCGCTCACGGCGGCGGCGCTGCTGCCCGCGCTGGCTGATCTGGCGCGGGGCCGCCAGTGGCAAACGCTCATCCGGCGGTACGCGCTGCCCGCGCTGGCGCTGCTGCTGGCGCTGGCCGGGCTGCGCTGGGCGGTGGATGAACTGCCGCAGACGCGCCCGGTCGCCGGGCTGCCTGCCGACGCCCGCCCGCTGGAGGTGGTGTGGGACGGCCAGTTGAAGCTGCTGGGCTGGCGCACCCTGCCGGACTGGCCCGCCGCCGAACGCGGCTGGACGCACTTCCAGCGTTCTTACGTGGTGCAGCTGTACTGGCAGGTGTCAGCGCCGGTGGACGTGGATTACAACGTGTTTCTGGCCTACGTGGTGGATGGAACGCGGGTCGCCGGGATTGACCGCGCCATCGGGGCAGTGAGCTTTTTCCCCAAACGTACCTCCCAGTGGCAGCCGGGCGAGATTTACGCCGAAGTGCTGGGCTTTAAACTGCCGCCGGACAGCCCGCTGGAACAAGGCGGCGACATCCGGCTGGGGGTGTACCGGCTGGAAGGTGATGACGAAACCGGTCAAACGCTGATCCCGGTGCAGGCCGAACCCATGAATGCCGACGCGATCACCTTACAGCGGCTGGCCGTGTACGATCTGGGTTATCAACAGGCGGAAATCGGGGACAGGACTGCCAGCCGCGCCGTCTTTGGTGACCTGATTGTGCTGGATGCCATCGAAATGCCGGCCAGCGCCGCCCCCGGCACAGCCATTACCATAAAACTGAACTGGCTGGCGCTGGCCGACACGCCCACCGATTACACGCTGTTCGTCCATCTGGTGGACGAAAGCGGCGAACTGGTCGCGCAGGTGGACACCCCGCCGCGTGGCAACACGCTGCCGACCTCGACCTGGCCGCCGTATTACCCGCTGCAAGATGAGATACGGTTCATCGTGCCGGAGACCCCCGGCAGCTACCGGCTGTATCTGGGCTGGTACGACGCGCTCACCTTCGACCGGCTGCCGGTGGCCGGGTCGCTGGATGGCCGGCTGTACGTGGGGGAACTTCGTGTCGAAGGCTGACACTCACGCCGGGGTGACGTATAATCACTGGTAGGGGCGCGTGGCCGCGCGCCCTGACCGGCAAACCAAAGGAACGATCATGCCCCATGATGATGACATTCGCCGCGCCGTTGCCGACGCGCTGCGCCGCCACCTGAATACTACCGCCGCACCGCCGCGCCCGATGATTGACGCCGACGCCGTAAACGCCGTGCCGGAAGGTGGAACGCTGACCATCCCACCGGGCGCGCTGGTGACGCCGCTGGCGCGGCAGGCCGCGCTCGACCGCCGCGTGACGCTCGTCCCCGCGTCCGAAACGAAACAGACCGCGCCGCAGCCGCGCACGATTGCGATGGGCGCCGATCACGGCGGTTATGCCATGAAAGAGATGCTGAAGGCCGCGCTGCAAACGCAGTACACGGTGATAGACTGCGGCACGAACAGCAGCGAGAGCGTGGATTATCCTGACTTCGCGCTGGCGGTCGCGCAGATGGTCAGCAGCGGGCGGGCCTGGCGCGGCATCATGATTGACGGCGCGGGCATCGGCTCGTGCATGGTGGCGAACAAAGTGCCGGGTGTGCGCGCCGCGCTGTGTTACGACAACGCGACGGCGGTCAACAGCCGCGAGCACAACGACGCGAACCTGCTGACACTGGGCGCGGGGCTGATTGGCAGCAGTCTGGCGAAACAGATCGTGGAAACGTGGCTGGCAACCGAGTTTGCCGGTGGCCGCCACGCCAAGCGGGTAGACAAAATCATGGCAGTGGAGCGCAAGTACCGATGAAACGACTGAACCCCTCTGAATTTGAACATCTGGTAGATGAAATCACCCGGCAGGTTGTTGCCAAACTGGGCGGCGGCGCGGCAGGGCACAGTCACGCGCCCGGTGAGCAGTGCAACTGCACCGATGGCCGCTGCGTGCGCGAATGCGGCGACCGCGTGAAACAGGTCGTCGCCAACGGCGCGGGGCGGATTACGTCCAGCCTGGGGTATATTCCGCGTGATCTGGGCATCGCCCGGCTGATTGACCACACGCTGCTGAAGCCGGACGCCAGCGCGGCGGAAATCGCGCAATTGTGCCGCGAGGCGCGTGATTACCATTTCGCGTCGGTGTGTGTCAACAGCGCCTACGTGCCGCTGTGCGCCGATCTGCTTAAGGGCAGCGACGTGGCGGTGTGTACCGTCGTGGGTTTCCCGCTGGGTGCCTCGCCCGCCGAGGTCAAAGCCTACGAAGCGCAGCTTGCCATCCAGAACGGCGCGAACGAAGTGGACATGGTGCTGAATATCGGCGCGCTCAAAAGCCGCGACATCAAAGGTTTGCTGCATGACATTAAAACGGTGGTCGCCACCTGCCACGCCCATAACGTGCTGTGTAAAGTTATCCTCGAAACCTCGAAGCTGAACGATGAAGAAAAGGTGATCGCCTGCCAGATTGCGAAACTGGCCGGGGCGGATTTCGTGAAAACCAGCACCGGCTTCGGCGGCGGCGGGGCGACGGCGGCGGACGTGGCGCTGATGCGGAAGGTCGTCGGGCCGGACATCGGCGTGAAGGCGTCCGGCGGCGTGCGGAATTATCAGGACGCGGCGGCGATGGTCAAAGCAGGGGCGACCCGTATTGGGGCGAGCGCCGGCGTGGCGATTGTGAGAGAGGAACGCGGCGAGAGTGTGTCCGGCGGCGGCAAGGGATACTGAACCCGTGCCGGGACGGTTAAGGGGGGAATTTGATGGCTCACCTGTTTATCAGTTATGCGCGTGACGACGGGTCAGCTCTCGCACAGGAGCTTAAACGGTGCCTGGAGGAACTTGGACATACGGTTTTTCTGGACGTGGATGACATCCATGTTGGCGAAAAGTGGGAAACAAAATTACGTGAGCAGGTCGCTCAAACAGATGCGCTGCTCGCGCTGGTCACGCCACTGGCAAAAGACTCCCCGTATGTTTACCAGGAATTTGAACAGGCCAAGGCGCAGAACAAGCTCATTATTCCTGTAGTCTTTGCGAATACAGCCTTGCCCGGTTATCTACAGCAGTGGAACGCCATCTTCATTAAGGATCAGGACTGGCAGCCGATCCAGCGTGATGGCCTGTGCAGTGCCCTGTTAAAGATCGAGTATTCCATCCAAAATCTGACTCCTCCCCGTCAGCTTACGACTGCTCCTCAACCATCCCCGATGCCGGTTTCACGCCGGGCAGCATCCACTGTCTATCCGCTGATCAGCGGTGTTCTGGCTGTGCTTTTATTGATTTCGCTGCTGCTCCTTCTGACCAGCCGCCCGGCTGATGTTACGCCTGAACCCACGGAGAAGCCCTGCTCGATCAATATGCTCCACGCCGCGCTGGCCGTGCGAGCGGGTCAGGGTAAAATTCTGGCGCCAGCTAACTGCCTGACCACCTGGCCGGCGAATGTGCCGCTGGATATAGTCGGCACTTACAGTCAGGAATTAGAGAACAAGGTGCTCTGGGTTCTGGTTTTCACGGATGGAAAATACTGGCCGCAGGCCATTGATTACTGCCGGCAGCCCGAACCCTATTCCATTCAGAAAAGCAATGGAGTCTGGTATGCGCGGTTCAATCTCGGCAAAAGCGCGGAGCAATTTGATGTTATCCTGATGGAGACCGATACCGGAGGTGAAGCCGATACCCGGTTCAGGAATTGGATGGCAACCGCCTGCACCACGAATGATTATCCGGGCATACCACAAAGTGACATGCCCACTGGCCTGTACGAGCTGGACAGCATTACGATGGTTACGCGGTAAACAGAATCAGAGGAACGCGGCAAACACGTAAAAGGGGGTAGTAAGTTGTAAGGGGTATGAATGTCCCATATCTTCATCAGCTACGCCCGGAGGGATGGCGGGTCGGTGATGGTCAGCTCCATGTGGTTAACGACGACCGCTACGCCGCCGGCAGCCTTGCCATCCTGAATCTGCATTCCAGCGAATTCTGGTTCGATGATCTTCAACTCTGGTCGTTCGATAGCTGACGATGCGGTATAATGGGCAAAAATGCACCGGTACTGTGTGAGATAACCCATGCCCGAACTGAAAGCGCGTATTTTCCCCGACGAAGGCCAGCCCCACCGCGCGAAGGCGGCGCTGGTTGGTATCATCGGCGGGCTGGCGGGTGCGTATGCCCTGCGGCTGTACTGGCGGGTCATCGCACCGGCGGTTTTTCCGCCGCAGGCCGACCCCGACAACCACGATGTTAATCCGGCTCACTCCATTTCGCTGACGGGTAAACATTATCTGACCGGCGAGTCCGCACCGGCGGCGGTTGGCCGGCTGGTGTACGATCAGGTGGTGGGCGAAGCGCCCGATATGGCGGCACGCGAGCAGCTTGAAAATACCATGCCGCTGGTGCTGGGGGTGATTGCCGGTGTGCTGTACGGCGGCACACGCACCACCACCCGTAGTTATGACATCGCCGGCGGTCTGTTCTACGGCCTGCGCCTGTGGCAGATGGACACCATTGGTGCGGCGCTGCTCGGCCTGCGTCCGGGGCCAAAAGCCTATTCGCGCTGGCAGCACCTCTGGCGATTAGTGGGAATGTGGGTGTATAGTTTCACCACCACCGCCGTGACCCGCGTGCTGTACCGGCTGATATAAGCCGCGCGCGTTCAGGGGCGGGCAGCAGATAGTTTATCGTTGGGCTGGCGGCTACCGGCCAACAGCCATTGGCTACCATCAAGGAGTACAGAATGGCAGAAGCTCTCGGCATGATTGAAACCAAATCCTTCGCGGCGCTGGTCGAAGCGGCGGACGCGATGGTAAAAGCGGCCCGTGTC
>JARKOK010000214.1 GCA_029975765.1 Aggregatilineales bacterium
ATCCTATGATAACGAGCAACTGGGCAAAACATCGCCGGTGAAACCGCGTTTGAGCGGGCAAATCGCCAGATATACCCGTCGAAAAGGTAGGGGCGAACCGGCGGTTCGCCCCTACACCATGTTTTTCTCTGCGTCTTTACCCCTTAGCGTCTTTGCGTTACGCTTTTTGCCGTTACCCCGTTACGGGCAGGCCGCTGATGTTAGCATCGGCGCGGCCAAACCGCGCGGCAATCCAGCCGGTGACGCCGCTGTACGTCACCTGAATCCACTGGCTGTTCGACGTGCGGCCTACTGCCGACACGACCGTGTTAAACGGTATCGTCGCCAGCACGTCCGAAGTGGTATCCGGCGCGGCACGCAGGCGCAGCGTGTAGTCCACCGTGAAACTCAACGATGAAACCGATGGCGCGGCAGGCGCGGCACTGCCGGACGCGGTGGGCTGGCCGGCGCTGACACTGACGAAGGCCGCCGATACCCAGCCGGTTTGCCCGTTGAAATCAAGGCTCACCCAACCGTTCGACTCGCCGGTGACGGCATACGCTTCGCCGGGGGCCAGCGTGCCGATGCGCGGAAAGGTTGTGCCCGCGCCGCTGCGGATATTAACACGCACGGACGAGGTGGCAACCCGCGTTTCAGCCGGGGCGGCGGGCGCGGCGGACGGCTGCTGCGAGGTTAATCCCGCGCCGGGAATACCTACCAGATAAGCGTCATCCCAGAACACGCCGTTGGGGTCGGAGGGCTGGCTCTGGGTGGCATACAGGAACAGCGTGACCACGCCGGACTCGCCCGCGCGCGCCGTAACCTGCATCAGATTCCACTGGTACAGGCCGCCCGCCGAAGCCGACCACACCACCGCCGGGCTGTTCGGGTCGGTGCCGCCGGTGGGGTCAATGCCCACCCGCGCAATCGCGCCGGGGACATTGTTCTGGATATAAGCCCACGCGCCGCCCTCCACGTCCGTGTTGGGCTGCGCGCTGACCTGCTGCAGCAGCCACGCGGTGAACGTCCCGCCGCCGCGCGCCATATTGTACGAGCGCGCGCCGGAATGTTTGACCGGGCCGGTGTGCGGAAAACCCGCCGGATACACATTCTTCCAGAAGGTATCACCGCCGGCGACAAAGCCGCCCCACCAGTACCAGGGAGCGTTGTAAGTGGTAAACGGGTCGGCGGGGTCTACGCCAATGCGCGAATAATTCTCGCCTTCAAAGCTGGGGTCTTGCAGCAGATTCGCCGTCTGCGCGGCGGCGGGGGTGGCGGCGATCAGCAGCGCCAGCAGCACCACACCCAATAACCATTTTCGCATCATGTTATTCCTTCCATCTCTCAGCTTAATCCGGTTCAGCCCGGACAAACCCAATGTTCACCCGGTACTGTAACTCTCTCAGTTATAAACGACGTTGGCGGGCAGGACAATAGGACGGGTGGCTGTGAATCAAAAAACGCCTCCTGAAAGGAGGCATTCCATAGGATAACCGTAGGGCGGGGGTTAGTCGGCGGCGGCCTGCGTGCTCGCGGCAGGCGCGGCAGCCGGCTTGCTGTCCACCTTTTCCTTGCCGGTGGAAGCCGTGTT
>JARKOK010000216.1 GCA_029975765.1 Aggregatilineales bacterium
AGGTGTACATCGATTCCAGGATTTCAGTATCCACCTGGCCTCCGACGGTGTAACAAAAATCAAACGAATGCTCATAGTAACATAGTGTAGAACATTTTTTCGAGAGAGCAAATCGTTCGGGTTTGGGTAGAAGTTGGTTGGGGGATGGGAGGAACAGGCCGGGCGACCACACAGGGTCGCCTTTACGTAGCGATGGCGATCAGGCGGTCGTGGCCGGCGTAGTCCCTGAGGATACGGCTGGCGGCCTGCGGGAAGGCGGCCTGGGCTAGGGCCAGCGCCGCCGCGCCCTGCTGCGCGCCGATTTCCAGCAGCAGAAGCGCGCCGGGGCGGCAGACCGAGGGGGACTGGGCGAGCAGCCGCCGCACCAGATCGAGGCCGTCCGCGCCGCCGTCCAGCGCGAGGCGGGGTTCGTAGCGAGTGACGACCAGCGCGGGCAGATCGCCAGTGGCGATGTAAGGGAGATTGGCGAGCAGCAGATCCACCTGAAGGTTTCGTTCCAGCAAAGGCTGCAACAGATCGCCGTGAAAGAAGGTCACGGTCGCCTGGTGGAGCGCCGCGTTACGCCGCGCTACGTCCAGCGCCGCCGGACTGACATCCACC
Source organism: Aggregatilineales bacterium (assembly GCA_029975765.1). Taxonomy (GTDB): domain Bacteria; phylum Chloroflexota; class Anaerolineae; order Aggregatilineales; family Phototrophicaceae; genus CFX2. The sequence continues at coordinate 601 of JARKOK010000216.1, forward strand.
GCGTACACCCGCGCCGACGGCACCCGCGCCGCCAGTGTGACGGCCAGCGCGCCGCTGCCCGTGCCGACATCAACGGCGGTCAGGCCGGGGTGCTGGCGGGCGAAATCCAGCGCGGCTTCCAGCAGGTGTTCGGTTTCCGGGCGGGGGATCAGCACAGCGGGGGTAACGATAAAGTCACGGTCGTAGAAGGCGCGCCGACCCAGCAGATACGCCAGCGGCTCACCCGCCGCGCAGCGTTCCAGCCAGGCGGCGTACTGGCCGGCCTGCGCGCCGGTAAGCGGCTGTTCCGGGTGCGCCAGCAGATAGGCGCGGTCAACCTCCAGGACGGCGCTCAACAGCGCCAGCGCGTCGGTGCTGTCAATCTGGCCGCGCGCGGCCCGGCGGGCTTCGGCAATCGTCACGATTTTATTCATGATTTAACCTGACCATAAGGCAGCTTTATCACTTTCTTACAGAGTATGGTGTATAGTATCTGGTGGGTTTGCTTAAGGAAATTGCAAGCCGAAAGTGATATTGTAAGGTCGAAATGCGATTTGCATAGAGAGGAAAAACGATAGATGTACCGACACGTTCCTAAAAATCTGGCGGAAACCCTGCGTGTAAGCTGCAAGTACTGCCACAAAACCCCGACGGTCTGGCAGTATGTTGGGCATGAAAAAATCTGTGTACACTGCGGGACGCGGGTATACCACTCGGCGCCGATAGCGGCGGACAACAACGCCAAAGCCTACAAAGCCCAATAACGGCGGCTGGCGATAAATCGCCAGCGCGCCGCGCCCCGGGTTCAGGCTACCCACATATCAAATGAAAACAACATAGTGAGCATCCCCAGCAGCAGCAGGCTGGCGGTTGACCAGGCGCGGTCAAAGGCCGGATGGCGGCCTAGCCACGCCAGGAAGATGTACGTCGAAGGCACGGCCAGCACGTAACGGATCATACTCTGGGGTATGCCGCTGGTGAAAGCGACCAGCAGCGCCGCCAGCCCGAACAGCGCCACACCCGGATAACGCGGCAGCGTAAAAAGACACGCCACCAGCGCCAGACCCAACCCCGCAAATTCCAGCGCATAATAAATGGCTGTTGGGGGAACGGTAGTGCCGAGGTTGTTGAGGACGAGTGTCCAGGCGCGGACCGACTGTTCAATCAGCAGCATTCCGCGCCCGAAAAAGTTGGTTTCAACCAGATGGAACGGCTCGCCGTAGGCCGCGTTCCACAGCAGATAAGCCGCGACCGGCAGCAGCGCGGCGATCACGCCGGCGACCAACCGCCGGTTCAGCGCCAGCCGTCCCTCGACACGCGCGGACTGCCATACGGCCAACGCCAGCGGCAGCACCAGCGCCCCACCGACGGCGCGCGTCCAGACCGCCAGCGCCGCCAGCATCCCCGCCGCTAACAACCGCTGCCGCCGGATAAGCGCCAGCGACCCGAATGCCAGCCCGACGAACAGCCCTTCGGTATAAACCTGCGCTAAAAAGAAGCCGGAAGGGAAGACCACCAGATACCAGGCGGCACGGAGGCCACCGGCGTCGTCCAGCGTGTCGCGGGTGAGATCATAGAGCGCCAGCATGGCCGCCAGCGTACCCAGCAGCGAAACGACGACACCGGCGAGAGTAGCGGTGGCAACCGGTGTGAGGTTCAGCAGCGCCAGCGGCACCGCGACCAGCCGCATGACGGTGGGGTAAAGCGGCAGAAAAGCGTAGTTCAGTGAGAGCTGGCGGCCATCGGGCAGCGGCACGGCGCGCACGGCGGGGTCGTCGTAACCGACGGTCGCAATCGAGAGATAAAACTCCGAATCCCAGGATACCTGCCGGTTCATGAAGGGGTCGTTCAGATAGGGTTTATTACGCTGCGCGCCGAAGTCGGTTTCGGTGCGCGTCCAGAGCAGGGCGTAATCCGGGCGATCTAACTGCAACCGCTGCGTCACGACGGTCTGGTAGGCCAGCAGGATGACGAACCATGCCAACCAGATGAGGACAACCGCACGAACGGGCGGAGAAAGGTGAAAGCTGATTCGGGAAAGCATCCATAAATCTCCAACTATTTACACAAAACCATTTTTTGTTTCAGGAAGTGGAGATGGGTGAGAAGGCATGGCGTGCCATGCCCCTACCGGGCGGCGATGTTCACCACTGCCTGCTGGTGTCAGGCGGGATGCCAGCGGCGGCCTTCGTCCAGCATCGCCAGATAGTTCCGCACCGGGATGTAATTGGCGACACTGTTGCCCGTACCAAGCGCATAACCCCCACCCGGCATACAGGCATCCAAAACCTGCCGCGTGCGCGCCCGCACGTCGTCGGGCGTGCCGCGTGTCAATAAGTCCACGTCTATCCCGCCGGCGACCCCGACGCGGCGGCCATGCCGCGCCTTAAACTGCTCGACAGGGATGATGACATCTTCAAACGAGTGTTTCACGTCAATTTTCACATCGTCAATCAGGTCGTCCATCACGGTTTCGAGATGGCCGCAGCTATGCAGAATGTAGAGCTTATCACGCGCGTGGGCGAGTTCCGCCAGTTTTTTGTGGTAGGGGAAGATGTACCGCCGCAGGTGTTCGGGCGCGACCATGGTCGCGGTTTTAAAGCCCATGTCGTCGCCGGTTATCAGGCCGCCCACGCTGTCGAAATCCAGCAGCGCGTCGGCAATCGGGACAAAAATGTTCCAGATGCGTTCGACCATCGCGGCGATGAGGTCGGGCGCATCGTACAGCGCCAGCGCAAACGGGGCGTAGCCCATCAGCCACATGAGGGGTTCGAGCATCCCGTAAGGGCTGACGATCAGTTTCATGCCTTCCGGCAGAATCTGCGACGCGAGTTCAATTTCCGAGAAATCAGCATCGGCGGCACGCGGCCAGGGGTAACGCTCAAAATCGTCCCAACTGGCAATCGGCCCATCGCTCTCGCTCTGCCACTCGCGCTGCCCCCGGCTGAGGGCGGCGGTATCCCCGACCGTCACGCGGGGCATGGGCAGGCGCAGGCCGCAGCGCAGGCGCACGGTGTCGTAACCGAGCTGATACCAGAACTGGACTTGCAAGCGCGTCCAGCGGTCTTTTTCGGTCGGGTCGCGGGGGGCTGCCGGGGGGACACCGAGTACGGCGGCGATGATTTCATCATCAGCTTTCAGTTCAAACTGGTGGACACGCGCCGGCTCACCCTGACGCAAAAGGGTGCGGCGCAGGCCGGCGAAATCCGGGGCGGGGTGAAAAGCAGAGTCGGACATAAAAACTCGTTTCACTCAAAAAGTATTATTCGGACACGGTGGTATGTACCACATCCCGGCTTCAGCGGCGCAGGGACAGGCAGCGGCGGCCCCCATAATATATCCCATAAAAATCATACCCTCACCCGGCCTGGTGGGGGTAGTGAGAAACGTCACCTTACAGGCGGTCGCGGGTCTGGATAAAAAGGGCGCGTTTTTCGCCGGGCAGGGTGTAATCAAAGCCGCAGGCAATGAAGAAGTCGTCCGCCGAGGTGACGGCCATGACTTCCAGCACCCGCAAGTCCTGAGCACGCTGGATGCAGGCGGCGACCAGGCGGCGGCCAATACCCAGACCCTGTGCGGTGGGTGACACGGCGAGGCTGCGGATTTCCGCCAGCTTGGGCGAATAGACTTCCAGCGCGGCGCAGCCGACGATGCGCCCTTCCACTTCGGCCACGAAAAAACTGGGCAGAAGTTCATTAAGTTCGTCCAGCGTGCGGGGCAGCAGCTTGCCGCTGTCCACAAAAGGCTGGATGAAGGCCGCCAGTTCCAGCGCGTCCACATCGAGCGCGGGACGGATGATTACGTCGGTTTTCGTCGCCATAAAAAGAAACTGCCTATCTGCGTATCGCGTTCGTAATTAAACATCAGCCAGTTGTTGAGTTCGGTGTAGGCTTGCAGCAGCGTATGGGAGTCCTCGTGCCGCCCCGTGACCCAGGGCATATAATCCGCTTGCAGCACCAGAACATAGGGAGGCAGCGCCGCCCACAGCGTATCCACCGTTTCCTGCCGCCACGCCGCCGGATACCAGTCCGCCACCAGCGGGAACTGGAAGATGAAGCGAGTGGCCGGGTTGAGGCCGCTTAAATAGTATACCTCTGGCCGGAAGCCCCAGATAAATAAGGAGTCGCCGGGTGTGGTGCGGGCGCGGAGGTAATCCGCGACGGCCAGCGATTCGCTGGCGACGAACTCACCGCCCTGAAAACCGGCGGCATAGGCCAGCCGATCCTGCTGGCCGGTGAGGTACGGCAGAGCGCGCGGCCACAGGTTGAGCGCCAGCAGCAGGAGAAAGGCGAGGGCGAGCAAAGCCGACGCCCCTGGCATCTCTCCCTGAGGGGAAGCAAGCGTACTGGCGGCGTGCTTCAAGCGAAACAGCAGGCCATCGAGGGCGCGTGCGGCCAGCAGGGACAGCGGCGGGAGCATTGGCAGCCAGTGGTAGTCGTAACCTTTAGCCTGCACCAGCATGATCACCAGCCCGGCCAGCAGCCAGAGATAAACGATGAGCCAGCGCGCCCGCACCCCTGGCCTCTCCGCCTCCCCGTCAGGGAGAGGGGCGGGAATACGATGGACAGGATACGGCAGAAAAGCGCCGAGGGCGGCCAGCAGGAACAGCAGCCCCCACTGCTGCCAGCGAAAACCGAGCGCGGTTTGCAGCAGCGGCACGAGGTCGCTGATATTGAGGGTGAGCGCGGTGTAACCGGCGGTTACCTGCGCACTTTCGAGCAGGCCAGCCCACGCGCCCAGCGCCAGCAGGTAAACCGCGCCCGCCGCCAGCGCGACCAGGCCGCCGAACAGGAAAGCGAGGAAAGGCAGCCAGGCGGCGGCGTTCAGGGACACGGCGTGCCGCGCCGCTACGGGTGTTTTTTGCCAGCGCAATATGAAGAAACTGGCGACAACGACGAGGCCAAACAGGGCGAACGGGTATTTAAACCACACGGCCATGCCGCACAACACCCCGGCGAGGAAAGCGGACAGAATCGCCATCACTGGAAAAGGGGAGCAAACGCCGTCAGAAGCCTGATAGTTGGGAGATGCGGCTTTAACCATAAAGACCAGCGCCCAGACCATCGGCAGAAGCACAAGGCCGTCGTTCTGGGTGAGCGTCCAGAAGGATTCGGTGAGGTAGAAAACGGCGAAGACCAGCGCCGCCCACAGGCCAACGCTGCTGCTGGCAAACCGCCGGCCCAGACTGAACAGCCCCGCGCCCACCCCCAGCACCAGCAGCAAGTCCAACGCGCGCAGGGCTTCGGTCGAGCGGCCCAGGACGGCCATCGCCGCCGCGTAGACGTAAAACACGGCGGGCGGCTTGGGATTCCACAGATCGCGGTACGGCACGCGGCCCTCCAGCAGGCCGCGCCCGATGGTGGCAAACTCGCCCTGATCGCGGCCCAGAGGGTACGTGAGCACCGGCAGCGCCAGCAGCGTGATCACGGCCAGCAGCGCCAGCAGCCGGGCGGTGTCGGATTTCAATATATGCAAGAGCCATCCTTTAGAACCGCCAAGAACGCCGGGTAAAAGTTGATTCCAAGCGTTACCCGCCGCTGACGATGCGCACGATCATGAAGGCGATCACCAGCGACAGCGCGATGAGAATCAGCATGACCAGGCGCACGTTATCACCCGGCGTGTTCTGAGTGGATTTTTCGACGGTGACACTGCCCAGCAAGTCCACGTAAAAATCCAGCACGACCCGCCCGCGCGCCAGCCGCGCCATGTAGTCGTGGCCGGTCAGCCGTATCCAGCCGGTTTCGGGGTCGTCCCACTCATCACCCAGCCGCTCACGAATCGCGGCTTCGAGAATTTCCCGCGCCTGCGCCGGGGGAATTGGCTCAAAATCGGCGGTCATGGCTGCTCCATCGTTATTCGTCGGCAGCATTATACAGCAAGCGCCGGGGAGTGGGGGTAGTAGTGAGTCTAAACAGGTTTTTGATTTGCAATCTGGCAGAGACTGTTGGTTTGCAGGGGAGGGTCTGAGACCCTCCCCTACAGGCGGGCGACCACATTGGGTCGCCCCTACCTTCATCGCATGATTTCTCTAAAAGCAAGCTGGACTGACCTGTAGTGCTACCGTCTGGGTTTTTTGGGCGCGGGGGCTTCCGAGGGCTGGCGGCCGGCTTCACGCGCTTTCTGCTCGGTGATGCCGATGCCGGGGAACCACTCGTCGCCCAGCGCGCCGGCCTGCCGCGTCAGCACCAGACCGCCGAGATCGCGGGCGATCCATTCGAGCATTTTGGGATCCACCCAGGTCACGGTGTCTATCTGCACAGCGCGGGCGCCAGCGTCGAGATAATCCCGCGCGTCCTGCTGCGTGTGGATGCCACCCGCGCCGATCACCGGCGCATCCAGCCGGTTTGCCAGCAGGCCAACGGTGCGTAAGACCAGCGGCTTAACCAGCGGCCCGTAGAGCCGACCGCTGACCAGCCGACCGGTGTACGGGTCACGCGCGGTGCCGCGCGGCGCGGCAGCGATGACCAGCGCGCCCGCGCCCGCGTCGTCGCAGGCGCGGGCCAGGGTATAGACATCGGTCAGGGGCAGGCGCACCAGCAGCGGTTTCTCGCTGTGCGTTACGGCGGTTTTCACCAACTGCTCGGCTTCCTGCCAGGGGATGTCATCGTTTAAACCGAGTTCGACGGCAGCCACGGAGTCTTCGCTGTCGAGGCGTTCCAGCGCGCGGCGCACATGGTCTACGGTCGTGCCAACCAGATGCAGGATGACCGGCAGCGGCAGGTTCGCCCACAGGGTGCGGTGCTGATCCAGCACTTTGCCGAGGCCGGGATTGGGCAGGCCGGTATGGACGAGGATGCCGCCGTCGAGGGGGACGACACGCGTGCCGGTGGCTGGCTGCCAGGGCTGGAAAGTAACCGGATTGGTGACGAGCGCGCCGAGTTTTTCCAGTTTCACCAGGTCTTTGTAATCATCACCGAAGCCAACCGTACCCGCTGCCGGCATGACCGGCGATTCGAGGATGAGGCTGTTTTTGCCGGGGCGGGTGATTTCCGTTGCCATGCCGCGTTCCTTTACGTACCGACGTTACGGGTGTAGTTTAGCATAAGTTCAGGCTGGCGACCGCGCCAGGCGGCCTGGCGAAACCACGATCACCGGTGGTCAGCGGCCAGTCTCAAAAATCGTTTGAAAAGCCCTCACCCCACTTCTCTCAGGGACATTCGAGTCGCCCTCGTCCTCAGGGAGAGGGGCTTAAGCGGTCATTTCTCCCCTTCTCCATGACGCATGACCGGAAGGGACGGGGGATGAAAAGCTAAAGGACTTCTCAAATAACCTCGCAGCGGCGCATCAGGCGAAGTGGACGGCGGCCAGATCAACCGCCGGCCCCTGGGTGCAGATCAGGGTGCTGTCGCCGCCGCGCAGGGGCAGCATACAGGCCTGACACGCGCCTATGCCGCAGGGCTGCACCGGCTGGAACACGCCAAAGAGATAGGCTTTGGGAATTTCGGCGCGCAGTTCGCTGAACAACGCCCAGATACGACCGAAACGCGCCAGTTCGTCGCCCGCGCCCACAACCACAAAGACCTGATCCGCCCAACCGACGGTCATCACGCGGTTGGGCCAGCCCAGGTTTTCGTCGGCGTGCAGGACTTCGACTTCCGGCGGCAGGTGCTGGGTAGGGTATAAGGCTGCCTTGCCCGCCAGCACCAGCGTGACGCTGATGTGATTGCTGACCAGCCAGCCGACAGACATCACAAGCGGGGTGGGCGCGGCGTCGTCGGCCAGCAGCAGCACGTTGCGCAGGGTGCGCCGGTAGCGATAGGGCTGGCCGACCGCACCCAGCAGGCTGACGGCCTGGCCGGGTTCGTACCGCTGGCTGGCCGGGCGCTCGACGACGAGGCGGTTGGGCGAAACTTCAACCGGCCACCACTGCTCGCGCAGATACGGGTCCCAACGGTCACTCAGGCGGGCGAGAACGGTCTGACCGGGTTTCAGATCGTTGAGATAATCCTCAACGGCCAGATGCAGGCGT
>JARKOK010000247.1 GCA_029975765.1 Aggregatilineales bacterium
CATGCCGGCGGTCGCCCACACCACGCTGCGCGTGACATACAGGATGATGCCCATCACCGCCAGCGTCACCGGGCCTTCGATCATCAGCGATTTGGCGATACGATCCATCCGTTCGCGCTGCTGCAGCAGGCCAAAGAAAACGTCGCTCAGCGCCTCAAACGATTTGGCTAAGCCGATGAACAGGATGACGAGGGTCGTATCCGGGCCGTACCCTGAAATCAGCGTAATCCCCACAATCACCAGATACGCCAGCAGTGTGGTGATCAGGCGCAGCCCCAGGTAATCCGCGAACTGGTATTCACGGCGGGCGTCGGTGGCCTGAACCGCGCGCAGTTGCAGGTTAGCGAACATAATGACCGGCGCGGTCACGGCCAGCCCCAGCGCGAACTGCCCCACCATTTCCGGCGTGCCGAGTTTCGCCATAACGACCAGAATGCCCCACTGCGAGGCGGCATACACCACATTCCCGGCGAACGTCCATGAGAAATTCTTCCGCAGCGACAGCGGTGCGGCCAGCGAATCGGGTATGGCATGGCCGGAGCGTGAAACAGCCGTGTTCTGAGGAGTCATTACGCTAATTCGCATACCACTCTGGTTCACTCAACCGTGTCTCCTGCCGCTTACGGGCGGTAAACCACTTCAACCCATTGGTCGGTGGTCAACGTCAGCCGGAATTCGAGAACGAGGCGATCCAGCTTATACGTCGCGGTGGGATCAGGCGAGGTGCTAATAACCGCCGTAGTGGACGGCAGCGAAAGCTGGACATCGGCACGGTCGGCTAACGTTCCCGGCTGTTTTTGCAGCAGCAGCCGGTAGCGCCGGTAAGTCCCTAAATTTTCGATCAGCGGCTTCGTCACGTACGAAAACTGGAAACGTTCGCTGCTGTCGTAGGGAATAAAAACCTGCGACACAAAAATCGTGTGTGTCGGATCACCAACAACGACCGGCAAAGCAGGAAGGTTATTGGTGTCAACCAGCAGACTGCCCTGCGGGACAAAAACCTGAAACAGATTGCTATACGTCAGCGGGCCATGATGTTCCGGGTCTACCGCCGGGTCCTGATCGGCGACGGCAGCCGAGTAATCATAAGCCACCGTTGCCCGGCTGTTGAGACTCCCGTCCGGTTGAATTTCGACATCATACGTCAGGCTGCGGATAATCGAATGATTGGATTTATTCCCCAGGTTGGCATCGGCTACCAGCAGATAATCTTTATTGGTCGCCGGTGCTTGCGCTCCCGACCACCCCAGCAGATCAAGGCCGTCATTCAGCCGCGCGTCCGCGAAATATAACATCACATGTTTTTCCTGGAGCGATTGCAGCAGCGCACCCAGCAGCCGCGTATTGATCTGTGGATCAGCACTTTTCTTCTGCCAGTCAGTAAAAAGCTGCTTGTAGAGGGCTGCCAGGAAACGTTTGTGTGGGGTATCTCCCTCGCCGGATGATCGGATATCATAGACAACCCGGCGGAAGTTTTCAGGCGTGACCACTTCCGAATAACCCGGAACCACGACGCTGCCAAGCGCCTTCAGGATGGCTTCAAAGCCCATGATGTCAATGGCAATCACGCCATCCACAGGTGCATAATCGTTATGACCGGCATTATAAAACCACATCGCCATGCCGGCAGTGGAAGGAAAGTCGGCATACCAGCTTCCGTCAAAAGCGGCGTACACCGGTTGGTCGTTCTGTAACCACCAACTCGGTAGCGTCAAATCCTTTGCTGCAACTGGCGATGGCGGACGTGGAGATGTTGGCGTTGTGGCGCTGTACTCGTAATCTTCGACTCGCCCATCGCGCACGCTCATCCACCCCCAGGTGCTGATATAACCACCGGACGGTCGAAGTTCATCGCTGTTCTGAGCGAGAATTAAATAGTGGCGTGTGCCGTCCAGCCCCAGTGCTGCGGTCAGAAAATCAGGCATATCCAGCAGAACATTATTCATCTGCTGGAGTTGTTCGTGATAGCCTGTCATCTTTTGAACGCTTAAGACGCCATCGGAAGAAAGCGAGGCCAGGTCAATGTGATCAATAATACCCTTCGCCTCATTCAGATACCGGTTCGCCGCATCAAACCGGCTGCGTCCCAGTTGGAGCAGTTCAACAATACGTTCGCCGGATGAAATCTGCACGGCAGCCGCAGCCTGATCGCCGCTGCCCATCATAAAAAACAGGGTTGGCTGCAAACCATCCAGCATCGTATCGGCTGCCAGCGATAGATTCATCGCGGCCTCAACCGTAACCTGCATGGTCCGTAAATCGGTGTTGATACCGCTGAAAAACCGCAGAAATGCCAGTTGATTTTGGGCAACTTGCAGGCTTGAGGAGAGTTCTTTCACAGTGGCCTGTAAACGATCAAAATCATTTAAGGTCAGTTCCGTGCCGGCTTTAGAGCGCAGCGTATCCGCCACGCGACCCAGGTTACTCAGCGAGCCACGCACCCGGTTAACACTTTCCGTAGCCAGCGCCAGCCCGCCAACGATCACAACCACGACGACGGCAGTCAAGATCATGGCAAATTGAGTGAATTTAAGCCGGGGTTTCACCCACCGGCGGATAAATTTCAGCCACTTGGGAGTCCGGCGTTTGCGGCGGCGTTCCCGATGCGGCTGCGGTACTTCAGCGGCGTCCGGCACTGGCATGGGGGTGGTGTCCTCTAGCTGGCTCATGGCTGCCTTTAATTTACCAGGTCCTTTGCCCCATTTTGATGGTGGAGCGCATGGCCGCGTTCAGGGTTGATCAGGAATATCAGGAGCGAGAACAAATCACCGGGCAAATCATCCAGATTATTCAGAAGCCGGTTAACATCTTGCAGAAAACAGTCTGCGTCGAAAAAGTCCTGTTTCGGCTGCAACTGAATAATGTTAGGGTGCGCCGTTTCCAAAAGGGTTTCGGTCGAGTCGAACAATTCCTCGTGCATCTTCTCGCCAGGGCGAACGCCTGTAAACTGAACCGGAATATCAATGCGCGGACGCAGCCCACGCAGCCGGATCATACGCTCCGCCAGTTCGACAATCCGCACGACTTCACCCATTTTGAGCATAAAAATGTCGTCACCTTTGGTGAGACAGGCCGCATGAATGATCAGGTTCACCGCTTCGGGGATGCTCATAAAATACCGCGTCATGTCGGGATGTGTGACCGTGACCGGGCCGCCACTGTCGATCTGGTGATTAAACGTGGGCAGCACGCTGCCCCGGCTGCCTAATACGTTCCCAAAGCGCACCGACGTAAAAATCGTCGCATATCCCTGTTTGGACAGCGCGCGCAGGAACAGTTCGCAGGCGCGTTTGCTGGCGCCCATCACACTGGACGGATTAACGGCTTTGTCCGACGAAATCAGCACAAAACGCTCCACGCCACATTCAGCGGCGGTACGCGCCACGAGCGCCGTTCCGCCGATATTGACCCGTAAGGCTTCCCCCGGATAATATTCCAGCATGGGAACGTGCTTGTAAGCGGCAGCATGGAAAACAACCTGAGGCTGATGGTCATCAAAAACGGCCTGCACCAGCGCGGGAACGGTGATGTCGGCCAGCACAGGAACCATCGTAATATCGGGAAACCGCATCTTAAGTCCCGTTACCAGGTCGTGCAGGCCGCTCTCGTTGTTGTCCAGCAGCACAACTTTGATCGGTTCGTAATCCATAACCTGGCGGCTGAGTTCTGAGCCGATGGAGCCGGCAGCGCCGGTTACCAGAATCACCCTTCCAGTGACCGGTTCTAAATTCACGCCTTTCTCGCGGCTGATCGGTTTTCTTCCGATCAGGTCTTCCGGCTCAACATTCCGCAGCAGGGGTGCTCCGCGTGTTGAATGAACAATGTCCATGATATTGGGCAGGACCTTAATCATCGCCTTCGTGTGTTCGCAGGACGATAAAATCTCGCGGAAATGCGCGCCAGAGATGTTGTGCATCGCCACTACAATCAGGTCAATATTATATTGCTCGGTAATTCGAACAATATTGGCGCACGTGCCCAGCACCGGGCAGCCCTCAATGTAAAGTTCCTGCTTGCGCAGGTCGTCATCCACAAAACCGATAACCGCATATTCCTCATGCCCCGGCAGGCGGTGTTTCAGGCGTAAGGCCAACGTTTGACCCGCTTCGCCAGCGCCGATGATCAGCACCCGCGTTCTGGGGAGTGAGTTTGGGATCTCCCCGAACCAGATCGTGCGCCACCGCCAGGAAAGACCTTTTATCAGACGGGAGCGATAACGGACGGCAATAAAAGCGCTTATTGCCAGGGTGTTTGCAACCAAGATCACGCTCAGCGGCACCGGACGAGGGTATATCAGAATATCAACCAGCACCGTCACCAGGGTTGCGGCAGCCGCCGTTTTAAAGATGAGCGTGATTTCGTGTCCGCTGCTGCACTCCCATAGACGATGATAAACACCAAAGGTGTACAGCATCAGCAGCATCACAACCACAACAAATAGGGTAAACGGCAGCACGTCCAGGTAGTTGAGCGGGGTCATAACCGCCCGGACTGAAAAGGCTGCCAGGTAAGAAGCTGCTATTAATAAGCTGTCAATAAGGGCCGCCTGAACGATCCGTTTATAGTGCGTACGCGCACCTCTGGGGATTACGTACTTCAGCGTGTTTTGAAGCTCCATCAAATAACTCACTTCTCACAACGGCGCGGAGGTCACAAAATATTAGCAAGTAGTACATCTTTGTGACCTTCACTTATACCTTTGTTATTATAGGGGATGGTTGCGAATTCAAACCGTAAGAAAGCATTATCTTCCCCCAAGAGTGATAATCATTTATCATATGATTAATCTTTACAGAACACAGAGAATAGAGATCAGATTATTTAATTATGGCAGTTGAATTGTGTATTTTTTATAAATTATACTTAATTTTAAATTAAAAGATAAATAGTGATATATGCCATAAAATATATGTGACAATTTGCGTGTGAAAAAATTAAGACATGAAATGGTTACTTGCGTTTACCGAGAATTTTTTCTCGAAGCGAACGTGCATTTTCGGGTGACATCGCAGGCGCATAATAGTAATAACCATAGCTGTAGTTGTACTCATAACTTTCCTCACGCGGGTTCACGCGGTTAAGGATAACGCCTCGTACCGTCAAACCGAGCTGCGTGAACTGCTCCTTAGCCCTTTGAGCGGCCCCACGCCGGGTTCGTCCGCTATCCACGACCATGAGCACATCCGCCTTACTCGTTGCCGCCAGTACAGAACTATCCGTTGCAAGCAGGCATGGCGGTGTATCCAGGATAACCACATCAATTTCAGGAGACGTGCGAAAAACATCCATCCAGAACTGCATGGAAGAAGAGCCGAGCATCTCAGTCGGATTTGAGGGAATGAAACCACTGGTAATCACCCATAACTTCCCCAGTGTTGTTGTCTGCAAACACTGTAAAAGACTGAGCGGAAGTTTCCCCTCCTCCAGCCGCTTGCTGCTGACGGCTTCATAAGTTTTACCCAGCAATGTCGTCAGTCCCACCTCATTTTTTAAGCCGAAAATCTCGTGCTGTTTGGGACGTCGTAAATCACAGTCAATCAACAGGACCTGTAAATCGGCCTGCGCCAGCGTGATAGCGAGGTTTGCGGCGGTAATACTTTTACCTTCCTCAGGGCCGGCACTGGTGACGAGAAATATCCCCTTGGACCCACCATTAGTGTTGAACATCAAATTGGTCCGCACGGTGCGATAGCCTTCAGATACCGGCGACATGGTGATTTGCTGTGTTACCAAACGCTGGGGATAACTATCGTTCTTCTTGCCAAAGCGAACAATACCCCCCAAAACGGGAAGCGCCAGCATCTGAGCCGCGCTTTCCGTCGTGCGGATCGTATCGTCCAGGTATTCAATCAGCAGTACAACGCCAGCCGCGAGGGCGACCCCGACAATGGCGCCAAGCAGTGTGCTGGTTAAGACACTCGCGCCCGTCGGCGTTGTCGGAACGCGCGCGCGCTCAACGATATCCAGCGCATTGGTACGCTGTTGAAGCGCGGCAACCGTGTTTGAGAACTGGGCAATGGTCGCTGAAGCCTGATTGATTTGACCAATAATAGCGTTCCGCTGCTCAGTCAGGCGGGCCGTCTCATCCGCATTCTGGGTAGTTTGCAACTGACTGTCCACTAATTCAAGCCGTGCCCGCGAGTCCACTAACTGCTGGTTCAAAGCCGCAATCTGGGCATTCGCAAAGCTCATTTGCGCCTGTTGTTCAGGGGTTAGATTGGTCGGACTTTTCTGAATCAGTTGTTCTGCCAGCCCATTGGCAATATCAGCCGTCATTACCGGATCGGTATAGTTCACACTAACGACCAGCAGTGACGTTCCGGTCAGAATTTTGGTCGAGACGATTTCCTGCAATTCTTCCGAATCCAGCGGTAAATCCAATGCGTTAATCGTCCCCTGGAGCACATCATACGTTTTGACCAGTTGGGCATACGTCTGCGCGAGATCAATACCGGTCCGAATTTCCGCGCTGTCAGGATTTGGAGACTGGATAAATCCACCAATTGCGATGGTGGTTTGTGCCCCGTAAACGGATGGCCGTCCACGGCTAACGATAAAACTAATACCCCCGGCCACAAACGCAGCTAAGAGCAGCAACCAAAGCCATTTACGAAACAGTCGAATATATTGAATCAGTTCCATACCAGCACACTCATACCCAAACAGGTGATGATCATACTTTACCTAGAGTAAAGGCAACAGAGTGATAAAAACGTTAAGAATCAAAATGGTGGCAATTGACCTGAGGCTATAGTGACAAGCGTCGTGTGCCGCTGGAAGTTAACAGCGGCACACGTCAAGGCAGACAGATTGTCCGATGGTCTGAACCTACAGTCCACCGATGAACGGGCAAACCGCATCCGGTAACCACTTCAACGCACAAAGACGGCGGAGCGTTTCGATCAGTTTCGGATTATCAATCATGATTTTGCAAATCGGGCGCCCTACTCCAGAGGGGCAAACCAGTACGGGCAGCCTAAAACGATAGTTAAGCACGCTGGAAGGGATGTTCTGAAGGGAAGATAACCCCAGCAATTCATCCTGTCGCAGCATCCGCAGTGCTCCCCAGCTACAGCCCGCGATCACTTCCCGGTCATTCGGTTCACCATCAATTCCCAGGTTGCGCTCTTCGGATAAACAGATAGAGGTCGCGAACCCCGCCGGGACGATGATCGGATTGGAGGTGTCCGGGTTAAGGGTGGCTATGCCAGATAGGACGGCCAGTTCCATAAGGTTGCCGGGCGGCAGCAGGCGCAGCGTAATCGTCGAACTGATCCGTATCTTCGCGCCATTGGCAATAAAATCGGTTTCGATGCCCTCCGGCCCCTGAACTAACAGGACTGGCGGCGGCACAAGTTTGCAGTCCGGTGTTGTGAACGCATTTCGCAGATAAAACTTCTGCATGGGAGTCAAACTATCAGGATGGATAACTGGCAGGCCGCTGGTATCAGGCGTTGGCTCCAGGCCTTCGATGCCAATCCAGGCGGTCGCGCGGATGCTGTACTCGCGCTCGTGCTCGAAATATACCCGCAGCCATTTACGATCCGGGCTGATGCCGTCGGCGTCCAGCGTTGTGCCCGCCACCTGGCCGACAACTTCACTGTTGGCTGTCGGCTCAAGGAACAATTCCGTTGCTGCTCCAACGGCGACGGGCAGCGATATTTCGGGTAAAAGCAGCGCTTCGGCAGGTTCAACACCGTTTTCGACTTCCACATCCCCCAGCGGTATGAGGATTAAGTTCTGACCCCGCAGCGCTACCGGCAGGTTGGCCGCTGTTTTGATGACACCAATACCCCACGCCCCACTGCTGAGATTAAACGCTGACGCGTCAATGACCGCTACACTGGTGAGGTTAACCTGATCTGCGGGTTGGCTCAATGGCTGTGCATCAGTTCCCGCTTCCAGTTGCGACTGAACCGACCTGAAGCCATAACAGGCACGGTTCTGACCCAGATCGCCACAATTATTTCCGAGTTGTGACAGGGCATTCTGAACCAGACGGGTACATTCATTGGTCGAAGCGTCCTGGGCCTGGCCGGGCTGAACGCCGGCGGCCAGGATAATAAAGACGATAAGCGCAATTAAAGTGCGTGTCAACAAATTCATGGGGACACCTTTTTATGCAAGTTCCTTACAAGCGTATTATAAACCTGCAAATCGAGTTACACACTTAAGATTGCGTGACAACCGAATATATATTTTCTTTTTATGTTGTTGTCGAAAAGCAGGTCAGATCAAAGGCTCTGGCCGTTATAATCCTTTTGAAACTATACAGGTGGAGGAAACGACGAGTCAGGAGAGGGATTAGGATTCCTATCCGGTGATTCATGCCATAACTGGCGATACAGGCATCACGGGGCATGGTTGCGCTGCTCCTGATAGAAACGCTTTCAGTTTAGCCGTATCATGGGGCACTTCGACATAGTTTTCCTGCTCAAAACCGTCAAACAGCAGTTGCCTATCCTCGTACAGACTGCCCTGGTTTTCCTTCACTGGCAGAATGTAATCGGCTGGCTGCTTCACAAGCTGCCGGGTGATGTCGGCTTGGGTGCCGACGGCATCAATCGTGACCACACAGCCGGTGATGTCCGGCAGCGCCATCCCGCACCTGCTGGCGCTGATTTCATTCGACTTGGCCTCTACTTTCTGCTGACCTAACACAAGCTGGTTCTCGCTCACCCAGGCACTCACCATCCAGATGCCGTCACGCTCATGCGCTTTGTCGTGACTGCGGCGCAACTTCTTGCCATCCAGTGTCACCAGTTGTCCCCCTGTGAGCTGACACAAGCTCTGTGTCCAGGCCATAACGCTGGTCTGGAATTGCGCGGCATCCAGCCAGCGAAATACTCTGCCAAAGGTATCATGGGATAGAGGCAGGTTACTCTCTGGCAGCATGGCAATCCCTTTTTAGCTGCCATTATCCTCCATTGAGATTGCATATGCGATTGCCCTAGTCGGCAATTCGATTGAAGCTACAGTCTGCAATCACCGCTTACAATGTCCCACCCAAGGACCAGGGATTAAACTCCGCTTCACCTACGCCCTGCGCTTCGCTTTTTGTCGTTTCACCAGACGCCACCGCGATCACGCGCCGCAGCAGTTCCGCCGCCACCGCGTCGGCTGGAGTACCGTCCAGTATCACCCCCGTGTCCACATCTACATCATCGGCCATACGTCGAAAAGTATCCGTGTTGGTAACAACTTTGAGACACGGCGCCGGTTTAAAGCCAAATACCGAACCGCGCCCGGTAGTGAATACCACCAGCGTGCAGCCCCCCGCAACCTGACCAGTCACGGATACCGGGTCATAACCTGGCGTGTCCATAAAGGTAAGGCCGCGTTCGGTGACCGGCGCGGCATAGTCGTAGACGGCGGTCAGCGGCGTAGTGCCGCCCTTAGCAACGGCTCCCAGTGATTTTTCATAGATTGTGGTCAGGCCGCCAGCTTTGTTACCCACGCTGGGGTTATTGTCAATCTCGACACCCAGCCGCGCGGTGTGCTGCTCCCACCAGCGCACCTTATCTAGCAATCGCTGTCCGACGGCGGGCGACACGGCGCGGCGTGTCAGCAGATGTTCCGCGCCATAGATTTCCGGCGTTTCCGCCAGCACTACCGTTCCACCCTGCCGTACGATTTCATCCGACACCCTGCCCAGTACCGGATTCGCCGTCACGCCTGACCAGCCATCACTGCCACCGCATTGCAGCGCGATGGTCAGTTCGCTGACCGGCTGCGGCTGGCGGCGGGCAGCATTGACCACCGGCAGCAGTTCTTCCACCGCCGAAATACCGGCCATAATCGTCTTGCGCAGGCCGCCCTCATCCTGAATAGTAAGAGCGGGAGGCTGAAAATCCGCGCCGCGCAGGCCGTAATTCGAAATCAGATCGGCGATCTGATTAGCTTCGCAGCCCAGACCGACCACGATGTACGCGCCAATGTTCGGATGGCGCGCCATCCCGGCCAGCGTGCGCTGTAAAAGTTGATAATCCGCCCCACCAACCTGCACCGCGCAGCCGGACAGGTGCGCCAGGGCGATCACGCCGTCCACGTTGGGATAGGCCGCTAATCGTTCCGGCGTGAAATAATGCGCGATTTCCCGCACGGCGTGCGCCGAGCAGTTGACCGTCGCGATAACCGCGAGATAATTGCGTGTGCCCACACGGCCATCGGCGCGGCGATAGCCCTGGAACGTCAGACGCTCGGCGGCTGGTACGAAATTCACCGGCTGCACATCCATGCCAAAAGCATAATCACGGGCGAAATCCTTTACGCTCAGGTTATGCGTATGAACGTGGTCGCCGGGGGCAATCTCGCCGGCAGCGAAGCCAATGATTTGCCCGTAACGGCGCACCGCCTGTCCGTCGCTCACCGGTTCGACCGCGATTTTATGCCCGCTCAGAATGAACTGGCGCAGCGTTATATCACCGGATGGCTGCTGCAAAATCGTCCCGGCAGGCAGGGGGCCGCGCGCAATAACAATGTTGTCAGCCGGGTGCAGCCGCAGCGCCATCTGTGACAGCGGCGCCCTGCCCGGCGGCAGCGTATCCATCAATGCGGCATTGCTGGCGTTCATATAGCTGTCCCGTCTTTCAATCACAACGATGAACCAAGAGTAGCGATTTCCTGCAAAACCGACAAATCAGAGGTACTATCACCGCCGGTTTCACAGGGAGGGAAAGCGTGAACTCATTCTGGGAAGGTGTATTAGCCGGCTACGGGATCGCCATACCGGTCGGGGCGATTGCGATTCTCATCGTCAATACCGGGATGCAGCGCGGCTTCAGCGAGGGTTTTCTGGCCGGGGCGGGCGCTGCTTCCGCCGACATCTTCTTTGCGGCGCTGGCCGCCATCAGCGGGCAGGCGTTAGCGGCAGCCTTAGCACCACTGGCCGAGGCGTTACAGGTCTTGAGCGCCGTCGTGCTGGTAAGCATCGGGGGTTACGGGCTGTGGAAACTGCGCCGCGCCACATCAAACGCTGATCCAACCGCCCCTCCACCAACCGGCGGGGCGCGTACCTATGCTCAGTTCCTGGGTCTGACGCTGCTGAACCCGCTGACGGTGGCTTACTTCGCGGCGCTTATTCTGGGGCGCGGCGCGCACCTGAATTTCTCGCCGGCTGAACGGGCGCTGTTTGTGGTGGGGGCGGGGCTGGCATCGCTGTCATGGCAAACGCTGCTGGCCGTCATCGGCGCGCTGGCACGCCGCCGTCTGTCGCCGCGCGTGCAGGTTATCACCAGTCTCGTCGGGAATCTGGTCGTTATCGGCCTGGGGCTGCGCATTGTATTACAGGGGGTATTGTGAAAATCACGCAGATTGAACTGTTTACCGTACCGCCGCGCTGGTTATTCGTGAAAGTCTCCACTGACGCCGGGCTGGCCGGCTGGGGTGAACCAATTGTCGAAGGCCACGCCGGAACGGTTGAGGCTGCCGTGCGCGAGATGGATGAGTACCTGATCGGGCGCGACCCACGCGCGATTGAGGACATCTGGCAAACGCTGTACCGCGCCCGCTTTTACCGGGGTGGCCCGGTGATGATGAGCGCCATCGCCGGCATTGACCAGGCGCTCTGGGACATCAAAGGCCAGTGGCACGGCGCGCCGGTCTACAGCCTGCTTGGTGGCCCGGTGCGGGATAAAATTCAGGTCTATTCGTGGATCGGCGGCGACCGACCGCAGGATGTCGCGCAGGAGGCGCTGGCAAAGCAGGCGCTTGGTTTCACCGCCATCAAAATGAATGCCACCGCCGAGATGCATTATATCGAGTCCTTCAGCATGGTAGAGGCCGTTGTCGCCCGCGTGGCCGCTGTGCGGCAGGCCGCCGGGCCGGACTTCGGTATCGCGGTGGATTTTCACGGGCGGGTACATAAACCAATGGCGAAAGTGCTGGCGCGCGCGCTGGAACCCTACCATCTGATGTTCATCGAAGAACCGGTGCTGCCGGAAAACAATGAGGCGCTGCGGGAGATCGCCGCGCACACCTCCGCGCCGATTGCCACTGGCGAACGGATGTATTCGCGCTGGGATTTTAAGCCAGTGCTGCACGCTGGCTATGTGGACATCCTCCAGCCGGATGTATCCCATGCGGGCGGCATTTCGGAAGTGGTGAAAATCGCGGCGATGGCCGAAGCCTATGACGTGGCGCTGGCGCCGCACTGCCCGCTGGGGCCAATCGCGCTGGCGGCCTGCCTGCAAGTGGATGCGGTCGCTGCCAATGCGTTCATCCAGGAGCAAAGCCTGCAAATCCATTACAACCAGGGTAACGACCTGCTGGATTATCTGGCCGACCCGACTGTGTTCGATTATCAGAACGGCTGCGTGCGTCTGCCAGCCACGCCCGGCCTGGGCGTGACGATCAACGAAGACGCGGTACGCGAAGCGGCGCGCACCGGCCATCGCTGGCGTAACCCCGTCTGGCGGCTGGATGACGGCACCATCGCGGAATGGTGACGCGCATCAGGTTCGTCTCATCAATCTACCCTCACAAAAATCAATGAAAAATTAAGTTTTATATTGAGTTCCTGTGTTATCATTATTATAAAACAAGGATTGAGTGCATCTCAACACCTTTCCCGTGCAGCAGGGACACAGGAGACCCCCGGCATGACCCGCATTTTGATAATTGACGATGACGATCTCGTCCGCGAGCAGTTGATGGGCTGGTTTGAACGCGAAGGCTATGAAGTAACGGAGGCGAACGACGGCCCCGCCGGTGTTCAGCAGGCGCTGGGGCAGCCGCCAGATTTGATCGTATGCGACATCGCCATGCCAGAGATGAGCGGCTACGAAGTGCTGGAAGCAGTGCGCGGCCACGCGCAGACCACCACGATGCCCTTTATCTTCCTGACCGGCCAGACCGATAAAGCCTTCATGCGGCACGGCATGGAACTGGGCGCGGACGATTATCTGACAAAACCCTTCACCCGGCCCGAAGTGCTGGCCGCCGTCCGAACGCGGCTGAAACGCCGCGCGGTGATCGCCGATGCACTCACGCAGGAGTTGGAAGCGGCGAAAACTCACCTCTCGCGCCTGGTCGCGCATGAATTAAAAACGCCGTTGATTTCCATCCAGATGGTTAAAGACCTGGTGGAACGCCAGATCGGCCAGCTTCAGCCGGGTGATATTCAGAACCTGATGGACACCCTGGGCGCCGGCACGGAGCGGCTGCACCATCTGGTTGAGCAAATGGTTTTCCTGACCCAGTTGGATGCCGGCGTGCTGAGCCGGGAGAAAATCCAGGAGACCGGCTTTGGCGTCCAGGTTTGGCAGCTTGTCCCCAGCGCCATTGATCTGGGGCGGCGCTTCGCTTTCCGCAACCGTGATCTGAGTGTAGTGAGTGACCTGCGGGATGAACAGGCCGCCATCCACGCGCATCTGCCGGCACTCAAACACGCGCTGGCGGAACTGATCGCCAACGCGCTCAATTTCTCCCCGGCTGATGGTAAGGTGACGATTTCTGAATGGCAGTCGGATAGCGCGGTGTGGATCAGCATTTATGATGAAGGCATCGGCATGTCAGCCGCCGAACGGGCCAAAGCGTTTGAGACTTATGCGCAGATACACCGCGATTCCCGTGAGCAGCAGGGCATGGGTCTGGGACTGCCGCTGGTGCGGCGCATCGTCGAAGCGCACGGCGGTGATTTTGAACTGGAGTCGGTGACGAACAAAGGTACACAGGCGCTGGTGCGTCTGCCAGTCATGTGATCATCAATAAGATGGGAACCGTGGTGGGGTCATTCCTGAGTACAAACAGATAAATTCCGTCGGATGTTTTTCCGTAGGGGAGGGTCTGAGACCCTCCCCTACATCCGACATTTCTAATTTGCTTGTGCTTAGTGCATGTTCAGAGCATAACCGTTGAATGTAGGGGCGCACCTGCGTGTGCGCCCAGGGCAGACACACAGGTCTGCCCCTACAGTATTCAACCCGTTTGCGCTGATTTTGCACCAGGTGTGCCGAGACTACGATAGAGCGAGCCAGGATGGCCTTTCAATGAATGAGATCAACTGGCAGAGCATTAACCTGATCCTCTGCCTGGCAGCATCACTGCTGTTCCTGTATCTTACGTTCCACGCACGGCAGAACCGTACCGTGCGCGGCGCGGTATGGTTCGCCATGCTGTCGGCTGCCTGCGCCTGGGTGCTGCTGTTTTACTCACTGGAAGCCGCCGCCGGGGCGGCGCCGGCACTGTTCAGCAGTTTCGTCATACTTCTGACGGTTGTGCTTTTCAGACCGCGCCGGCTGGATGTAATGCCGCTGGCCTATGAGCTGATTATGCAGGGTATTCCCGACGGTATGATTCTGGTAGACAGCCGCAACCATGTGATAACGGTTAACCAGACCCTCCGCTTATATCTGCCTTCGCCAGCACAGAACCCGGTCGGACAGCTTCTGGAAACCGCTTATCCAGAGTTTGCGGCGCTGGTTGCACCGCTGCGCACGCTGATCACGCCACAGAATGTCGTGCGCCAGATTCAAGATCGCACCATTCAGGTCAAGGTGTCGCCTGTGCTTGACCAACAGAAGCAGGTGCGCGGACGGCTGTTCCTGGTGAGTGACATTACCGCCCAGGCACAGGCTGAACAGGCCGTGTTAGACCATTACGCTTTCACGGAACTGCTGCATGAGTTTTCCAATTCGCTCAACAGCACGTTGAATTCCGACGAAGTACTGGCGCGGATCATTGAAATGGTCGGGCAGATCGTGCCAAACGACCGCGCCGACCTGCTGCTGCTGGAAGACGATGGACACACGGTACGACTGCGCCAGCACACCCCGCACACGCCGGAAATCACCACGCTGGAATCGCTGAGTTTCGACTATCGCACCTGCGCCAGCGTCGTGCAGGCGGTCAATGGGCCATTAATTATGTCGGACATAGAAGCGCATTCTGAATGGTGCAGAAGTGTGCCAGCCATTCCAGCAAATGCCCGTTCCTATGCCTGCGTGCCCATCCGCGCCAAGGGGGAACTGCTGGGTTTTATCCGTCTGTTCAGCAGCATGTCTCATGCCTTTACACTGGATACTGCCGACCGCTTGCAGGTGTTTGTTGACCAGTCCACGCTGGCTCTTAAGAATGCCCAACTGTACGAACAGAGCCACCGTCAGGCGGAAGAACTCCGCCGCCGCGTAGATGCGCTCACTATCGTCCATTGGCTGTATAAGGAAATCTCTGTCACATTCGATGTGGATAATCTGATAGCCCTGGCGCTGGATGCGGCCATGCGCTTATGCCGCGCCGACGGCGCATATGTGGCGCTGGTGCAGGATGATCAGCTTCGGGTGACACAGTTCTACGGCGATTATACGGCGGACACACTGGGAGCAACTGTCAGCGAAGGGGCTGGCATTGTCGGCCATGTTCTGCTGGAACAGCTCCCCCTGATCAGTCGGAATCCTGACAGCGTTATCTCGGCGCTGGGCGGAACACGGGCACAGATTGCGCTGCCGCTGTATACGACAGGTGGCGACCCGGACGAGCGTGATGCACTGGTTGGAATAATGGTCATGGAATCATGCCGGGAAGACCGCTTTACCGATGATCGTTTCCAACTGCTGGTGCTGCTGGCCGGGCGTGTGGCTTCGGCGCTGGAAAACGCGCGGCTGGTACAGGCGGTGCGCGCCCGCGCCGATGAGCTGGAACTGCTGTACCGGCGTGTCAGCCGGCTCGAAAACCTCAAAAGCGATATGATCCGCATCGCGGCGCACGACCTGAAGAACCCGCTTCAGGTGCTTCTCGGTTACATGGCCGACCTGCTCCAGGAAGACCCTGACGAAACGTTAGGCAGTTTCACCCGCACCTTTACCGCCATGCAGCGCGCCGCCGAACGCATGAAGAAAATCGTTGAGGAAATCCTGTCGCTGGAACGGATTCACCGGCTGGCAGAGCAGCAGACCATGCAGCCGTTTGACCTGGGGCAGAAGGTTGAAGAAGCCGCTGGTGAATTTGCTGACCGCGCCGCTGAAAAAGGGCTGGCGTTCGACGTGCGTATCACACCAGATGAGTACACCGTCAATGGCGACGCGGTGCAGGTGTATGAAGCCATTACCAACTTCATCAGTAATGCCGTGAAGTATACACCGCAGGGCGGCAAAGTGTCGGTCACCCTCACGCGGCACAACGGCGCGGCGCGGCTCGAAGTCCACGACACCGGCTGCGGCATCCCGGACGACCAGCAGGCGCGGCTGTTCGAGCCATTCTTCCGCGCCAAGACGCAGGAAACGGCCAGCATCGAAGGCACGGGTTTAGGGCTGCATCTTGTCCGCAATATTGTCGAACGGCACGGCGGGCAGGTCATCTTCCACAGTGTTTACCAGCAGGGCAGCACCTTTGGTTTCGAACTTCCCATCAGCTGACTTCCCCGCCCGGCGCGGCACTTATCTGCTGCTGCTGTCCCTGCCTGCCGGTCACACGCTGACGATTGGCCGGCTGGGGCGGTTTGCGCTGGCGGCAGGGGTGTATGTGTACGCCGGCAGCGCGTTCGGGTCGGGTGGGCTGGCGGGACGGCTGCGCCATCACCTGAGTCCGGCTGAGCGCCCGCACTGGCATATTGATTATCTGCGGCAGGCCGCGCGGCTGGCGGCCATCTGGTATCAGGCAGCGGATACCCGCCGCGAACATGATTGGGCGCGGGCGCTGGCCGCGCTGCCCGATGTCACCATGCCGATACCTCGCTTTGGCGCGTCCGACTGCGCCTGCCCGGCGCACCTGTTCGCCCTGCCGGCAGCGCCGTCGCTGGCTGCGTTCCAGGCGCGGCTGAACGCCTCATTCCCCGACGACCCGCCCCTGCGTGCCTGGGCTGGATCAACCTTCTCCGCCTAAAGACGGAACATCGTTCCATCGCTTGTTTGACGCATCTCCAACGGTTCTATGCTTCAATACAAAGAAAACGACAGCCGTGCCGCCGACTCGCTCCTCCACCGGTTTGCCGTTATGATACGGTTCAATTGCGTTCCTGTTATTAAAAAATCGGGGTTGCTGATTGATGAACGGTATTCACACCGATATTGATGTGCTGTATTCGGCCCTCACGCGGCTGACCACCAGCCCGAAGCCGCTTAAGGCAATGAGTGATTATCCGCTGGCGCTGGGCGCGGCGCGCGGCCTGCTGATCGAGGCAAATCCTCAGGCGCGAGTCGTCGAAGAATGGACAGTGCCCGGTCTGCGGTCACTGGGGCCAGAGGGCAGTGCCTTGGTAAACCTGCTGCCAGAAGGCGCGACCGAACCGCTGTTCCTGCATCTGCCGCCGCTGAACGGCCTGGACCTGACCTGTGACACGCTGGCGGTACTGCCGCTGGTATCCAGCAGACGGGTGATCGGCTGGCTGGCATACGTGTGGGAGGAACCGGTACATCTGGGAACCGGGGAGCGCCGGCTGCTGGCTGCGCTGGCGGAACAGTCCGCGCCGGTGTTTGATTTGTTGTGGAGTTTAAGCGGCGGCCAGCGCAAGGTCATCGAATTGCAAATGGCAAAACGTGAAAGCGAAATTCTGCGCAGCGCGTCGAATCAACTGTCGCAGGCCACCGATGCCGTCACGCTGCTGGAAGCCGTCAGCGCCTATCCCCGGCTCACCGGCGCGGCGATGGGGCGGCTGGCCTACTACGATGGCGGTGAACTGCGGACGGTCGCGCTGTGGCAGACGGGCAGCCCTTCGCATGAAGTGCCCGGAGAACTGCTGGAACTGGAAGCGGCGGCGACCGGAGACGATGTGATTCTGCTGGACGCGCGCCATTCTTCCAGTCACGCCAGCCGCGCCGTGCTGCATCTGAATGGCCGGGGCGCGTGGATGGGTACGCTGGTCTTTGACTGGGATCAGATCAATTATTTCAACGAACGCGACCGCTACCTGTATAAGGCGCTGGCGCAGCAGATTTCCGCCGTTATTGATTCAATTCAATTGTTTGAGCAGATAAACCTGCGAGCGCAGCGGGCCGAACGCCGCCTTCAGGTCAACGATGCGCTGTCAATCGCGACCGACGAAGTGCAGATTTTGCAGGCACTGGCCGAATATCCGCAGGTGCGCGCCGCCGATTATGTCGCACTCAGCTACCTGGATGCGGATACCGCCCAACAGGCGACGATGCAACCGGTCGCCGTCTACCAGGACGGCGCGGCAGCTTATTTTCAGGATACCGCCGGGCGTTATCCCATCGTGCGTTACGCCAGCGATACGCTGTGGCTGGCCGCGCCAGACACCGTGCTGCTGATCGAGGACACAGCCACCGACGAACGGCTGACCGCCAGCGAACGCGACCGGATGCAGAACGAACTGAATGCGAGTGGGGTGGCGGTGATGCCGCTGTTCAGCAACGGGCGTTATCAGGGCGTGCTGCACATGCTGTGGCGGCAGCCGCACCTTTTTTCCGACGAAGAAAAATACGTCTATGAGGAAATCCGTCAATCGCTGCCGGCGTTTGTCGCCAGCCGCCGCGCCTATCAGGAACAGGAAAAAGCCCGCCGTGAAACCGAGCAGCGCGCTCACGAACTGGCGACCGTCGCGCAGATCAGCGCGATCATTTCCAGCATTCTGGATGAAGATATGCTGCTGGACAAAGTGGCGGAAGTCACCCGCGTCAGCTTCCCGGATTACCGCATCCTCATTTATATGCTGGTCAACCAGACCACGCTGATGCGGATTTCGGCGCAGCAGCAGGGCAGCCGTCCGCTGACAGCCGCCAGCTACCGCCTGTCGCTGTCGCAGACCGACTCGCTGATCGCGGCAGCGGCGCGCACGCGGCAAACGCTGGCAGTGGATGATATTACGGCCAGCAGCGCGTACAAGCTGCTGCCGCTGATGCCGGACGCGCGCGCCGAAATGGCGATCCCCATGCTGGCGGGTGATGAAGTCGTCGGCGTGGTGGACGTACAGGCGCCGGTCGTCGGGCGTTTTTCCGGGCCGGACGCGCGTGTGATCAAAACGCTGGTCGAGATGATCGCGGTCGCCATTCAGAACGCGCGGCTGTACCAGCAGGCGCGGCAGTTAGCAGTGGCGGAAGAACGCAACCGGCTGGCCCGCGAATTACACGATTCCGTCTCGCAGGCGTTATACGGCATCGTGCTGGGCGCGAACACCTCCCAGGCCTTGTTGAAAGCGAAACAGTATGAGCAGCTTGACAGCGCGGTGGGTTATGTGCTGTCGCTGGCAAAAGCCGGCCTCGATGAAATCCGTGCTTCGATTTTCGATCTGCGACCGGTCGTCCTGCAAGATCAGGGATTGATTCAGGCCATCAGCAGCCACGCCAATGCACTGCAAATCCGGCATGGGATACGCGTTCAGGCGGCGTTGTGTGCCGAACCGGAACTACCTTTTCAGATTAAAGAGGAGATTTACCGCATCGCGCGGGAGTCGCTGCACAATATCGTCAAACACGCGCAGGCGACGGAAGTGAATGTACGGCTGGCCTGCACCGATGAGCAGATCGAACTCCAGATCGAAGACAACGGCGTGGGCTTCGACCCTTCGAAACCTTACGCCAGCCTGGGTTTAAAATCCATGCGCGAGCGGGTAGCATCGCTGAAAGGCACGATCACCATCACCAGCGCGCCCGGCGCGGGGACACGCATCGCGGCAGCGATTCCGTTACGGCGCTAGGCGGATTCGTTGAAGGTGCGGCTGGTATGGCTGGTTTCGGCGGCCACGCGCCGACGAACGTAAGCCAGCGCGTCATCGAGGTTTTCGAAAACCGGCATGACGAGGTTGTGCAGGTCTTTCGCGCCCAGAAAATCCGACCAGATACGCAGTCCCTGCTGGTCGGCCACAATCGCGCCGCCGCGCATCCGGGGGTCGGCGGGCGACCCCGGCCCGCGTACATTGGTCAGCGCGTCGGTGATAACCTCAACAAAGCCGTCGAAGTCGGGAATCAGCAGTGCGCGGTCGTCCGAAATCAGATAGGCGAACGGCATCTGATAGGCATCCAGCGCCTCGGCAATGGCGTCACACGTCATGCGAAAATTGTAATACTCCGCGCTGAGTGTGCCGCGATTGGTCACAATCAGAATCGGTTCGTCCGGTACTTTCTCGACGTGGGTCGTGTGCTGCATACGCCTCCTCATGCGGCCTGAAGGAAAGTATACAACATATCCACCCAATCGTTAAATAGACACTTACCGGATTCACTACCCTCCAAAAAATACATCCAATGACTGAGGGCAAGGGACGCCGGGAATGTTACACTCCTGATATTGCAGTAATGTTGAACCGGACGGAAGGAAACGAATATGCCCATTCGGGTGATGCTGGTAGACGATCATGCGGTGGTACGCCAGGGTTTACGCATGTTTCTGGGGCTGGACGATGAAATCGAAGTCATCGGTGAAGCCACCAACGGCGCGCAGGCGCTACAGGCAGCGCGGGAACTCAGGCCGGACGTGATTCTGATGGATTTACTGATGCCGGAAATGGACGGCATTACGGCTATCGAGATCGTGCGGCGGGAAATGCCGGATACCGAAGTGATCGCGCTGACCAGCGTATTGGAAGATAACATGGTCGTTGGCGCGGTGCGGGCCGGAGCGATTGGGTATCTGCTCAAAGACACCGAAGCGCACGATCTGGTCAGCGCAATTAAGGCGGCGGCTGCCGGACAGGTGCAGCTTTCCCCGGCGGCAGCGGCCCGGCTGGTGCGTGAACTCCGCACCGACCCCAGCCCGGAAACCCTGACCGAACGCGAGACGGACGTGCTGCGACTGATCGGGCAGGGGTATGCCAACAAGGAAATTGCCTATACGCTGCACATCAGCGAAAAAACCGTCAAAACCCACGTCAGCAGCATCCTGGGCAAATTGCAGGTAACGAGCCGCACCCACGCCGCGCTCTACGCCGTCCGTATGGGGCTGGTCGAGCAGCCCGGATCGGTACATAACGGCGGCTAATGTGCCGCGTTTGCAAAAATTAACCATCCTCCGGTATACTAACTCTCGAACGAATGAGCGAATCGTGCGAGGGTGCAGTGACAAAATCGGCGGTTTCGTTCCTGGGCGGCACGCTCGTTTTTTACAACCTCGACCAGTCAGCGGCGGTGCCACCCGCGCTGAAGTGGGAAAAGGCGCGCTGGCGCTGCGAAGCCTGTCATTATCCCACGCTGCAAAGCTGGCTGCGCGAACAGGGTATTACCGACCGTGTGCCGCGCTGGGAGCGCCTTAAACTGGTGCTGCACGACGAGCGCCAGCCGCACGACTACCAGTTAGCCGCGCTGGCCGCCTGGGAACAGGCCGACCGGCGGGGCAGCATCGTCCTGCCAACGGGCGCGGGCAAAACGTTTGTCGCCATTCACGCCATTCACCGCGCGGCGGCCTCGGCGGTCATCGTCGCGCCCACGATTGATCTGCTGCACCAGTGGTACTCGCGCCTGGTCAACGCCTTCCAGACCGACATCGGCGTGTACTATGGCGGCGAGAAACTGGTACACCCCCTCACCGTCACCACTTATCACTCCGCCGGCGATCTGATCGCCACCTACGGCAACAGTTTCAAGCTGATCATCTTCGATGAAGTGCATCACCTGCCCGCTCCCAGTTGGGGTGAAACGGCGCTGATGTCCCCTGCCCCACTGCGCCTGGGGCTGACGGCCACCTACCCTGAAGACTACGAACAGACCAATGGCCGCTGGCGCGTGGATGAGCTGATCGGCCCGATTGTGTACAGCCAGCGGATTGACGATCTGGTGGGCGAACGGCTGGCGGAATACCGTACCGAACGGCTGCGTGTGGATCTGACACCTGACGAACAGCGCCAGTACGACGCCGATTTTGCCATCTACGCCGGATATTTTCGCACACGCCAGCTTCAGCGCACGCACGGCCCGCGCTGGCTGTTTGAACTCATGCGCCGCAGCGCCTTCGAGGTGGAAGCGCGGCGGGCGCTGCTGGCTCGCCAGCGATTGCTGCGGCTGCTGGCGGGCTGCGCTGGCAAGTTCGCCGCGCTGGACAGGCTGCTGCGCGAGTACGCTCACGAACGCTGTCTGATCTTCACCGAAAACAACGCCGTCGCTTACGACATTTCCCGCCGCCATCTGATCCCCGCCCTGACCCACGAAACCAAAGCGGCGGAACGTAAGCACATCCTTGACGGCTTTCAGGCCGGCGACTACCGCGCGATTGTCACCTCTAAAGTCCTCAATGAAGGTGTGGATGTACCGGAAGCCAAAGTGGCGATTGTGCTGGGCGGCACGTCCAGCGCGCGGGAGTATATTCAACGGCTGGGGCGCGTGCTGCGGAAGGTCGGCAACCGGCAGGCGGTGCTGTTTGAAGTCATCGCGCGGGATACCGTCGAGGAGAGCAAATCACGGCGGCGGCAGCAGCGGCAGGAAACGGCCTGATGCTGACCGCCGATCTGGTCAAACCCCGGCTGAAAATACGCGGCGGTGAACTACGGGTTGATCTACTGCCGGAAAACCCGGCGACCTTAAAGACGGCAAACGAGCTGATCGCCCTGTTCGCGGCCAGCGCCGGCCAGCCGATGCGCGCCTGGTACGAGGCGCTGGAACACTACGAAGGCGAGCGCACCGATTACA
Source organism: Aggregatilineales bacterium (assembly GCA_029975765.1). Lineage (GTDB taxonomy): Bacteria > Chloroflexota > Anaerolineae > Aggregatilineales > Phototrophicaceae > CFX2. The sequence continues at coordinate 22,509 of JARKOK010000247.1, forward strand.
TCCTGCTGCGCGGGCTGGCGAAGGTGCTGGAGGACGAAGCCACCTTTTCACCCGTCACTACGCCGGTTGACCCGGCAGACCTGCGGCGGCGGCTGTTCGCGCGCGGGCCGGTGTTCGAGCGGCCTGACCTGTTTCACCAGCAGACGCGGGCAGACGTGCTGGCGGGTATGGCGGTCGAATTGGGACTGGCGGCAGATGATCTGGAAACGGCGCTGCTGGCCGACCGTCCGGCGGAATATCTGTTGACCGACGTTGGCCCGGCCTGGACACCGGAAGGATTGATCGCCCGCTACAATCTGGAACTGGCGCGCGGGGTTTTATACTGGGCGACCGAACTCCGCGTGGACATTCACGACACTTACAAGGATTTCTGGCATTACCTGAAGCTGTTCAAGCTGATGTTCTGGGCGACGCCGCTGCCGGACGGCGGTTATCATGTGGTGCTGGACGGCCCGATTTCGCCGTTCGTGCAGGCGACCACCCGCTACGGGCGGCAGTTCGCCGCTTTTTTACCGGCGCTGTTCCTGTGCGATAAGTGGCAGATGGACGCTGAGGTGCGCCCGCCGCAGTCCGATGAAGCTGTGCGCTACCATCTGGATGACACCTCGCCGCTGCGAACGCACTTCAAACGCAGCGGTGAATTTGACAGCCGCATGGAAGCCGATTTTGCCACCGAATTTGAGGCCAAGTTTGGCGGGGAGCGCGGCCAGTGGCTGCTGACGCGCGAAGGCGAGGTGCTGCTGCTGGGTGATACGGTCATGATTCCCGATTTTGCCATCACCCATAAAAGGGATAACCGCCGCGCCCTGGTGGAAATCGTCGGTTTCTGGCATCCCGAATATCTCAACCGGAAGATCGAAAAAGCCCGCGCCGCCAACCGCCGCGATCTGATTTTGCTGGTTTACGAAGGCGTGAACCTCACGGCTGACCGGCTGAAACATATCCCCGGCGAAGTGCTGTATTTCCCCAACAAACCCGTTCTCAAAGATGTCATGGCCGCCGTCGAACGGGCAGCGGTGTAAAACGCTCGGCAGCCTGTGGTGAAACTCGCTGCTCAGGGGTATATTTTAGCCGGTTTGGACGGGCTGCGTGAAACAGAAGACGAGAGAGGATGGAGGCCGTCGGTGAAGGCGTAAGGGCAATCTATTCACCGCCGTCTCTCTGAGTAGATTCTCTCGGTATTTTGTTTCCCCGGCTGCACGCCTGAGAGAAGACAGGAAATGACAGACAAAATAAGCGGCATATTTAACATTCTGGCGACGCCATTTGATGTCCAGGGACAGGTGGACACCGCCAGCCTGCGGCGGCTGGTGGATTTCCAACTGGATAAGGGCGCGTATGGCCTGACGATTCTCGGAGTGCTGGGCGAGGCGGCCAAACTCAGCGTGAACGAACGCCGGCTGGTGCTGGATACCGTCGTTGAAACTGTCGGCGGGCGTGTG
>JARKOK010000250.1 GCA_029975765.1 Aggregatilineales bacterium
CAGCGGGAAAATCCCCACACAGCAGTTGTTTGGCCGCAGTTTCAGCGGCAGCGTGATCGTGATCGTGGTGATTCTGGGGCTGACCAGTTGGATGACGCTGGCGCGTATCGTGCGCTCGGCGGTGCTGTCCATCCGGGAAACGGAATATGTGCTGGCGGCGCGGGCACTGGGCGCAACCGACCGGCGAATTATCCTGGGTCACGTACTGCCAAACACCCTCGCGCCGATCATCGTGGCCTCGACCCTCGGTGTTGCCAGCGCCATCCTGTCGGAAGCTTACATCAGTTTTCTCGGCGTGGGCGTGCAGCCGCCGACGGCCACCTGGGGCAACATGCTGGACGGGTCGCGCCAGTTTATCGAGGACGCGCCCTGGCTGTGGTTCTTTCCGGGGCTGATGATCGTGCTGACGGTGTTGAGCATCAACTTCATCGGCGACGGCCTGCGTGACGCCTTCGACCCGCGCTCGGATAAAAAAGTTTAGAAGTTTTCAGTTGTCGGTTATCAGAAGAACTGCCTGGAGCTTTGTCTGTCCACTGATAACGGACCACTGATGGATAAACCGATTAGAATTGGGCGGGTTTATAAACCCACCCATGCACAGACAACACCCATTCGACGCGGTCTTTTTCGGTTGTCCATGAGAACACTTTATCGGCTTGTGCCGCCCGGCGGCGGTAAACGCGGCGTGGTTTTGCCGCCCATCTTCGCCAGTTCGGCCTCCAGTTCGGCGCGGCGCAGTTCGCTGGCTTTGCGGGCTTCTTCCAGGGTTTCATCCCAACCGGCTTTCAGACGGTTGACCAGTTCGCTGCCCGACATCGGCGCGAACAGAATCACAACGGACGCGCCGACCATCGCGCCCAGGCCGATCCCTAACGCAAAACTGAGCAGTTTTTTCATGGACGAGAGTCCTTATTTACGCGGCTGTTTTCGGTTATTATACCGTCTGCGCATCGGTAAAGCATATGAGGAGCATAGCCACGATGACCAAACAGGCAGTCCACACCGACCATGCCCCGGCGGCGATTGGCCCGTACTCGCAGGGCATCATCGCCAACGGCTTCATTTTCACGTCCGGTCAGGCGGCGCTGATACCCGGCACTAAAACGCTGGCTGAAGGCGGCATCCAGGAACAGACCCGGCAAACGCTGGAAAACATCAAGGCGATTCTGGAAGCGGCAGGCAGCAGCATGGACAGGGTGGTTAAGTCCACGGTGTTTCTGAAGGACATGAACGACTTCAGCGCCATGAACGAAGTCTACGCTTCGTACTTCACCGGCACGCCGCCCGCCCGTTCAACCGTGCAGGTGGCTCGCCTGCCGATGGATGCGCTGGTGGAAATCGAAATGATCGCGCTGCCGGGGTAAACCTGCCGGGGGACACGGCCTGGCCGTGTCCCTACATCCCCAGGAGCAGGCCGGCTATCCCCCCGGTCACAATCAACCAGGTCGCATTAACCTTAAACCGCAGCAGCAGCACCAGCGCAGTAACGGCGATGATGACCCCTGCCGGACTCCACGCGCCGGTAGGGGTATGGAGCGCCGCGCCGGTCAGATCAATGACGGTCAGCAGAACGGCGGCGATCACGCCGGCATTCACGCCGCTGAGAAACGCGCTCAAAAAAGGGCTGCGGCGCATTTTGGGGATCAGTGGCGCGGTTAAAATTACCAGCACGAAACATGGCAGGAAGATACCCAGCGTACCCACCGCCGCGCCGGGTACGCCGGCCAGAATGTAACCGACGACCGCGACCGTCGTGGAAACCGGGCCGGGCGTCATCTGCCCGATGGCGATGGCGTCCAACAACTGCTGGGAGGTCAGCCAGCGAAAGTTGTTGACCAAATCCTGCTGGATATAGACGATCAGCACATAGCCGGTGCCAAACAGCACCGAGCCGATGCGCAGGAAGTACCAGAAGATGTCCCACAGGCCGGACGACACTACCGCGCCGGAGGCCGTTTGCAGCAGGAGCAGCGGGATAAAGCTGTGCGCCCCCGCCGCAATGTTTTTCCCGCCAGCACCCGTTTTATACACCCCGTATACCGCCCCGGCGGCCAGCATCACCAGCACTTCAGGAATATCCGTCAGCAGCATTACGCCGGTGGACAGGCCGAACAGCCCCCACAGCGCGGGCGTGGTCAGCGCGGAGCGTACCAGCCGGTAGCCCACGCTGGCGATAACGGCGACGATCACCGGCTTAATGCCGTTCAGAATCGCTTCTATCTGCGGCAGGCTGCCGGTGTTGACATACACTACCGCCAGCAGCAGCGTGAGCAGCGCCGACGGCAGGATGAAACACGCGCCGGTGAAAATCGCGCCGGGGATGCCGCGCAGCACGTAACCGACGTGAATCATGACTTCGGTGGAGTTTGGGCCGGGGATGAGGTTGGTCGCGGCCACCAGATCGAGGTAATGCTCGCGGGTTAACCAGCCGCGCCGCGCTACAATTTCATCTTCCGCGATGGCAATATGCGCGACCGGCCCACCAAAGGCGGACAGACTGAGCCGGATGAACAGCCGCCCCAGTTCGCTGTAAGAGACGGTGGGCTTTTCAGAAACAGCAGAGGGCGGGGCGGTCATGAAAACATACCTCGGTAAAACGGAGTAGGGACACAAACTCTCGTGTCCCTATAATGTAACACGTAAGGGCGATCACACCGGATCGCCCTTACAGATTACCGCAGGTGAGCGGCTTGTGTCTATGTCACGAACGCGTTTCAGAGCTTCCCTCGCCTGCTGGTATTGAACACGGTCAGCGCCAGAATCGCGCCGATCACCGGCAGAAAAATCACGAGCATATCCCACAGGATAAGCTGGCGTTCGGGCAGGTTTTGCTGGCGCAGAAAACGGAGTGTGTAGATTACGAGCGCAATCAGCAACAGCAGCGCCGCAAAATTAACGACCTGCCAGAACACGATAACACCATTCATGCCGGGATTTCACCTCATTCCCTCGATATAAATGCAGGGACGAAGCACACCTCGTCCCTGCTGAATACCGCATCTGGAAGGCCGCTGCCTACGTCAGGAACATTGGCATTCCGAAGATATGGCGGATGCGCGGGCGGTACTGGTCAATATCGTACAGTTCGGGCACGTTGACGCGCTTCTTGCCCTGCGACAGCGTGGCAATCGGCACGTCGCTGTACACGCCGCGCTGCAAGCACACCAACCGCCCGGACTCACCGCGTTCGATCAGCCCCATCGCCATCTGCGCGTAGTTGAAGGCAACCATCAGGTCAAGCGAATCCGGCGCGCCGGAGCGCATGAGATAGGCAAGCTGCTGGTAAATGATGTTCTGGCCGGTAATCTGCTGAATGGCGTCGCCCACTTCCTTGCCAATGCCGCCCAGCTTGCGGTGGCCGTAAGCGTCGGCCTCGCCGCTTTCCAGTACCTGTCCGTCAATCGGGTGCGCGCCTTCGGAAATCGTGACCACCGCGTAATTGCTGGGGTTGTCCTTCTTGTCGCGCAGGATGAGATCGCTCAGGCGGTTGATGTCAAACGGCACTTCGGAGATCAGCGCGCGGTCTGCGCCGCCCAGATAGGCCGCGATCAGCGATGTTTCGCCGGAGTTGCGCCCGAACAGTTCGACTACGGCAATCCGTTCGTGCGACCCCGCCGAGGTACGCAGGTTGTGGATAAACTCGACGCTGCGGGTGACGGCGGTCGAAAAACCGATGCAGTAGTCCGTGCCGTATACGTCGTTGTCCATCGTCTTGGGAATGCCGATGACACGCACGCCTTCGTGGTGCATCCGTTCGCCATAGCTCAGGGTGTCATCACCGCCAATCGGGATCAGCGCATCCAGCCCCAGCCGTTCCACCACTTTCAGCACATGCGAGGTGCAGTCCACGATGTCCGGGTAGGTCTCGCCGTCTTTTTTCAGGAAGGCGGGCATATTTTTGGCTTTGACGTTGGACGGGTTGGTCCGCGAAGTATGCAGGAACGTACCGCCGGTACGGTCAATCCGGCGCACCAACTGCCGATCCAGCTTGAGGATATGGCGGGAGTTGTCCTCCGCGTCCAGATCGTATTCCAGCAGCCCGGCCCAGCCCCGGCGAATACCGTAGACTTCATAGCCGTTATCCATCGCCCGGTTGACAATCTGCTTGATACAGGGGTTCAGGCCCGGAACGTCGCCACCCCCGGTTAAAACACCGATACGCATAGGCTTTCACCTTTTTTAAGAAATGAACGATCTTGTTGGGTTCTTTTCCCAGGGTACGTATAGTACCACATGCGCGCCGGTTCGCCCAACAAATACCGGACGGTACCGGGCAGATGTGGTATACTGAGGGGCGAATCGTCCACAAATGCGAACCGCATCCCAAGCGGAAAGGAAAATATTATGGCTATCGCTTTTGCTCCCGGAACGGCACTCGACATTAACAAAATCGCTGACCTGCTCGGCAGCGAAGCAGAGGCGCTGCTCCATCACACCAGCACGACCATCCCGAAGGAAAATCTGCACCTGCCCGGCCCGGATTTTATTGACCGGGTATGGCTGCAATCAGACCGCAACCCGCAGACGCTTCGCAGCCTGGGGCAGTTGTTCAGCAACGGACGGCTGGCCGGCACCGGCTATGTCTCCATCCTGCCGGTTGACCAGGGTATCGAACACTCGGCGGGCGCGTCGTTCGCCAAGAATCCGGCCTACTTCGACCCGGAAAACATCGTGAAGCTGGCGATTGAAGGCGGCTGCAACGCGGTTGCTTCGACCTACGGCGTGCTGGGCATCGTGGCGCGCAAGTACGCCCACAAGATTCCGTTCATCGTGAAGATCAACCACAACGAACTGCTGACCTACCCGAACAAACATGACCAGATCATGTTTGGCACGATCAAGGAAGCGTGGGACATGGGCGCGGCAGCCGTCGGTGCGACCGTATATTTTGGCTCGGCGGAAAGTGGCCGCCAGATTATTGAGGTCGCGGAAGCCTTTGCCTACGCGCATGAACTGGGCATGGCGACGGTGCTGTGGTGCTACCTGCGGAACTCCGGCTTTAAGGTCAACGGCACGAACTATGAAACGGGCGCTGACCTGACCGGCCAGGCGAACCATCTGGGCGTGACCATTCAGGCCGACATCGTGAAACAGAAACTGCCGGAAAACAACGGCGGCTTCAAGGCGCTGAATACCGGCGGCTCATCCTACGGCAAGCTGGACGAACGCATCTACACCAAGCTGACCAGTGACAGCCCGATTGATCTGACACGCTATCAGGTGGCGAACGGTTACATGGGGCGCGTGGGCCTCATCAACTCCGGCGGCGCCAGCGGCGCGAACGATCTGGCCGACGCGGTCAAGACGGCGGTCGTCAACAAACGCGCTGGCGGTATGGGTCTCATCAGCGGGCGTAAGGCGTTCCAGCGCCCGATGGCCGAAGGTGTGGCGCTGCTCAACGCCATTCAGGATGTGTACCTGTGTGAAGATGTGACCGTGGCGTAAGCCGGCTGATGGTAAGCTTGCCCCTGACTGTAAAACAGTCAGGGG
>JARKOK010000253.1 GCA_029975765.1 Aggregatilineales bacterium
GATCGTGGAAGCCAGCCTGAAACAGGCCGCGCTGTGGGACGAGGTGAAAAACGATCTGAATAAGTCCGGCCTGGCGCTGTCCGGCGGGCAGCAGCAGCGGTTGTGCATCGCCCGCGCGATTGCCGTCGAGCCGGACGTGATCCTGATGGACGAGCCGTGTTCGGCGCTCGACCCGATTTCGACGCAGCGCATCGAAGAACTGATGCAGGAACTGGTGTCGCAGTACACCATCATCATCGTGACCCACAACATGCAGCAGGCCATGCGCGTCAGCGACCAGACCGCCTTTTTCAGCATCCGTAAAGCTGGCGAAGGCAAGGCCGAAACACGCTGGGGCGAACTGGTCGAGTTTGGCGAAACACAGCAGATTTTCACCCAGCCGGCGCAGTCGGAAACGGCGGATTACATTTCGGGGCGGTTCGGGTAAAAGTCGTGAATGGACACCGGCAGGATGAATTCGCCGGCAGCGCCGATACCCGCTACGGCTTCACGGCTACCAGCCGCGAAATATGCGTGGTTTCCGCGTTGTGCAGAATTTTCCAGTCGGCAAAATAGCCGGCCAGTTCGCCCGGTTCCAGCAGGAAAGCCGGGTTGAACTGAGGGACGATTTTCTGGTAACGGCGGTTGAACGTTTCGTAGATGATGCGCCCGCCGGGCTGCACGCAGGCCCGCAGCGCCGGGAACAGATCGCGCTTGAGAAAGCGAAACACACATACCACCTCATAGGCGTTGGTGTCGAGCGGCGTTTCATCCAGATCAACCGGGTACAGATTGATATTCCGCAGCTGGCGGCGGGCCGCCTCAGCCTGCGCCCGCAGCAGCGCCACGCGGCTGATGTCCATGATGTCCACCAGATAACCCTGCGCGCTCAACCACAGACCGTTCTGCCCGATGCCGCTGGCGAGATCGAGCGCGCGGTGGTCGCCTTCGTCCGTCACGGGCGGCGTGAACTCGAATAACAGGGGGTCAGGCGCGGGGTAGGCGTCATTCTGGCGATCACGGTAAATCTGATCCCAGCGCAGGCGGTCTTCTCCGGCCATCAGCCGCGCCCTCCATAAACAACCTGATAATCCAGCGCGTCCGGCACCCGCGCCATCGTTTCCGCATCGCCGGGGTACAGCCGCGCGTCGGGCAGACGGCGGCGGCGTTCGTGCAGTTGGTACGCATCCCGCAGCGCCGTGAAATCCGGCTTGCGCCAGTCATCCGGCAGGCCAAGCGCGTCCAGCAGCACCCGGATGCGCCGCCCGCCGGGGCTGTTCCAGTCCGGCACGCCGTCACCGGCCAGCAGCGCCCGCGCGGCTTCGGCTTCATCACCGCCGCCCACACGTTCCAGCATTTGCCCGCTCAACCGCGCAAAGAGTTTGTTAGCCTGCGCCGGATCCACTCGACCGGCGAGCGCCTGCACGTCTGGCGGCAGCGTGTCCACCGGAATATCCGGTACGGGGGTGCGATCCGGCGGCGCGGCGTCCTCGCCGGCCATCGCGCGGCGCAGCCGTTCCAGCGTCCAGCCGCCGCGCAGATAGGGTCGCAGCGTGTCGGCCTCAGCCGGCTGCCCGTCCGCGTAAATCGTAACGTCCGCCGCGCTGCCCGCCAGCGCCAGCCGCAGGCACAATCCCACTGGCGACAGCGGCGGCAGCAGCGCGTCCGGCAGTTCACCGATCACCCGAACCCAGCCCGCCGCTGCCGGCGCGACGAACAGCCGCACCGACTGAGGGTAGCTTCTGCCGGGAATGAGGCCGAAGGGGTTATACAGCGTATAACCGGCGGCGGTCAGCGCCGTTCGCAGCGTGTCCGCGACGGTGCTGGCGGCGTCACAGCGACAGTACAGGTTGTTCCACGTTGGGGGCATCGGACTCCTCACTGGCTGCTCCGGCAGCATAACAGACGATTGCGCCAAAATCCCTGAATCCGATTTCGCGCAGCAGGCAGCGGTCATCATCGCTCTCGCCCGGCGCGAAGATCAACTCAGCGCCCCGGTCAGCCGCCGTTTTCAGCGCCAGCAGCAGCAGGGCGCGCAGCATGGCCGGGGTGCGCACTTCGCGCAGCAGCGCCGTCGCCAGCAGATGCGCAGTGGCTGTCTGCAAACTCAGCCGCGCCACGCCCACCGGAAAGCCATAACGGTACACCAGAATATCCGCCTGCTGGCCCAGTTTGAGCGCCGCCAGATCGCGCCCGACAAACAGCGGTTCCACCCCCAGCGTCAGCACATCGTAAAATGCGTTCTGCCACACATACCACCACAGTTCGACACCGCGTTGATCGCTGACCAGTTCCATCGTTACGCCGTCGGGCATCACCGGCGCGGCCAGCGGCGGCGGCAGTTGGCCGTGTATGCCAGCCGGTTTGTACAGCATCAGCGGCGTTTCGCGCTCCACGTCCAGCTTCAGGTCACGCAGCGCCTTCGCAAACAGCGGCGGATACAACGCTTCGATGTACTGCACCCGCGCGGTGCGGTTCAGGTCACGCAGGCGCGCCAGCCCCTGTTCCACCATTTTGCCGGACAGCCACGCTGTGTTGCGGCGGGGGGTGACGTAGTTCAGGGTCGCAGTCGGGTTGGTGGGATGGTGCAGCACTTCCACCATACCCAGCGTCTCGCGCACCGCGCCCAGGTTTCCATGTGCGTGAAACAGGTGATCCTGCACCTGGCGCAGCAGTTGGCGCGACTCTTTTTCTTTCGCCGCCGCGTTATCCATTGTGGCTCCCATCCCCCTTCGGTGTATCGAGGCCGCTTCCCTACCAACTATTTTAATCCGAAACCTTCATCCGAGGTGTTTTAAACTGGTTTGAAAAACAATTCTGGGTCTAGAATAGAAGAAGTGCGCCATGCCGCTGGTAAAAAGGTGGATGGATAAACTGAAGATAGCCTGTGCTGGTGCCCGTCCGGCCAGCGAATTGGGGAGTATACGGCTTTATGTCCTTACGTCGAAAAACAGTGTTGATTTTGCTGGCCGTCATTGTCAGCCTGAATCTGATCCTGTATGCCACCGCCCAGATCATGCTGCTCGACAGTTTTGCCCAGCTTGAAGCGCAAACCGCCAGTCAGAACGCGCTGCGCGCCCGCGCGACGCTGGACGCCGAACTGGCAAACCTGAGCGCCAGCGCCGGTGACTACGCGCGCTGGAATGATACCTACGCCTTCATCGTGGATCGTAACCCGGAGTATATCGCGGGCAACCTCCAGGCGGATTTTTTCGTGAACCTGGGGCTGAACCTGATGGCCTTCGTCAATACCGAGGGCAAAATCGTGTTTATCCGGGCGGTGGATTTACAGTCCGGCGCGGAACGTGATCTGCCGCTTGGTGTTGAATCGCATCTGCTGGCCGGCAGCCCGCTGCTCGATCACCCCGACGCCAACAGCAGCCTGACCGGCGTCATCCTGCTGGTCGAAGGGCCGCTGCTGGTCGCCGCCCGCCCGATCACGGATGACTTCGCCCGCGAGCCGATCCGGGGCACGCTGATCTTTGGCAAGTTTCTGAACAGCGCCAAAATCACCCAGTTCTCAGAGTCGCTGGGTCTGCCCCTTATCACCCGGACAATTACCGAGGTGCAGCTGCCGCAGGATTTTCAGGCGGCGCGTGCCGCGCTGACCAACGGCGCGGCCACCTATGTCAATCCGATCTCCAGCAACCAGATTGCGGGTTACACGCTGGTCAACGATATTTATGGCAGCCCGGCGCTGCTGCTGCGGGTGGATATGCCGCGCGACATCACCGCGCGCGGGCAGGCCAGCGTCAATCTGTTCCTGGGGCTGCTGGTGTTCACCGGGCTGGTGTTTGGCGCGCTCACGCTGCTGGTGATGGAACGCTTCGTTTTATCCCGGCTGACGCACCTCAGCGCCGATCTGAATCAGATCAGCACCGGCGGCACGCTCACCGGTCGCGTTCAGGTGGCTGGCGATGACGAACTGTCACGGCTGGCGGCGGACATTAACACGATGCTGGCAACGCTGGAAACCGCCCAGACTCGCCAGCGCGAAAGCGATCTGCGGCTGCGTTCCATCGTCACCGGCGCGCCGCTGCTGCTGTGGTCGGCGGACGTGGAAGGGCGGCTTACGCTGCTGGAAGGCAAGAGCCTGGAAACGCTGGGTATTCATCCGGCGGACAGTCTGGGACGACCGGCGGGGGAAGTGTTCCGCAATATTCCGCAGTTGGTGTCCGAGATTTACCGCGCGCTGAAAGGCGAGGAATTCAGCACCCTGGTCGTCGTCAAGGACTACACCTTTGATACGCGCTACGTTCCTTCGCGCGGGCTGGATGGCGCGATTACGGGCATGGTCGGCGTGGCGACTAACATCACCGAGCGGGTGATGGCGGAAGAGGCGCTGACCGAAGCCTACGAAGACCTGTCCCGCCAGAATCAGCAGTTGGAACGGGTGCAGGAATTACTGCGCACCACACTCGATCAGGTATCGGATACCGTGCGCCGGGGCGCGGACAAAACCGAAATCACACAGTACATCGAGTTCGTACAGAGCGAATTCGACCGGCTGGACTGACGCGGCGGCCATGAAGATTGGAATTTTAACCGGTACCTTCCACCCCGAACCGGGTGGGCCGCCAACTTATCTGTACCATCTGCTGCCCGCGCTGCAAACACGCGGCCACGTCGTGCAGGTCCTCACCTATGGGGAGCCGTTCGCTCATGACTACGGTTATGCCGTCACGCGGCTGTCACGGCGGGCGGCGATTCCGCTGCGGGTGGCGCGGTTCACGGCGGCGGCGGCGGCGCTGGCGCGCTGGTCGGATGTGCTGTACGTGCAGGGTTACACCGTGCCGCTGCTGGCGCTGCGGCCTATGTTCCGGCGGCGGATCGTGACGAAAGTCGTCAGCGATTTTTCGTGGGAATACGCCCGGCGGCACGGCCTGACCGATCTCGATGTGACCGCCTACCAGTCCGCGCCGCTGCCCCTGATGGCGCGGCTGCTGCGGGCGCTCAACCAGCGTTCAACCGCCCTGTCCGACGCGATCATCGTGCCGAGCGACCATGTGGCGCGGCTGGTGCGCGGCTGGGGTATTCCGGCGGGACGTGTCCATATCATCCATAACGCCATCCCGGACAGCGACCTGCACACCGCTGACCGCCACCGGCTGCGCCGTGAACTCGGCCTGCCGGATGACTGTCCACTGCTGGTGACGATTGGCCGTTTAACACCGGTCAAAGGCGTGGATGTGGCGCTGCGCGCGCTGGCCGCCGTGCCGGATGCCGGGTTGGTCATCGTCGGCGAGGGCGAACAGCGCGGTGAACTGCAAGCCCAGGCCGCGCCCTATGGCAGCCGCGTACTGTTTGCTGGCAGCCAGCCGCATGATCGTGCCCTGCGTTACCTGCGGGCGGCAGATGTATTTGTCCTGAGCAGCCACACCGAAGGGCTGTCGCACGTCCTGTTAGAGGCGCTGGCCGTCGGTACGCCGGCGGTCGTGACGGCGGTGGGCGGCAACCCCGAAATCGTGACGGACGGCGTGAACGGCCTCCTGGTGCCGCCTGATGCTCCTGCCGATCTGGCCGCCGCGATCAACCGTCTGCTGACTGCGCCGGAACTGGCTGACCGGCTGGCTGCCGCCGGACGGCGGCGCAGCGCGGACTTTAGCTGGTCGGCCACCGTTGCTCGCACCGAGGCGATACTGCTGGGACGCTGACGCCATCTCCATCGAAAGACGGAGCACCGCCGTTCCCAACGATGGATGTTTTAACCGCGTCCCTGTTCTAAGATAACAGCTATCTTAACCATCTGTTTTATTCAGGAGGGGGCATATATGTTAACGTTCTGGAAACGCGGCGGCCTGCTGGTACTGCTGCTGGTGCTGCTGGCCGGCGGCGCAGCCCGCGCGCAGTCGGACGCGGCCTGTGATCTGGTCATCGAAGAGGACTATATAGACCGCGCCGATACCGCCTGGCTGGCGCAGGACTACCGGGCGGCGATTCAGGATTATTCCTGCGCGCTGGCGCTGAACCCGCGCAGCCTGGATGCGCTGTTCGGGCGCGCCTACAGCTATTACGAGCTGAAGGACTACGACCGTTCGCTGGCCGACTATACGCTGTACGTCGAACTTGACCCGCTGGAAGGCCCGGCGTGGAGCAATCTGGGCAATATCTATTACATCAAAGGCGATTACGGCAGGGCGAAGTTCAACTATCTGAAAGCCCTTGACCTGCGCGGTGATTCGAAGTGGATCACCTACAACAACCTCGCCTCGGTATTCTACGAAACCGGCAGCTACGAAACCGCCCTGGAATACTATAACGAGGCGCTTGAACTGAACCCCAGCTATGCCGACGCGCGCCTGAACCGCGCCCACACGCAGCTGCTGCTTGGCAACGACTCCGTGCATGAGGATTTCAGCGCGTGGATGACCCTCACCCGCCGGCGCACCGAAACCCGTACAGCGGCGGAACTGGCCGGCGGCGCTGCGCTGCGCGTGACCGAAGGGCTGGAGTATCTCATCACGTTCACGGCCAGCGCCGGCCAGACGGTGCGGGCGGCGGCGCGCACCGCTTCGGGTTCGAAACTCGACCCGCTGCTGGTGCTGGTGGACAGCGCGGGTAAGGCGGTGGCCTCCGACGATGACAGCGGCGTGAATCTGGACGCGGTGCTGTCCTACGAAGTGCCGCTCAGCCAGCAGTATACGCTGCGCTTCAGCCACGCGGGCGGCGGCAGCGAAGGTACGGCCACCGTCACGCTGACGCTGGACGGTGACGCAGCCAACGACGTGACATTCGCCGTGTACAATCTGGCCGTGAACGATACGGCGGTGGTCTTTACAACCGCCGGTGACCGCCTGAACCTGCGCAGCGGGCCGGGGCTGTCATTCGAGATCGTGGACAAACTCCAGCGTGATACGACGGTGCGCCTGCTGGAAGGCCCGCGCAAAGCCGAAGGCTACGCCTGGTGGCGCATCCGTACCGGCAGCGGGGTGGAAGGCTGGGCGGTCGAACGGGTAGAAACCGAACAGACCTTGCAGCCGGCGCTGGCCGTCGGGGGGCAGGCGGTGGTTACGACCACCGAAGGCGACAGCCTGCGGATGCGCGACAGCGCGGGCACGGGCGGCAAAGTGGTGACGATGGTCGCTAACGAGACAGTGGTCACGCTGCTGGACGGGCCGCAGCAGGCCGATGGTATGCCCTGGTGGCAGGTGCGCCTGCCGGATGGCACCGAAGGCTGGGTGGTGGAGCGAGTAGGCGACGAACGCACGTTGAGCCGCTATACCGGCGAAGGATAAGCCGGTCATTACCGGGGCGCAGCATGGTGCGTGCGCCCCGGCGCTTCACTTCAATCAGCGTCCCGGCGGCATCCCCAGCGCGACCGGCTGCGTATTGGCTTCATCACCCGGTCGCGGCAGCGCGAGGAAGGTCGCGCCCGCCGCTGACAGTTCTTTCAGAATGGCAGGCAGCACGCGCCCGGTTACGCGGTTAATGTCGTGCAGCACGATAATCACCCCATCGCCATAATCGTAGGCGTTGTAGAGATGGTCGGGTGGGTGCGGCGTGCCGAGTACGTTGTCCAGCACAAACTGGTCGAAGTTATCACGGTCAATGCCTTCTGGCAGGCGGTAGCCGCAGTCGTCGCCATCCACATTCCAGTTGTAACTGATGACCGGCTCACCCTCCGACAGAATCAGCGCGTGGCCGCCGCCACCCGGCTGGCGAAACAGTCTGGTCTGCGCGTCATAGGCCGGCAGTTCTGGCCCCAGTGCCGCCCGAATCGCGGCCTCGGTTTCGTAATACGCAGCAATGACCTTTTCATCCGGTGTGCCGGCATAATATCCGATCTCCTGCCACAGATGATTGCCCAGCGCGTGCCCCTCGCGCACGATGCGCTGTACAATCGCCTCTTTGCCCTTCAACTGCCAGCCGTTGACAAAAAAAGTGGCTTTCGCGTTGTACTCGGCCAGAATGTCAAGGATTTGCGGCGTGTAAGCGGCGGTGGGGCCATCTTCAAAGGTGAGGTAGACGCGGAAGGGCGGCGCTTCCTGCGCGCGGACGGCTGGCACGACCAGACAGAACAGGGCAGCGGCCAGCAGCCCGGCCCACCGGTAAACATAATGGATCATCAGTTTCCCCCTGAGGTAAAAAGAATTCGTTATCTTTTACGATACGCCGAAGCGGAGGAACTTACCTGACGCCCGCACGCCGGACGCATAACGCTGCCTGGGCGGCCTGCGGCGGCTGTCCATATAAAAGGTTGCTAACGGCTCGTCCTGATGCCCGGACGGCGTGCCCGGAGCGGGGGCAAACTGCGCTGTGGCCCGGCATGAAGCCCCCGTGTCCGGCGGACCAATGGGGACTGAGCGGTGCTGTCGCATCCATACGATTGGGGTGATTAGCCAACGGTCTCGGCTACGGCAGCGCCGCGCACGGCAGTCCGCACGATGTAACCCTGGCGTTTGATCTGCACGCCTGGCAGATACGCCGCGATGCTCTGCACCGACGACTCCAGCAGACCGGTGCGGTGGAAGTTTTCCACATCGCCCTGGGTGTTCCAGAACTGCACCAGTTGGGCACTGTCGGGGTCGTCTATCTGTTCCAGCAGATAGGCTGCCAGAAAGCCGGGGCGATTCCGCACG
The DNA here is from genome assembly GCA_029975765.1 of Aggregatilineales bacterium. Taxonomy (GTDB): domain Bacteria; phylum Chloroflexota; class Anaerolineae; order Aggregatilineales; family Phototrophicaceae; genus CFX2. Next base: position 8,559 of record JARKOK010000253.1, read on the forward strand.
ATAGGCAGATAGTCGGTTTCGATCACGTGGCGTAAGTCGCTGATCCTATCCATGGGGACCTGAATAATGGTCACTTGCGCGTACATAACCCTGACCTCCCTATCTATTTTCCCGAAGCGCCGCAGAATTTAATTCTGCTCTGACATCCTCGGTTACTTTTATTATAGGTAAAATACCGGTACAAAGAATTAACTTATTGGTCACTTTTGGTGAAAAATGATAGGAATTTCGTAATGTTCGACGGCAGAAACGCGCCGGGACACAGCCTGTCGTGTCCCGGCTTGATGGGTTGAACCCTGGCGATACGTTAGCCGGCGGTCGTCAGCCGCAGGCCGTTCTGCGCCGGGTCATGAAACCGCACGCCGTCGGCCTCGCGTGTCACGGTCACGCCCGCCGCTTCCACCCGGCTGACGACGCGCTCCAGTTCGGCGGCGTCCGGTACGATCACCGTAAAATATCGCAGGCCAACCGCATCCGGCGGCGGGGGCGGTGCGCCTTCACCCTGCCAGATATTCGTGCCGATGTGATGGTGATAATCACCGGCGGCAAAAAACAGCGCCGTATCCGCGAACCCGCCCGGCGCATCCGAAAAATCAAACGGAATCCCGAAGCCCAGCACATCATGGTAAAACTGCCGTGTCGGGGCGAGGGACGCCACATGCAGGTGGACGTGGCCGACCTGCGTCTCCCGGTGCAGCCCGTCCCAGGGCGCGTCGCTGTCGGCCAGTGCGCTGAACACCGTTTCCGGCGCAAGTCCCTGATTGCCTTCGATCATCTCCCGCGCGGTCTTCGGCCACTGCGCTCTGGGAAAATCCCACGCCAGTTCGATGCCGTTGCCTTCCGCGTCCGGCAGATAAATGGCGTGGTGCGTGCCGTGATTGCTCATGCCTTGAATCGGCGTGCGGGTTTCCGCGATGCGCTTTAAAAGCTGCGCCAGTTCCCAGCGCGTCGGCACCAGGAAGGCGGTATGGTACAGGCCGGTGGTGCGGCGCACCCGCCGCGCGCCAGGCTGTTCGGTCAGCCGCAGCAAATCCGCGCCGCCCGCGCCCAGCCCGGCGGAGTCTCCCTCGCGCCAGTGCAGCTTAAAGCCCAGAATGTCCCGGTAAAATGTGATCTGGCGTTCGAGGTTCGCCGCCGTATAGTGAACATGGCCGAGCCGCGTGGCCGGATGAATGGCCGGCGCGGCGGTCGTGGTACTGAACTGGGGTTGGGTCATGATCGGCAGCCTCATATCAGACATCTGAACGGTTAAATACCTCTGACGCGGCGTAACCGGCATTTCTGGCAGCCTTCTCATGAGCTTCTCACCGATAGGTGCTCCGCTTATTGTCTGCCGTTCGCCTGTGCTAAAATGAAGGGTATGGAAACACTCACCGGCACGATTGAACGGATCACCTACTATAACGACGAAAACGGCTACACCGTCCTGAAGCTGACGCCGGACAAAAGGCGACCAGACGCCGCCGCCCGTGATGGTACGGTCGCGGTGGTCGGCACCATGCCGGAACTGCAACCGGGCGAGTCCGTCGAGTTCAGCGGAGCGTGGCTGAATGACCCCAAATGGGGGATGCAGTTCCGTGCCGAGATGGTCAGGCCGATCATTCCCACCAGCCGAACCGGCATCATCAACTATCTCGCCAGCGGCATCGTCAAGGGCATCGGCCCGCGCACAGCAGAGCGCATCGTGGATCATTTTGGCGAGGAGACGCTGACCATCCTCGACCGCGAGCCGCACCGTATCGAAGAAGTCCCCGGCTTAAAAACCAGCCTTGCGCACGGCCTGGTCAAAGCCTGGGCGGATAATCAGGCCATGCGCCAGACGATGATCTACCTGCAAGGGTACGGCATCAGCAGCCGCATGGCGGTGCGGATTTACGCCGAGTACGGGCAGGAAACCGTCACCAAAATCAAGGACGACCCCTACCGGCTGGCGGACGAGGTGTTTGGCATCGGCTTCATCCGCGCCGATATGATTGCGCGGCAGATGGGTATCGAACCGGACGCGCGCAACCGCATTCGCGCCGGGCTGCATTACACGCTGAACAAACTGGCGAGCGAAGGCCATACCTACGCGCCGCGCGCGGTGCTGCTGGATACCGCCCGCGATCTGCTGGAAATCGCCGACCGCCCCGACATCACGGCGCGCATTTCCGCCGTGCTGGATGGGCAAATCCTGGCCGAAGACCTCATCAGCGACGGCGTGCGGCAGGATAACGGCACCAGCGTTACGGCTATTTATCTGCCGGTATATTACCATTCAGAGAAGGGCGCGGCGCAGCGCCTGCGCGATATGGCGCTGTCGCCGTCCAGTCTGGCGGCAGCCTGGCGCGACACCCATTGGCCGGGTTTTCTGGCGGAACTGGCGAAATCGAACAACGTGGCGCTGACCGACCAGCAGCAGGGCGCCGTCCGGGCGGCGCTGACCAGCAAAGTGTCGGTGCTGACCGGCGGCCCCGGCACGGGCAAAACCACGACGCTGCAAATGGTGATTAACGCGCTGCTGGCCGCCAAACGCAGCTTCCGGCTGGCCTCGCCCACCGGGCGCGCCGCCAAACGTTTGAGCGAAGCCACCGGCCAGCCTGCCAGCACCATTCACCGGATGCTGGGTTATTCGCCGGATGGTTATTTCGCCCAGGATGACGACGCGCCGCTGGAGGCGGACATGGTCATCGTGGATGAAGCCTCGATGATTGACCTGGTGCTGTTCTACAGCCTGCTTAAGGCGCTGCGCCCCACCACGCATCTGATGCTGGTGGGCGACGTGGATCAGCTTCCCAGCGTGGGCGCGGGCAACGTCCTGCGCGATGTGATGAACAGCGGCCTCGCGCACGTCACGCGGCTGGAAACGATTTTCCGTCAGAGCGCGGACAGCCTGATTGTGGACAACGCGCACCGCGTCAATCATGGCGAGATGCCCTACCTGCACAACAGGAGCAGCGACTTCTACTTCTTCAAGGAAGAAGACCCGCAGAAGGCCGCCGAACTGGTGGTGGACATTGTGCTGAACCGCCTGCCCGACAAATTTGGTTATGACCCGATGGACGATGTACAGGTGATCGCGCCCATGTATCGCGGGCCAATCGGCGTTCATGCGCTGAACGACGCCTTGCAGCGCGCGCTGAACGGCGATCATCGGCTGGCGGAAAAGAAGCTGGGCGGGCGGGTGTTCCGCGCCGGCGACAAGGTGATGCAGATTCGTAACAACTATGAGAAGGATGTGTTTAATGGCGACATCGGGCGCATTACCGGCATAGACTTCGACGAGAACCTGCTCGAAATTGTGATGGATGGCCGCTACGTCTACTACGACTGGACGGAAGCCGAAGAACTCACCCATGCTTACTGCATCAGCACGCACCGCAGCCAGGGCGGGGAATATCCCGTCGTCGTCATTCCGCTGATGACGCAGCATTACATGATGTTGCAGCGCAATCTGGTGTACACCGCCATCACCCGCGCGCGCAAGATGGTGGTGCTGGTGGGCACGCACAAGGCGGTGCATATCGCTGTGAGCAACAACAAAGTGGCCGAACGCTACTGCGGCCTGCTGGCGCGGCTGAAGGGGTAGGTGAAGGAGTTGGGGTTACGATGACCCTGCTGCCAAATGCTAACCGGGCAGTTGTACCTTTACACAAGTTTACCGAATACTCATTGAATCCTGACCATCCAAGTGGACGGCACAAAGCGCGTGTGTTTAAATCCGCGCTGGGGTTGACGTTGGATGATGCGCCGTTTTTGCAAGAGACCGTGCAGCAAATTGTGATCACACACGATGCACAACCGATAGCCCCGACCCCTTATGGTGAACGTTATGTGATAGACTTTACTCTAACGACCGGTGCGGGATCAGCCATCGTGCGAACGACATGGCTGATCCGCCGGGGAGAAGATTTCCCTCGTTTAACCAGTTGTTTTGTGAAGTAGCGGAAAGCGAGAAGTGACGATGAACCAGTATGATGTAGTGGCGCTGCTGGAAGATTTGCCTCAGGAAGGGTTGAAGCGTGGGCAGGTGGGCACAGTGGTTGAGGAATGGGAGTCGGGGGTGTATGAGGTGGAGTTTGCCGACACCAACGGGATAACCTATGCGCTGGTGGCCCTGCGCGCTGAGCAGTTGATGACATTGTACTGGCATCCCGACCCGCTGATGAAAACAGCTTGAAGATCATAACTCACTCATTCTGCCTGTTGGCACGGCTGAAGAACTAAGTGTGGTAACGCTGCGATACAACCAACATGAGCGCGGGATGAATCTTGCCCGTACTCATGCCCGATTTACGTTATGATGAAATAATCGAATCACGATTTAATTTTATGGGGTATAAAGATGCGTGACGTGGTGATTATTGAAGCGGTGCGGACTCCGTTAGGCAAACGCGGCGGCTGGCTGCGCGAGGTACATCCGGTGCGGCTGGGGTCGCTGGTGTTATGCGAACTGCTGGCACGGGCGCAGCTTGACCCGGCGCTGGTGGAGCATGTCATCATGGGCTGTGTCAGCCAGGTGGGGGAGCAGACCTTTAACCTGGCGCGCAACACGGTGCTGGATGCCGGGCTGCCCATCGAAATTCCGGCGACGACGATTGATTTCCAGTGTGGCAGCAGCCAGCAGGCGGTGCATCTGGCGGCGGGCATGATCGCATCGGGTCAGGCTGACGTGATGATCGCCGGCGGCGTGGAGAGCATGACGCGCGTGCCGATGGGTTCAAGCATGAGCGGCGGGCAGCCGTTCACCGACCGGATGCTGGAAGCGTACAACCTCGTGCCGCAGGGCATCGCGGCGGACGAAATCGCTCAGAAATGGCACATCAGCCGCGAGGAAGCCGACCGCATCGGTTACGACAGCCACCTGAAGGCGGCGCGCGCGGCGGCCAACGGCTGGTTCAGCCGCGGGATTATGCCGGTGGATGGACTGGACGACGACGGCAAGCCGGTGGTGGCCGACCGCGAGCAGGGCGTGCGCCCGAACGCCTCAATCG